>NZ_PCOB01000015.1:0-134273 GCF_002975115.1 Bacillus sp. MYb78
GATTTTGTACATGCTTAAACAAGCGAAAATGTACATGTTTATCTTGACATTTACAATGATATATACAAGTGATGTGAGAAAATAAATACATAATGTTGAATGATAAACTATGTGTTTATTAATATTTTTCACCTGCCTAAGTATGTATAAGTGGTTAATCGAATATCCGATATTTTAATTATATATGAAATGGAAATCGACAGAATGAATATTTCTATATTATTGTTTTTAACATAGAAAAAGTGTCGAAATTACATATATTGAACTTGTAGAAAAAATTAAGCTTTCCCCGTAACTTTCCACAACAAAAAATCGTTTAACAAAAGAAAGGATTTTCAATCATGAATGGGGGAGAACTATGAAGATATTAATTCTAGGTGGTACACGATTTTTAGGAAGAGCTTTCGTAGAAGAGGCTTTACAGAGAGGGCATGAAGTTACATTATTTAACCGCGGAACAAATAAAGAAAATTCTCCTGAAGTGGAGCAGCTTATCGGGGACAGAAATGGTGATGTATCCAGTTTAGAAAATCGAAAATGGGATGTTGTCGTGGATACATGTGGGTTTTCTCCACATCACATTAGAAATGTTGGAGAAGTACTTAAAGATAATATTGAACACTATATATTCATCTCAAGCCTTTCCGTATATAAAGATTGGATTCCGCATGACATAAAAGAAGACTATATATTACAACCTGAACCGACGGCTGAGCAAATAAAGACTGTAGAAAATGGTGAAATATCTCCTTATGAGCATTATGGTGCACTGAAAGTATTATGCGAAAAAGAAGCAGAGAAGTATTGGCCGGGGCGTGTTTTACACGTAAGAGCAGGACTTCTTTCAGGAATGTTTGATTATACAGATCGACTTCCATACTGGGTTCAGCGTGTAGCAAAGGGCGGAAAAGTGTTAGTACCAGGAAGAAAAAATCGTCCAGTGCAATTAGTTGACATAAAAGATGTCGCGAGATTTGGACTCGATATGGCAGAACATAATAAAGCAGGAACATTTAATATAACAGGTCCGAATGATGAATTGACGATGGAAGAGCTACTAAATACGTGTAAAAAGGTTACGAATAGCGATGCTGAATTCATTTGGGTAGACGAATCGTTTATGAGTGAACATAATGTGCAGCCTTGGACAGAAATGCCTTTATGGATTCCAGAAACTTTTCCATTAGAAGGGGAAACGAAGCCGTGGAAAGGTGGGTTTTCTATTAGTATTGCAAGTGCTGTTAAAGAAGGACTTACTTTTAGAAGTTTAGAACATACAGTTACAGATGTGTATAAGTGGATGAAGAGTATGGAGAATTGGGAATTAAAAGCAGGGATTTCAAGGGAAAGAGAAAAGATGTTATTGGATAAGTGGTATGGAATAAAGAGAGTTTAAATAAGAATCTTGTGAAAAAAGGACTCTGTTTATTGGTTAAACAGAGTCCTAATATGAATCTACCACTCAATCGGTTCTTCCCCGTACATCTCCCATAGCTTAGGAAACATCTTTTTTAAACCTTCCTCATCGTCTTCATCCCAATCTAACTCGATATCAACTTCCTCAAACTCTTCATTTGTTAAGACATGGTATAGTGTAAAGTAAGTATCATCTTCATCCCCAGTCTTCTCCATGTAAACTTCTTGCCCGAAATATAGAGTAAGTTCTTCAATCTCTGGGACGTCATACTCACTCAAGTTTTCTAATACAGGAATTAATCGTTCTGGATTTTCAATACAAGCTTCGTATGTCTCTTTTCCTTGATATAATAACCATCCGCGGAAGTAATCGAAAGTATCATCTGAACAGCCACCCATAATAATGTAGGCTGCTGCCCATAAACGGGTGGTATAGGAATCTTTCAAAATACGATGCATATGCGTATCAAAAGCTACAATTTCATGTACTGTACGTTTAGCAAGGTGGGAAGTAAGCCATTCTATTTGTTCTTCTTGGTCCTCACCTTTCGTTTTTGTCCGATGAAGTAGTTCCCAAAATTCTTCTTCGGTTATCGTCTTTTCTTTTATGTAATCTTCCCCTTGAATAGGGTCTATATATCCTTTTTTACGTTTGGAAGCAACTAGTTTATTAGCTTCTTTCATACATTCTTCTTCTGTTTCAAACTCTTTCGCTTTCACACTGCCAGCTGTGCCAATTTTTCCGTAAAACACAACATAGTCTTTTTCTTTCACAACGATTTTCCAAAACTTATTTGATTTCTCAGTTTGCTGGATTAATAACGTTTCCATCCGTACCCCCATAATGTTTTCTAGTGTGCAATATGATTGTAACATATGTATATACACTTGTAATGATGAAAAATAATAGTTTAGAAAATTCGAAAATCATTGAATGAAGTGAATAAATTTAGTAACCTTATTTGTACAGTAATTACATAATTGTTTTGTAATAATTCGATATTTATATGAGGGGGCATTACGGATGGATCTTACGTTTAAAGTTGAGGAAACATGTTTTAATTACCGCGTTGGAGCAATTTGTAAACAGGATAATAAAATACTTATTCTTCAAAACAAAGGGGAAGATTATTGGTATGTACCAGGCGGAAGAGTGAAAATGCTAGAAAATAGTGAAGCTGCGTTAAAACGAGAACTTGCAGAAGAACTAGCTGTTCCTATGAAAGAGAAGAGATTAATATGGACAGTAGAAAATTTCTTTACACTTTCTGAGCAAAAGTTTCATGAGATTAGTTTTTATTATGAAGTAGAGCTACATGAATTACCTGCAAATGGAGCGGATGAATATATTTTGGAAGAAGAGGATAGAACATATTTGTTTAAGTGGGTGCCGGTAGAAGAGTTACATGCATATAACTTACAGCCTGCATTTATAAAAGAGAAAGTAAAGGATATAGCAGTTCATACAGAACATATCGTTTTACAAAATTAAATGTATTCGGAGGGGAAAAGGGTGAAGGGGACTAAAAAAGAAATACATATAGATGATAAAGTAATTCGTTACACACATATCGAAAAAGGTTCTAGTAGGATTTGCTTTATGTTCTCAGGTTCAGGATACAATTACGATAAACCGTTATTTTATTATGCAACGATGTTAATGCTTGAACATAAAATAGATGTTATACATATTCATTATTCCTTTGATGGACAATTAATGAATAAACCAATGGAAGAAGTAACGAAAGTAATGGTGGATGATATTCATCCTATAATGAAAGAAGTATTAAAAGATGAGCAATACAACGAGACTTTGTTTTTAGGGAAATCACTCGGAACAATTCCGATTGCAAATGATTTAATGAGGAGAGACGATTTTTTACAGTCAAAAATGATAGTACTTACACCTTTACTAACTTTTGAATCTATTTTTGATTCTATTTTACATAGTAGTCACGAAGGGCTTTTAGTTATTGGGGATAAAGATCACCATTATAATGCAAATCAAATTGATCAGTTATATAAAACGAATTTAACGATCGACGTTGTCAAAAATGCAAATCATTCTGTAAATGTTGGGGAATATGAAACAGAGAATTCAATTGAAGCGATAGCAAATATAATAGAAAAGCTTAAAGAAGTTGTTAGGAAAAAATAACTTATCAATACATGCAAAAAGAGGTGCGAATTGCACCTCTTTTACTTTTAATAAGCCTTCAACACATGAAGCAAATAATCTTTTCGGTTCAGCGGATTATAATCAACACGTTTTCGAGTAGGGAAGGGAGCCATAAGCTTTGTGAAACCAGCTGGCTTCGTTGTAAATATGCCTTCTCCTTCTGTAAATGAATGTAGTATTCGTTTGAAACTCTCTGTTTTCGCAACAGGTAATGATCCTGTTAACTGATAAGAATTGTAATGGAATATAGGCTCTGCAAAAGTTGCTGGAACGGCAGCGAGTTTATACATTGCAGTACTAATTGCGTGCTCCGGTACAGTTAATTCAAACTCATTTACTGGTTCATATACATATGTTTCAGCTTGCTTTAAAGCATCCATTAATACGATCGGTGTCAAATTTCTAAAGTCACTTGCTGTTGTAACAGGACTAGCATAACCAGTATGTGTTAACGTGACGATAATATCTGTAACTTCCCATCCATATAATCCTTGTTTTAACGTTTGAAATACCGTATCTTCAATCGCTTTATGGAATGCTAAAGGTAGTGATCCGAGTTCAACCCCTAAGTGATATGTTACGCCAGAGTTAAGTTCACCACGTTCAACTTTGAATCCGACTGTTGCGTAAAATGGATTCTCTTTTTCACCCATTACTTCAACAGAATTGCCTAAGCCAATTGGTTTCTCGATACATACAACTCGCGTATTTGAAAAAGTAACTTGCAAATTATATTTCTCATAAAGTGTTGTTTCAATTACTTCTTTTTGTACCTCACCGAAAAGGCGAATGTATAGTTCATTATGAACATCATCTTTCCACACTTTAATAAGTGGATCTTCTTCACATAGCTCCATAAGTGCAGCGTATAAATCATGAATTCTTTCTTTTGATACTGCATCAATGGAAGCTTCCATTTGTGGTTCGGCAAAGTGAATATCTTTTATATAATCCGTACGTTCACCAATAATATCACCAATTTTTATATCATTCAGTCCCCACACTTTGCAAAATTCTCCGCTAGGAACGATAGTAGATTGAACAGCATTTCCGCTATGAAACATACACATTTTTTTAATCTTTTCTTTATGTGGTAGAGACTCATCGCGCTGTATATCAACATATTTTCTAACATGTAAGCTACCTGAAAAAACTCTTATATAAGCAACCTTTTCTCCAGAAGGTTCACGTTCAATTTTAAAAACAACACCGGATAATGGTTCCTCTTGTGCCGATGTAAGAGCCGGCATTAGGGCCGGAAGTTTGTCAAGTAGTTCTGTTACTCCTATACCTGTCATTGCTGAACCGAAAAAGATTGGATACACACTTGCTTGCTGTATTTGCTGTTCTAGTTTTTCTCTTAATAGTGCGTCCGGTATTATTTCGTTATTTACATATGACTCAAGTAATGATTCATTAAATGGTGCTAACAGTTCCATACAATCGTCATATGATTTATATTCAATGATCCGGGCTTCTTTCGCTCCTTCGTTTAGAACAGAGTAGAAGGGGAATGCTTCATTTGAAAGAACCTCTTTTATTTGTTTCATAACTTTTTCAGTGTTTGCTCCACTACGATCAATTTTATTAACGAATAAAATTGTCGGTATGTTTAGTTTCTGTAATGTTCGCATTAAAATTTTTGTTTGTGCTTGCACACCTTCAACGGCAGAGATAACTAAAATCGCACCGTCTAGAACGCGGAATGATCGCTCCACTTCAGCGATAAAATCAGCGTGTCCAGGTGTATCAATGACATTTATTTTTACATCATCAATAAAGAAAGAAACGACAGATGCTTTAATCGTAATTCCGCGTTGTCTTTCTAATTCCATTGAGTCAGTTTGTGTATTACCACTATCTACTCGGCCAATTTCTTTAATCACATTCGTTTCATAAAGAATACGCTCAGTCAAACTCGTCTTGCCAGCGTCTACGTGCGCGACAATCCCTATATTTATTGTTGTCATATATCAATATCCTCATTTCATTTTCCATTTTCATTTCCTCATTTCTATTTGTGTATTGCCGCATTATCAATCACTCTCCAGTTCTTTAAATTAGTATTATTATAGTGCAATTAACATTATTTGTAACGCTACAAAGCGCCTTAATTTGGAAAAAATAAAATGAAAACAAAATGCTTGCATTCTAAATCGATATAGATTATATTAATTGACATATCAACTATTGATACATCAAATGTTTTTATTTTGATTGTAAAGGAGGGGTAATTTGACAAGTTCATGCTCAAAAGAAGCGATTATTTTATATAAATTACACTTTCTAAATAAAGAAGTAAGTTCGAAATTTGAAGGGTGTACGGGTATGAGCCAGTCTCGATTAGAGCTTATACTTCAGTTATATGAAGTAGGTGAAATTAGTCAAAAAGCACTTCAGCAAGAAGTGAATATTGATAATGCTGCGATAACGAGGCATTTAAAGCAGCTTGAGGCCAATGAGATGATTGTAAGACGTAAAAATCCAGATGATAACAGAATTACGTTAGTTTCTCTTACTGAAGAGGGACGAAATAAAATTCAAGCGTTTCAAGAGGAAAAAGAACGTTTTGCAGCATCTGCATTTAAAGGATTAAGTGAAGAAGAACGCGACAATCTTTTAAATATGTTAAACCACATTCAAGAAAATATAAAAGAATTATAAAAAAGGGAGAATACAACTATGACTAACTCAGTAAAAACAAATGATTTTAACGAAATTTTAACAGGACGTCGTTCAATTCGTAAGTACGACCCTTCAGTGAAAATTAGCAAAGAAGAAATGACAGAAATTCTTACAGAAGCAACACTTGCACCATCTTCAGTAAACATGCAACCATGGAGATTCCTTGTGATTGAAAGTGACGAAGCAAAAGCAACACTTGCACCACTTGCGAAATTCAATCAATCTCAAGTAGAAACATCTTCAGCAATGATCGCTGTATTCGGTGACTTAAACAACTTTGATAACGCAGAAGAAATTTATGGTACAGCAGTAGAGCGCGGACTTATGCCAGCTGAAGTAAAAGAGGATCAAATGAAAAAACTTTCAGCTTATTTCTCAATGGTTACACCAGAAGTAATGAAAGACACAGTACTAATTGACGGTGGTCTTGTAGCAATGCAATTTATGTTAGCAGCTCGTGCTCACGGCTATGACACTTGTCCAATTGGTGGTTTTGAGAAAGATCAAATCGCAGAAGCTTTCGGACTAGATAAAGACCGTCACGTACCAGTTATGTTAATTTCAATCGGAAAAGCTGCTGACAGTGGTTACCAATCAGTACGTCTTCCAATTGAAAAAGTTGCAGAGTGGAAGTAATTTTAAAGAAATAAGTGGAATATGAAAGGGGAAACACCATGATTATTATTCACACAATATTTCAAGTAGATCCAGCAAAACAACAAGCATTTTTAGAAGAAATTCAGCCACTCATTCACGGTTCAAGAGAAGAAAGTGGAAATGTATCTTATGACTTATATAAAGATACAGAAAAAGAAAGTGTTTATACGATGGTAGAAGTATGGAAAGATGAAGCAGCAGTTGCGAGCCATAATACGAGTGAACACTTCACATCTTTCGTTAGTAAAGCAGCACAATTTTTAACTGCTCCGCTTAATATAAAAGCTTATAATGGAGAGTTAGTAAAATAAGAAGGTAGAAAAAGATGACTTTAGCGTGTGGCTGAGGTCATCTTTTTTATTTCAATTTAAGGTTGAAATGGTTATATTAGTTAATTCTGTTACAATTTTTTAATCAACATTATTATTCTTCTTCTTCATGTATGTAATCGCCTTTAAATAAGTGAAGTGAATTAAGTGTAAATTAATTTGTTTTACTTATACTTAATTTTGTGTTAATGTATATTTAATTTTTTAATGTATTTATCCTTGTTTTATTAAAATAGAAAGAAAAAGAAATGTATTAGAGTTAAAAGTTACACGGTCAGCATGTAAATAATAACTTATAATT
This sequence comes from Bacillus sp. MYb78, assembly GCF_002975115.1. Classification (NCBI taxonomy): domain Bacteria; kingdom Bacillati; phylum Bacillota; class Bacilli; order Caryophanales; family Bacillaceae; genus Bacillus; species Bacillus sp. MYb78. The sequence goes on from NZ_PCOB01000015.1 coordinate 7,568, forward strand.
TATTTTTAAATTTTTTAAGGGTGTGAACTATAATGAAATCGGTATTAAAAAGCATACTTATTTCCTTTGTTTTTTCAGCAGTAGGTATGTGTTGGTTGCTGTTCTTATTATTTCAAGGGGACGGTGATTGGTTATTATCTTGGATAGGCGTATTAATGTCATATTTATCTTTATATACTTTAATAGATTTATACTGTAAAAATACATACGATAAAAAATTAAATAAATGGCTTATAAAAACAGCGGTGACTAGCTTTAGTTTTGCAGTATTAGGAATCTCATTTTGCATCATACATGAGCTATTAACACCATGGAGTCTTAGTTTAATGGTGTGGTATTGGTTGCTAATGTTAGTATTATTTTTAACGACTATAATATCATTAATCAGTTTAGTATTTGTTAATCGTAAAAATCACAATTTCACCGTTGGATATAGAATGCTCATACTTCTAAATGTATTTCTTACATTAGGACCAGTATTATGGCCGTTATTACTTTCTATTATTGGAAATGGTATGAATGCTAGTGCAGGCTGGTAAAAAGGAATTTAGATTAGTTGTGTAAAGAATAGGATGAAAAGCTGATATAGAATTTTAAATGTTTATGAGAACATGTTTACATAAAAAGTGAATACATGTTCTCTTTTTATTTGCATGCATAACTCTACCTCAGTTTACCCTATTTAAATTTAAACGTAAGTATTTTGTAAGGAATGAATAAGAAAAAAGAGAGATTTATCGTATAGGATGAAAGTATAGCTTGAATCAATACGATATTAATAGAGGAGAGAAAGCCTTATGAAAACACGTAATCAAATTAAGTTGGCAAGTTTAGCAGTTTTATTAGCGGGTACTACTCTATCTACACCTGGTTTTACTGTGAAAGCAGAGTCTACTCAAAATATTTCTAATTCGTCACAAGAACCTAATCAAAAGAATCGGAATGGATGGAAACAAGTAATGCAGGAAACAATACAAATTGGGGCACCAGGGGTATTAGCTAAGACGTCTAATAAAGGGAAAGTTAATAGTTATACTGCTGGCGTGGCGGATTTAATTACAAAGAAACCGGTGAAATCGGATTTTCGCTTTCGGATTGGTAGTGTGACGAAAACTTTTACCGCCACGACTGTTCTTCAATTAGTAGGAGAAAATCGCGTACAACTTGACGATCCAATTGAAAAGTGGCTGCCGGGTCTCGTGCAAGGAAATGGGTATGATGGAAATCAAATTACGATACGACAACTTTTGAATCATACGAGTGGTATCGCTGAATATTTAAAGTCAAAAGACGCTGACGTAATGAATTCGAAAAAAACGTATACAGCAGAAGAAATAGTGAAAATAGGCCTTTCTCTGCCTCCAGATTTCTCGCCGGGCAAAGACTGGTTGTATTCAAACACAGGATATGTAATATTGGGAATGCTTATTGAAAAAATAACTGGTAATAATTATGCGGAAGAAATTGAAAAGCGAATTATTGAACCTCTGGACTTGCCAAATACGTTTTTACCAGGAAATTCACCCGTCATCCCAGGAAAGAATCATGCTCGTGGATATGTGAAAATGGAAGAAACAGGCGAGTTGAAAGACATTACGTATTATAATCCGAGTTTAGCTAATGCAGCTGGAGATATGATTTCTAATGCGGATGATTTAAACAAATTCTTTTCATCTTTACTCGGTGGTAAGTTACTGAAGGAACGCGAGCTAAAAGAAATGCTTACTACAGTTCCTGTAGAAGGAAAAGGGGTTGGGGATGGATATGGTCTTGGAATCTATGAGACTAAACTTCCAAATGGTGTCTCAGTATGGGGGCACGGAGGATCAATTCCTGGGTTTATGACTTTTGCTGGTGGAGTAATTGGAGGCAAGCATACATTTGCTGTCAATGTTAATTCTTTAGGTCCGGTTGATATTCTTACACAGTTTGATAAAATGATGCAAGTTGAATTTAATAAATAGATGAAGAAAAAGCGAATAGGTTTCTGCAATAGCTGTAAATAAAAGAGATGCTTTTTAAATTTCACAAATAAGGACAGTATTAACATTCATAATATGGTATTAAGTATATGTAGAACATAAATATGATACAAGTGTATTTCAAAGTGCAATTCAATCTTATAGTTTAGTTTAAAAAAGATGTCAGTTGCATGACATCCTTTTTGTTGTGGGACAAAGAGGTGTTGTTTGTTTTGAAAATTGTTATTTTTGAGAGTATTCCGTATAATGAGAAGTATAGGGGCTATACAGGGGAGTTATGAATGGATAATACTTTAGTTTGTTAATTATTTTGTTTTAATAAAAAAGTAAATTGATTTGGAGTGAAATACATTGGGACAAAATCAGTTTAGATGGAGTAACAAGCAATTACGAGAACATGTTGAAATAATAGACGGTACAAGAAGTCCACACAAATTATTAAAGAATGCAACATACTTAAATTCCTATATACGTGAATGGATGCAAGCAAATATTTGGATTTATGATGACCGTATTATATATGTAGGAGAAAAGTTGCCAGAGCAACTATATAAATGTGAAGTCATTGATTGTGATGGAAAGTATGTCGTTCCCAGTTACATAGAACCGCATGCACATCCATATCAGTTGTATAACCCAGAGACGCTAGCAAATCATGCGATGCAATTTGGGACAACGACTTTTATTAATGATAATTTAACTCTATTTTTCACATTAAAACGTGAAGAATCATTTCGTTTATTAGAGGAATTTAAAAAGATTCCAGCCACTATGTATTGGTGGTGCCGTTTTGATGGACAGACTGAATTGCAAAACGGGGAATCTTTGTTTAATAGTAAAGAAATAATAGAATGGCTGAAACAAGAAGCTGTTCTTCAAGGTGGGGAGTTAACAGCATGGCCAAAATTATTACATGGTGATGATGAAATGTTAACTTGGGTGCAGGAAACGAAGCGATTGCAGAAGAAAGTAGAAGGCCATTTTCCGGGTGCATCTGAAACGACTTTAGCGAAGTTAAAACTGTTAGGTACAGATTGTGATCATGAAGCGATGACAGGGCAGGAAGCTTTCACTCGTCTTATGCAAGGTTACACCGTTTCTCTTAGAAATTCTTCCATTAGACCGGATTTAGAAGTTTTATTAAAAGAATTGTTGGAATTAGGCGTGAAACAGTTTGATAGATTTATACTTACTACAGACGGCTCACATCCTTCGTTTTATGAAAATGGAATGACAAACGTAATGATTTCTACCGCGATAAAACAAGGAGTGCCAGTAATAGATGCATACCATATGGCAAGTTATAATATTGCTCGCTATTATAATATGGAACATGTACATGGTTCGATTGCGACAGGTAGAATTGCTAATATCAATATTTTAGAAAGTAAAGAAAACCCAGTACCAATTAGTGTCCTTGCAAAGGGGAAATGGGTGAAGCGTGACGGTGTAAATACGCATGAAGCATTACATATAGACTGGAGTAAATATAAAGTAACTCCATTATCATTAGATTGGTCAATAGAAAAAGAGGATATGATTTTCTCTAATAAAACGGGGATACACTTATTAAATAACGTTATTACAAAACCATATACTAGTGAAATCAATATAGACTGTGATGAATTATCCACAGATCATGATGAATGCTTCCTCATGATGATTGCTCGTGATGGTACTTGGCGAGTAAATACAGTTGTAAAAGGTTTTGCGAAAGAATTAGGTGGTCTTGCTAGTTCTTATTCCGGCACAGGTGATATGATTCTCATTGGAAAAAGTAAAGAAGATATGCTTACAGCTTTTCGTAGAGTAAAAGAGCTCGGTGGTGGAATGGTCGTAGCAGAAAACAATGAAGTGTTACACGAAATAGCATTACCATTGCTCGGGATTATGTCTAATTTAAAAATGAGTGAATTAATACAGGAAGAGAAACAGATGGTGAAATTACTACAAGAGCGTGGCTACGCGTATGATGATCCAGCATTTACAATTTTATTCTTTTCTGCGACGCACTTGCCTTTTATACGAGTAACACCTATAGGATTATATGATGTGAAAAGTAGTAAGGTACTGGCTTCGCTGGTGAATTTAATAAAGCAATATTAAAAGGAAAGGCCCTATAATAGTCTAAATTATAGGGCCTTTTACATTATTAGTATAAGAATATTGTAAGCCTCAAATGATATAGTATCTAAATCATTTGAGGTGATATGTAAATATGAAAAAAATATTTTACATTTTAAGCATATTTATTCTGTGTGTATCGATACAACACGTTGTACATTCCCAATCAGATGCACCAAGGTTATCTTCGGATTGTCTCGAAGAAAGAAAAGTTCGAGATGAAAAGTATGTGAAGAATATAATACAGGACATTAAATCCACATTTAATTTAAATATTGATGAACATAGTTTTTGGGAAGTAAGTAAAAGAGATCTGGAGGCTGCCCATTTGATGTATGGTGGAAAGGAAAATGATTCTTATTATAATTCGCTAACTAAAATTTATGATAGTGGTGGATTTAGCGAACAGCCCAGCTTATTTGTGAGGGCGCAAGAAGCATTTTTACTTTATAAAGAAAAAGATAATATCAATGTAATGAAACGCCTAAAACTAGACGTTGAAAAAGGGGAATGGCTCGTTATAAAAACGAAAAAGAAGAAAGGGAAAAAAGTGAAATTCAAGCCTTTGCAATGTGAAAAAGATTATATAAAAAAGAGAAATGAATAACAAAATACTTATTCATGCTGTTTTTATTCAACGATATTTTGCTGTTGATTTGAAATAGAAAAAGGTAAACGAACATATTAGCTTTATGGAATATGTTTGTTTACCTTTTTTTGAGAGATTTAAAAATTGGGGATGTTTTTAGTTGGAAATTATGTACTGGCTAATGAACTTATAACATTCAATGAATTTGTTCTTCATAAACATTAGATTTTGTGTCAAATGATTTATACATTGCCGAACCACCTATGTATATTTTATTCTACAGTATTTATAAAAGAATATTGGCCATGCATAAGAAATATGATTGGCACAGTTTTTGCTTGTATTAAATGTAAGGAAGGGAGATTGTATGTAAGGAATCTGTACTCGTAATAGTATAAAACAAGCTACTATTGCATTATTAATCATAGTTGTATTTATAGCGGAACTGTAAATATATACAAATAAGTAGATTTTCGGTTTAAAAATTCTGAATTTTCTTTTAAATCATTAGGGGGCAATGGTATGGTTAAATATTCGAAAATTTCTAAGTGGATTCTTGGTGTTGGACTAGTGACAATAACATGTAATGGTTTGCAAATTCAAGCAGAGACAAAAGAGAAAAATGTGAAGAATGTATTACAAATGGAGCCGGTAGGAATACAGAAATCTGTTGATGAATTGGCGCACCCTTCAAAAGTACAAGAAAATGCATCTTTTACAAAACGGTTAAAATTAGCGGATTTATCGCAGCGTCCACTAGCACCAAACGATAATATTAAACCGTTAGCTGAAGAAAAAAAGTATTCAATGGCTGAGTTAAATCAATTAAATAATAAACAATTAACTGATCTTCTTGTGACAATTAAATGGTATCAAATTCCAGAATTATTTCAGTTTAATAGTGATAGTCTTAAATTCTATCAAGATGATAGTCGAATGCAAGCAATTATTAATAAACTAGCAGAACAAGGACAAGCTTATACGAAAGATGATTCAAAAGGGATTGAAACATTAGTAGAAGCTCTACGTGCAGCATTTTATTTAGGTTTTTACCATGATGAATTAAGCAAACTAAATGAGCGTAGCTACCATGATAAATGTTTACCAGCTTTAAAAACAATTGCAAAAAATCCAAATTTCAAACTTGGTACATCAGAACAAAATAAAGTAATTGCATCATATGGAAAATTAATTGGAAATGCATCAGCAGATGTTGAAACGGTTTTATATGCAGGTGAAATTTTTAAACAATATAATGATAATCTTGCAACTTTCATTGAAGATCGAACAAAAGGAGACGCTATATATGAGTTGATGAAGGGAATTGACTTTGATATTCAGACGGATATGTACACGACTGGAAAAGAGCCAAAAGATACGATGTGGTTTCGAAATATTGATAACTTTATTAATGAAGTAAATCGTTTTGCACTACTTGGTACAGTAACAAATAAAAACGGATGGTTAATTAATAATGGGATTTACTATGCTGGACGATTGGGCAAGCTTCATAGCACGCCGACAAAAGGACAACAAGTTGTTACAGATGCAATGCGAATTTATCCATATTTAGGAGAGCAATACTTTGTTGCGGCAGAACAAATTACTACAAATTATGGAGGAATAGATGCAAACGGAAAAACTGTAAATTTAGATCAAATTCGAGAAGAGGGTAAAAAGAAATATTTACCGAAAACGTATACGTTTGATGATGGAGCAATTGTCTTTAAAGCTGGGGATAAAGTTAGCGAAGAGAAAATTAAACGTCTATACTGGGCGGCAAAAGAAGTGCGTTCTCAATTTTATCGTACAGTTGGTAGCGATAAACCACTTGAAAGTGGACATGCTGATGATGTGTTAACGATGGTTATTTATAATAGCCCAGATGAGTATCAATTTAATCGTCAACTGTACGGATATGAAACGAATAATGGTGGGATTTATATTGAAGGGACAGGGACTTTCTTTACATATGAACGTACACCAGAGCAAAGTATTTATAGTTTGGAAGAATTATTCCGCCATGAATTTACGCACTACTTACAGGGAAGGTACGAAGTTCAGGGATTATGGGGACAAGGAGAAATGTATCAAAATGAACGTTTAACATGGTTTGAAGAAGGAAACGCAGAGTTCTTTGCAGGTGCAACGCGATTAGATAGTGTAGTACCGCGAAAAAGTATAATTGGTGGGTTATCTAATGATCCTGCAAAACGTTATACAGCATCACAAACATTAAATGCGAAATATGGAACGTGGGATTTTTATAATTATTCGTTTGCGCTGCAATCATATATGTATAATAAGCGCCCTGAAATGTTCGATAAAGTGCATGATTTGATTCGCGCAAATGATGTTTCAAGTTACGATGCATACCGTGCTACATTAAGCAAAGATAATAAGTTAAATGAAGAATATCAATCTTATATGCAAATGCTTATTGATAATCGCGATAAGTATACAATTCCACAAGTATCAGATGAGTATTTAACTCAGCATGATCCAAAATCGCTTTCCGACATTACTTCAGATATTACAAATGAAGCGAAATTAAAAGATGTGAAAGTAACAAAGAATAAATCACAATTCTTTAATACATTTACACTACAGGGGACATATACAGGAAGTGCGGCTAAAGGAGAAGTTGAGGACTGGAAAGTGATGAATGAAGCAACAAATGATATGTTGAAACGTCTTTCAGGAAAAGAGTGGACTGGATATAAAACATTGACTGCTTATTTTGTAAATTACCGTGTAAATAATGCTGGGCAATATGAATATGATGTTGTGTTTAGCGGAGTGAATACGGAAGAAGGTACGGCTGTAGAAAAAGAACCAAATAATTCATTTGAAACAGCAAACCCACTATCTTTGAATATTTTGTTAAGAGGAACCTTGAGCGATCAAGATCAGGGGGATAAATTTGTTATTGATGTAAAGGATCAAAAAGATTTACAAATTTCTGTTACGAACGAACAAAATCTTGGACTGAACTGGGTATTATATTCTGAATCAGATCTAAATAATTATGTAGCTTATGCAACAAAATGTGATGGAAACAAATTGCTTGGAAATTATAATGCAAAGCCAGGGAAATATTACTTAAGTGTATATAAGTATGGTGGTGGAACAGGGAATTATACGGTACAAGTAAAATAGTTTACTATAATTTATTTTGAAAGGAAACTTATTGCATTTTTAGCAAAATAAAGTATGTAATGTTAAAAATTAAACTATATCAATATATCCCTGTTCTAATTATAGAACAGGGATATATTGGCTTTATATTTTTAAATTAAATAATCTCATTGGATTTTGACAAGAAAATAATTAATATAGATTTGAATTCTCATTCGTAAAGAATACTTTAATCTTCTTAATGCTCTTTCATTTCTGTCTCAATGCTTGTTTTCAAATCAGTTGATACTTGATTGAAATACCCCAAAACGATCTCCCTAATATCATCGGATATAACTTTCAAATCACTAGCTAAGTTCTCAGCGAGATGTTCTTTTTCTATCGGTTTTAACTTCGTATAAAATTCACCAGCCTGCGTAAAGTCATTCTGTTTTGTTATAGAAGTTCTTTCAAGTTTACCTTCAACGTACCTTCCATCACCGCTTGTAATTTGATTAGCGGGTGTCCAATCTTGCTGTTGGTTAATCGTTAATTTGCGAAATTCGGGACCAATTCTTCTTCTTTGTGAATCACTGTAAATGTTAGCGCGCCCTTGCAGCATTTTATCATCTGATAGTTCTGCACCATCCAGTAAATTAGAAGGGGAGAATGCGACTTTCTCTACTTGTTCCATAAAATTTTCAGGATTTTTATTTAATACCATTTTCCCGACTGGTATGAGAGGATACGCCTGTTCATCCCATACTTTTGTGTCATCTAAAGGATCATAAGATAGGTAAGCTTCATCTTTCGGATCCATGAGCTGGACGTATAAACCATACTCCACTGGTTTACCATTTTCAATAGCATCATATAAATCTTTCCCGCTATAATCAGGATTTTCAGCAGCTAGTTTAATTGCTTCTTTATTAGTAATGTACTGTACACCTTCAAATGGGTACCAATGATACTTTACATACTTTCGATTACCTTCCGCATTTCTCCATACATATGTATTAACACTATGTCCTGGAATGTGGCGAAGACTTTTGGCCGTACCATTATTAGAGTATAAACGGACAACAAAATGAATAGATTCAGGTGCTTTAGCGACAAAATTCCAAAATCTATTAGGGTCTATTAAGTTATTTTTAGGTGAAGGCAATAATGCTTGAATCGTTTCAGGAAAACGCATTGGGTCACGAACAGAAAAAACAGGAATGTGATTACATAAAAGGTCAAAAATTCCTTCTTTTGTATAAAATTTTGTAGAAAAACCGCGTACATTTCTAGCAGTATCCGGTGTTCCTTTTGTACTAACAGCTAACGAAAATCGCACCATAACAGGAACTTTCTCATTAGAATTTTGTAAAAAACTTAATTTAGTATGTTCAGACATCGAATATATCGTTTGAAAATAACCGAACGCACCAAATCCTTTTACATGAACAGGTCTTTCTAAAATTTTTTCATGAATAAATTCTTGTAATGACTCATGCAGTACACTATCTTGCTCTAGTACGGGTCCACGTGAACCAACTGTTTGAGAGTGAAGTTTAGCTTGTTCATTACGTTCGTCATTTTCATTAAAGTCTTTCCCTAGTATAGATTGCCCCTGTTTATCATAGTTTTCATCCATCGATATAGCCTCCAAATCTTTTTTGTCCATTGTTACTAAATATGATTCTATAGCCTTAATTATGTATGACACGCACAGTTCAAAGCAGTAACATACCGCTAGATGAAAAAAACACATATGTAGTGGACCTGTTGAAATAGAAGAAATTATGGAAAAATGAATATCGGGAAGAGAAAGCACACGTTTTACTAAAAAGGTGGAAGAAAACCACTATTAAAATTTCAATCTTAAAACTTAATTTATAAACGATTATATAGAGAATGAACGTTAAAAAAGGGAAAATAACTAGGAGGAATTTAATATGTCGGATTGGTTTCAATTAGATAAAGAATATATGATGTCTACATATTGTCGTACAGAGGTTGCAATGGAAAAAGGAGAAGGGTGTAAACTGTATGATGTAGATGGTAAAGAGTATTTAGATTTATTTTCTGGCGTAGGAGTAAATGTATTAGGATACAATCATCCTAAAATTGTACAAATGACAATGGAGCAAGTTGCGAAATCATTGCATTTACCGTTTCATTTTTTAAACCCAGTTGCAATTGAGTATGCAAAGAAATTAGTAGATTGTACTTTAAAAAGCGGAAAAGTCTTTTTTACAAACTCTGGTACGGAAGCGACAGAAACGACATTAAAATTAATTGATAAATATAGATTTATTGCGAATGAAGAGCGTGATGGAGTAGTTGTGTTAAAAGATAGTTTTCACGGGAGGACGTTAGGGGCACTGCATTTTACGAGACAAGAAAAGGTATATCAAAATTTCCCTAAAACATCTATTCCTGTATATGAAGTAGAGCGCGAGAATATAGACCAATTAGAAGAAACCATTATTAAAGAAAATCCAATTGCAATTATGCTAGAGCCTGTTTTAGGTAGCGGGGGGATTTATCCTTTATCAAATGAATATTTACGTGGTGTTCAAAATTTATGTGAAAAATATAATGTACTTCTTGTCGTTGATGAAGTTCAAAGTGGTATGGGTCGAACGGGAAAATTATTTGCTTATCAAAATTTTAATATCACACCGGACATTATTCAAATTGGTAAAGGAGCAGGAGGCGGGATACCGCTAGGAGGAATTATTGTAGGTGAAAGGTTATGTGATGTATTTTCACCAGGAGATCACGGGACAACATTTGCTCATTCATCAATGGGAACAGCTTTAGGTTTAACTGTATTAAATACATTACTTGATGATGGGTTAATGCAAGAAGCTTATGAAACGTCACTATATTTGAATGACAAACTGCAAGATATTCAGAAAGAAAATGCTTATTATATTCAGGAAGTACGTCATGCGGGGATGATGTTTGGGATAAGTGTGAATGACACGAAAGAAAATGTGAAGAAATTACAGATTGAGTTAATGAATAAAGGGATGTTAGTCGATGTAACACAAGGGAATATTATTCGATTACTTCCGCCGTATATTATTACGAAAGAGGAAATTGACGCATTCACTTATGAGTTTATTTCCTGTATTCATAACATAGCTGCTACAGCAAGTATTTAAAAAAATATAAAAAATATAAAAAGCTGAAGAAGGCGCTATTTTAGCGGCTTCTTCAGCTTTTTAAAATAGTAAATTACTTAACCTAGAGAGCATCTCATTGGACAAATAATTAATTATGTGAAACAATAATAACAGATAAGGAGACGTTAATTTTCCTTAAGTGCTTCGAATTAATTTTATTCAATAAGAGAAGGTGTGCTTAAAGAAGTTAAATTAAAAAGGAGCTGTTTTATTATATGCAACAAAATAATGATTTAAATTTTGAACCTCAAGACGTTAATATTGTCAATCCTAAACAAGCCAGGAAAGCAGTAATTGCTACTGGTATAGGAAACGCAATGGAGTGGTTTGACTTCGGATTATACGCGTATTTAGCGGTTATCTTAAGTCAATTATTCTTCTCAGGTGTTGATAATAGTGGATTGCAACTTGTACTTACATTCGGTACATTTGCAGCAGCCTTTCTCGTTCGACCAATCGGAGGTGTATTCTTTGGTAGAATAGGAGATAAGTACGGCCGAAAAATCGTGTTAAGTACTACTATTATTTTAATGGCACTTTCTACATTATTCATCGCATTACTACCAACCTATGAACAAATTGGTGTATGGGCACCAATACTACTTTTAGTTGCCCGAATGATTCAAGGCTTCTCTACAGGCGGCGAATATTCAGGAGCAATGGTTTATATCGCAGAATCTTCTCCAGATAAAAAGCGTGGTATACTCGGTAGTGGTCTTGAAATTGGAACACTCTCAGGTTACATTGCTGCATCGGTAATTGTTACCATTTTGACGTTATTGTTAACAGATGAGCAAATGCTCAGCTGGGGATGGCGTATTCCGTTCTTAGTAGCCGCACCAATTGGTTTGGTCGGTTTATACTTACGCCGTCATCTAGATGAATCTCCAATCTTTGAAGAGATGGAAAAAGCACAAGAGGAATCTGAAGACAATGAACAATTTTCATTTATGGATATTATTAAATATCACAAAAAAGACTTCTTATTAAGCACAGTAATTGTCGCCTTCTTTAATATTACGAATTATATGATTCTTTCGTATATTCCTTCTTATCTAACTCAAGTACTTAAAGTCAAAGAAACAACGGGCTTATTAATTATTTCTATTACGATGGCACTTATGATTCCACTAGCACTATATTTTGGTAAATTAAGTGATAAAATTGGTAATAAACGCGTCGTGCAAATTGGTTTACTTGGTTTAACTGTATTTGCAATTCCAGCATTTTTACTAATAGGTAACGGACATATTGCAGCTATATTTGCAGGTATTTTCGTACTAGGTTTCTTCTTAAGTGTATATGAAGGAACATTACCTTCATTATTACCATCACTCTTTTTCACTGATGTACGTTATCGAGCACTTTCGATTTCATTTAATATTTCTGTATCGATATTCGGTGGAACAACACCGCTCGTATGTTCATACTTAGTTCATGCAACTGGTAACCCGCTTGCGCCAGCATTTTATTTGACGGGTGTAAGTATTATTGGATTAGTTGTATTTAGTGTATTATTTGTTACGACTTCAGGGCGTGCGCTAAAAGGTTCATATCCTACAGTAGAAACGAAAAAAGAAGCACACCTAATCGCTAAAGAAGACCCTGAAGAAACACTTTGGTGGCATGAAGAGTCATTAGAAATTGAAGCAGGGAAGAATGCTTCAATTTAAAAAGCAACGTAGAAGTATAAAAAGACTCCTATGAATATAGGAGTCTTTTTGTTACGTTATTTCTTTCGTTTCTTCAAACTTTTCTGATAGGCATAAAGCTTATGAATCTCTTCCTTAAATTCATGCAGAAGTACAATGCTTTTACCATTTGAATAACGCACCGTATTATAAGCATCTATAATAATATCACTTTGAATATTTACATCTTCTTCATCATTTATTCTTTCTAGCCAAGCTTCAACAGTTTCTCCCCGTTTTCTATTTAAAGGAGGGGTTAACTTACTCTCTAACTTGAAAATTTCCTTCCGAATTTCGTTATGCGGCGGTTTATTTCGTTTAAAACGATTTTGGTTCGTTCCTTCTTTATTAGTAATGATAGTAGATTCGAAGGCAGGCATATTTGGTAAACTGAATTGTTTTCGTCTTTTTACTATTTTCCAAACAACGTAAATAGCAATGGTTGTACATACTATTATGGTAATGCTATTTATGAGTGTGGGGTCAAAAGCACGCTGTCCAAACACATCCTTAATTTGAGGATCCTTTAAATTCCCTTTATTCGACCAAAAATCATCAGTTTCTTTTAATTCAGCTGCTGAAAATAACGGATTGATAGCGTATCCGAATCCTAATGCAACTGTTTCTATGATATAGGAAAAAATAAGTCGAATGAAAGGAAACACTTGAACAAGTACTATACTCATTACACCAATCGTAATGATAGAAATGAAACGTAATAACTGTTGATTCCGATTTGCCCCAGTTAACCAAAATGTAATCATAATGTGTATAACTAATAGTAACAGCTCCCACAAAGGTGGAAAGGGCGCAAAAAATATGGCTGAAATACTAAACCAAACAATACCGCCTAACGATTTTTGAACTGGATATCCTGGTCCGACTACATGTACGATAAAGAAGAAAAGCGGTAACATAATTGTGCCAAATAGAGAGAATGGGAGAAGGAAAGAACAACCGATTATTTGAGTAATGAACAGTATGACAAATCCTGTTGTTTTTTTCTTCATAAATTTATGAAGAAGAAATACGCCTACATAGCCTGTTGCTAAAAATATGGAAATAGCAACAAGGTCATCCCTTTCTGTTAATAATGAAAGGAGGAGAAGCAAAATAAAGTCATTAACGTGATAGAGCCAAGTTTTCAACCGATTCCACCATCCCTTCGCTATTAATGAGGAACGTTGGCTGCGAGAGAAGAGGGAGTTCATTTTTCTGTAAACCAATGTATATCATTGTAGACGAACGTTCTCTCTTTCTCATTACATAATGAAGGAATCCTTGTTTCGGCAGTAACGTACTATCATCTGAAACACGTGCTAATTCTTCTAAAGCTTTTGCATATTGTGTTTGCCCTTCATGTAACGATAAATGTAATGCACCACCTTCTGCTAATACACTAATAAATAATTCAAACGGTATGTGATGCTTCGTTGCATATTGGCAAATGTATGTTGCGAATGAAATTAAATCTTCAACATTATCTTTCCAACCAAATCCACGATCGGCAGCTAAAGAAAGACAAATCGTCCAACTATAATTTTTTACAGGTTCAAATTGCTTCGCTTGTAATTCCTGCATTTTAGCAGATGCCTTCCAATGAATAGAGCGGAAAGACTCACGCTCATATCGCTTTACACCGATAATAGATGTTTCATCATTGTAAAAAGAAAAATTAGTTCGATAAGAACCAGTTAGAAGTTGCTGAAGTTCTTGCAAACCTGCTACTTCTTTAGGAGAAGGATACACAATAATTTCAGTTTTTAACTTATCGAAAACAGGTAAGTGTACATTTAATAAATGAAAAGGATCTTTTAAAACGCATTCGAACTGTTCAATTTGAAACACACCACGTTTCGTTGCGGTTAATGTTAAATCCCATTTTTGCGCCGAATGTGCAGGTTGTGAAAATGGAAAAGAGAATAACGTTTTTGACATTCGTTCAATTCCTTGATCTTTATGCTGTATAAGAGACGAATCTAAATGAAAATAACAAACACCATTAACGAGAGGGATATGTGCACCGTTTTTCAAATGAATAAAAAACTTTCCAGATTCATCAGGGAAAAGCCGAGTGGTTTGTCTCTCGTTTATAACTTCAAATTTTTTCTCTATGTAAGCGACATATTTATAAATGAAAATCGCAAATAAATAATAGGAGAAAAAGAGAAACATTATAATTCGTTGCGGCATAAAAAACGTAAATAGTATAGCGCCTGGCACAGTTAGTTGAATAATATGGAGTTGAAAAAATAAAGGTACAGTTACAACACGCTGTCCATTCATACTTGCTCAATCTCCACAGGTACGTCAACTTCTTTTAAAATACTTTGCATTATATCATTTTTAGTCGTGCGCAGGGCACCTTCCATTGATAAGACAATACGGTGATTCCAAACAGAAGGAGTTAAAAATTGTATATCTTCAGGGGTGCAATATTCTCTCCCGCGTAAGAAGGCTAATGCTTGAACTGCGCGCACTAAAGAAAGTGTGGCACGTGGGCTTACACCGTTAGCGATATAATCATGATTTCTTGTAGCATGAGCAAGATTAATAATGTAATGTTCTAACGGTTCCGAAACAAATATTTCTTTTACTCGTTTTTGAGCTTCTAAAATATCTTCTAATGAGATGACAGATGTGACACTTTCTAATGGTAAATCGTTACGAAAACGTCGCATCATTTGTAACTCATCTTCAGGAGTTGGATAACCGATTGAAATCGTCATTAAAAAGCGATCAAGCTGTGCATCTGGAAGAGGGAAAGTCCCTTGTGATTCAATTGGGTTTTGTGTTGCAATAACAAAGAACGGTTTTGGGAGAGGAGTAGACTGTTTTTCAAGCGTCACTTGTCGCTCTTCCATCGCTTCTAACAAACTAGATTGTGTTCTCGGCATTGCACGGTTAATTTCATCTGCTAGCAAAATGTTTGTCATAACGGGTCCAATTCTTAACTCAAATTCACTTGTTTTTGGGTTAAAGTATTCAATACCTGTTACATCACTTGGAAGTACATCAGGGGTAAATTGAACACGAGAAAAACTACCGCCAATACTTTTTGAAATGGTTTTCGCCAGTAACGTTTTCCCAGTACCAGGCACGTCTTCGAGTAGTACATGTCCATCAGCAAGCAGTGAAACAAGCAGTAGATCAATAACATTTTCTTTACCAACAAACACAGATCCTATGTTTTCTTTCAATTTATTTATCATATGTACCATTCCTTTCAGTATAAAAGAGCTAATATTTCTATATTTTAACAAATTATTCAGAAAATTAGTATGATTTTTTAATTCAAAGAAATAGATATTTAATTATTAAATTAAGCTTGCATATTTTGGAATATGATTATACAATATCGGTATACGATGTATCGTAAGTCGATATATCATAAGACGATGTATCGGAGGTAGTTATAATGAATGCGAAGGCGCAAAAATATATTCCGTTAACTGAGGCGACATACTACATATTATTGTCACTTGTAAAGCCAATGCATGGTTATGGAATTATGCAAATGGTAGAAGAGATGACAAATGGAGAAGTAAAACTCGGTCCTGGTACGTTATACGGGAATACGACGAAATTACTAAAAGAAAAATTAATTGTTGAAGTTGCCTCTACAGATAGAAAGAAGTGCTATGAGTTAACAACGTTTGGGAGAGAAGTGTTAGAGCTCGAGTATAACAGGTTACAGAGATCTGTAAGGAATGGGAATAGTATATTAGGGGAGTGAATGGAATATGGAGACAAAGAAGGTATTCAAACCTTTCGCGATATGGAGCTTGGAAAAAGAAGAAGCTTTTTTAAGAAAAATGCATCAAAAAGGATGGGCTTTACAAAAGTATAATGTAATGTATACGTTTAAGAAAACTGAACCGAAAGATGTAATATATAAAGCGGATTTTAGACTGGATTATAAAGATTCGAAAGAAAAACAACTAGAATATATTGATATATATGAAATGTGTGGCTGGAAACATGTAACGAGTTTTGCGAAATGGAATTATTTCTGTAAAGAAGTAGACGAGGAAAATGAGTTACCTGATATTTATTCAGACAAAGAAACGAAGATACAAAAACTTGTTGAATTGATACAGTTCGTTGCAATTATGTTTGTAACGTTAATTCCAGTGCTTTACTTATGTTTTCTTGGAGTATCAGAATCAGGATTATATAGAGGTATGGTAGGGTTTTTAGTTTGTATATATTCATATGCGTTTATTAATTTATTTAGAAAGCTTAAAAAATTGAAAAAGGAAATATTTTAACAAAGAGTGATATTCTTAGAGAAGATATATTGGGAAATCATCTTCTCTAATCTTTATATATATTTATTTTGTTCATTCTTTTTTACATAATAAAAGACTACCTTTTTAATTCATAGAATTAACAGTTATAAAGATAATACTAGTAACAATACCTAAAAAAATCATAAATGAAGAAGAAATAATAAAGAATTAGCAATAAATATCACTTTATTAGATTTTTGATTTTTAAAATGGTAATAAAGTAAAAGACCACAAATAGTAGAAACAATCCATATTGTTAGACCGTAAGGAGTCGTTATTTTTTCAAAATCGAAGATCCAAAAGTAAAAGATGACTATGTGGCAAGTTACTAGTAGAAATGTTGATGGAAGCATTATCTTTTTATTTAAAATCGTTTGTTATACCCCCCTTATGTAAATATTACCAAAAGGGTGTGGGTTTTAATATATAATAAGGAAGAAATACATCTTTAATTAACTTATTAAATGGAAAAATCCCTTATAGAAAAAATCTATTTCTAAAAGGGATAGTAATGACATTGTTAGAAAGACTGATTTTGCGCAGGTTTAATAAATTGTTCTGGGTTTTCAACAAGTCCGCATACAGCACACTGGACGCGGTATGTAGGTCCTTGATAGGCCATATGAAAAGCATTCATCGTTTCATTTGTGTATTCTTCTTCTACTTGACCAGTTTGTGGATTTAATTTGACTGGTTTTACTTGTTGTTCAAGAATATTAAAGCGAGTACGGTTCGTTTTACAGCTTGGACATAGCATTGGTTCCATATGTATACACCTCCATTTGTATCATTTCTTAAAATCTTTAATTTTATGCAAGCAAAAAACTTTCTCAATATAAATAGGTGTTTAATGTATTTAAAATTCAGAAAAAATAAAATATAATAAAAGTACGAACTGGTTATGTCCAAACCAAATCTCCTGTTTTATGCCAATAAGCTGGGGGGCCGAGAAATCGGCCTCATTTTTTTTGCTCATTACAACAAAGAACAAGGTTTTTATGAGACTTTTGTCGAAATTTTAGGGATAGATATAAAGGGGGATGTAAAATGGATTTGAAAATGAAGTACATCATTTTATATGTAGAAAAGTTTGAAGAATGTTTAAAATTCTATAAAGATATTTTACAGTTACCTATAAAAGCAGAGCACGGTACATATATTGAATTTAATACTGGAACTACCATTTTAGCGATGAATACGCGGCAAGATGTGAAAGAATTAACAGGACTACCGCTTACAGAAGGTGAATTACAGTCTTCTCATTTTGAATTAGGATTCGTTGTTGAGAATGTACAAAAAACGATTGAGCAATTTAGAGAACAAGGAATCAAGATTTTAGTTGAACCTATTGTAAAACCGTGGGGACAAACAATTGCTTACATTGCTGATCCAGATGGAAATTATATTGAAATTTGCAGTTCATTAGAATAGAGGGAGAAAGAGAGATGGGATTTCCAAAACTAGAAACAGAACGTTTACTCTTAAGAGAACTTACACTATTAGATGCAGAAACGATGTTCCAATATTTTTCGAAAGAATCAGTTATACGTTATTTCGGAATGGATTCTTTTGAAAATATTGAGCAAGCGAAAACAACGATTCAAACGTTTAACAATCGTTATGAAGAGGGCAGTGTATTTCGCTGGGGAATCGAGAAAAAAGGGACGGGCCAATTAATCGGAACGTGCGGATTTCATTTAATTAATAATATTCATAAACGAGCTGAAATTGGTTATGAATTAGATGATACATATTGGGGACAAGGATATGCATCGGAAGCATTACAAGCGATTTTAGCTTACGGATTTGAAATGCTGCAACTGATAAGAATCGCAGCGGTTGTATATGTAGAAAATAAAGCTTCTCAAAAGTTGTTAATAAAAGCAGGATTTCAAGAAGAAGGATTACTTCGAAAACATATGATTCAAAATGGAGTTGCTCATGATACCATTTTATATTCTTTATTAAAAGAAGAGTGGAAGAAGTAATGAGTACAAACGAACTTATAACGATTATGAAGAATCATAGGGAAAATAGATTCATTTTAGGTATAGATGGTTTAAGTCGTTCAGGAAAAACAACATTCGTAGCAAATTTAAAAGAAAATATGAAACAAGAAGGCATTCCGTTTCATATTTTCCATATTGATGATCATATAGTAGAGCGTAATCGACGCTATTATACAAACCATGAAGAATGGTATGAGTATTATTGTTTACAGTGGGATATTACATACTTGAGGCAGAAGTTTTTTCAGAAGTTACAACATGAGACAAAATTAACTTTGCCTTTTTATCAAGAGGAAACAGACTCATGTGAAATGAAAAAAGTGCAGATTCCTATTGTAGGCGTAATTGTTATTGAAGGAGTTTTTCTGCAGCGAAAAGAATGGAGAGATTTCTTTCATTATATGGTCTATTTGGACTGTCCAAGAGAGACAAGGTTTCTGCGTGAGAGTGAGGAGACACAGAAAAACCTTTCAAAGTTTGAAAATAGGTATTGGAAAGCAGAGGATTATTACTTAGAAATGGAATCGCCGAGGGATAGGGCGGATTTAGTCATTAAATGATTTGAACATAGCAGGTGAATAGAATGAATATTTTATGGGATTTTGATGGGACGTTATTTGATACGTATCCTGCATATACAATGTTGTTTTCTGAAATATTAGGTGATTCAGTAGAAAAACAAGAAATATACAAAAACTTAAAAATATCATACTCTCATGCAATTCAGTATTATAATATTTCATGCGAGCAGGAAGAAAAGATTAAAGTTTTGAAGGGAAAATTCACGTCAAAAGATATGAAACCTTTTGCAGGTGTCGAAGAGGTTTTGAAATTTGTAAATAAAAATGTGATTATGACCCATAAACATAGGGAAGGGGTTATGGGCATTTTAAAATATTACGGCTGGGAAAAATACTTCGTAGATATGGTTACAATTAACGATGGCTTTCCTCGAAAGCCAAACTCTTTAGCTTATAATCATCTGCATAAAAAATACAATATTGATTTAGCTATTGGAGATAGAGAATTAGATTTATTACCTGCAAAAGAATTAGGTATTTCAACATGTATGTTTCAAGGTAATTGTGATGTAGCGGATTATTCTTTATCACATTACTCGGAGTTTTTTAAGGTAGTGAGTGATAGAGAGTTTTCTTTATAAAAAAAGTTATTAATAAAGACTGTATCTTTCATTTTAAAGGTACAGTCTTTATTTTTTAGAGCTATTATATACCAATTGCCGTGGATCAAAGAATGATTGTATATCTTTAGTAAAGAAATAGTCAGGTTAGTTGTTAGATAGAAATAAACTGACAGATAAAGTGATAGTGTCCGTTTTATCTGCTTTTTATCATAACCAAATTATGGTTATTCATGCTAATATAAACTCATAGCTATATAGAAGGGGTGGGATTAGTATGAAAACAGAAATAGTTCCTAAAAAGAAGTACAGTATAATAAGCTATATATCTTTACTCATCGGCATTTTGTGTTTTCTATTCGTTTTTATAACGCCAACAAGGATAGCGAATGCAGGTAATATAGTTGGAGATTATATTACAATTGCTCTGACAGGTGTAGGTATTATGCTTTCTATAATAACAATGACGAAAAAAACAGAGAAGAAGGGGATTGCTATCCTTTCATTAATACTGTCCTCATCATTTTTTATATTTTGGATCATAGCAATTATCCTATTGTTTACTGGTCAAATTAGTTTTGCGCCGTAATGTGAAATAAAAAGAGTCCTTCTCGTATGAAGGACTCTTTTTACTTGGTATCTTCAGGTTGATATTCTAAAATATCCCCCGGTTGGCATTCTAATGCTTTACATATTGCTTCTAAAGTTGAAAAACGGACTGCTTTTGCTTTTCCATTTTTCAAGATAGAAAGGTTAGCCATTGTAATTCCAACCTTCTCCGAAAGTTCTGTTACACTCATTTTTCTTTTTGCTAACATTACATCAATATTAATAATAATTGCCATATTATTCACCTCAGACCGTTAAATCATTTTCTGATTTTATATCTATAGCATCTTTTAATAGTCTTTGGAGAACGGCAGCAAAGACCGCGATTACCATTGAAGCAAAAATCATAATCATTCCGATAATAATAATGCCAGGGGCATCATCTCTCTCTGCCACGAGATAGAAAAGTGGCATACCTAATACATATAATACACTAATTGCCAATGCGCTGTACTTAATATTTTTTAAAGCTTGAACAGATAACTCTGAGAATGCGTTGTTTTTATCAATATAGTTTAAAAGCTTAAATGTTTGGTACAGTGCGAAGTAATAAGGTATTGCTGTTGCGTATAAATTGATAAATACAAGATATTTAATATATGAAATATCTGGATATAATTCTGCGGCGAAATTTCCTATTTTAGGGACTAAAAAAATGCACATAGCAAGAACGGGGATTCCGATCAGAATTACAACGGTCTTTAAAAAGAGTGTGGATCCTTGTTTCATAAAAAGCACCTCATTTATTTAATATCTTATTAATTTAACATGAAATTTATTGTTTAACAATAAAATTTTATTTCTTTTAATCGAGGATTTATTGTTAAACAAGTAATTAATGAATGAATGCTAAATCTTTTTTATAAGATAGATGACACATACCGATATTTAATTAAGGAAAGAAATAGAAAGTAACTATTGTTAGCTTTATGAGAATTGGGAACTAATAAAACATATGTAGGTTGTGGAATGAGAAAGGAAATAAGGTGTATTGAAATGAATGCAAAGTTTATGGAGGAACAATCATGTTGAATTATGGTGTGAAGATGAAAAAGTTACTATTAGTGGGAGCTATAATAGTAAGCGTATTAAGTACGGAAAGTATGATGAATTATCATGCGGCCAAAGCTAAGGTGAAAAAAGTAGAACACCAGCCTAAAAATATAATTATGATGGTTATGGACGGAACAAGTTCAACGGCGACAACATTGGCTCGCTGGTATAAAGAGGCACCGCTTACGTTAGATCAAATTGTAACAGGAGGTGTTCGTACATATTCTGCAGAATCAGCTATTACAGACTCAGCACCAGCAGCGACAGCATTAGCAACTGGAAATAAATCGAATTCAGGATATGTAGGCGTACTACCTTCTACTGTAAATTCACCTAACTTAAAGCCAATAAAAGAAGAGGACAAGTTACGGCCGGTCGCAAACGTATTGGAAGGTGCAAAACGTACTGGCCGTGCAACTGGAATTGTTGCTACATCTGAAATTCAGCATGCTACTCCGGCGGGATTCTCGGCTCACCATGTTAATCGCAAGCAATTTGACGTAATTGCGAAGCAACAAGTATATCAAAATATAGATGTCGTATTAGGCGGGGGAAAAGCGGCGCTGCTACCTATGCAAAGTAATGGAATCCGAAAAGATGGTGAAAATTTAGTGAAGGTGATTCAAGACAGAGGATACGATTTCGTTGAAACGAAAGATGCGTTATTGAACTCCAAATCTAATAAAATTTGGGGCTCTTTCTCAAATCATGCTCTTGCGTTTGATATAGATCGTATAGCAACAAATCCAGAACAACCAACACTTTCTCAAATGACAGAAAAAGCAATTCAAACATTATCAAAAGACAAAGATGGTTTCTTTTTATTCGTAGAAGGTAGTAAGCCTGATTGGGCAGCTCATGCTAATGATCCAATTGGGATGATTAGTGATGTATTGGCATTTGATGAAGCGGTAGCAAAGGCGTTACAATTTGCGAAGAAAGATGGGGATACGATGCTCATAGCTTTAACTGATCATGGTAACAGCGGTATCTCTATAGGGAATAGAAATACGACAAAAGGATACAATACTACACCGGTTTCTGCATACATTGATTCATTGAAAAAGGCGAAAATGACACTTGAAGGAACTATAAATAAACTGAAATCTGATTTATCAAATGTAGAAGATGTAGCTAAACTATACGGTTTGGATAATCTAACTCATGATGAAAAAGAAAAATTAAAAGCGTCAAAAAAGAAAATGGATGTAGGACGAATTCTTACTACATTATTGGCTAATCGTGCAAATATCGGCTTTACGACAGGAGGACATACAGGTGAGGATGTATTTTTACATTCTTATGGACCTCAAAAACCAGAAGGCTTAATCCAAAATACAGACATTGCGAAGACGATGGCGAAAGCGATGGGCTTTAACTTAGAAGAAGTAACGAATAAAATATTTTTGGAGAGTGAACAAGCCTTTAAGAAAATCGGTGCAACTGTAACAGCCGACAAAACCGAAGGAGCAAACCCGTTACTCGTAGTAAAACATAATAAAGTAGAAGCACAATTATTTGGTAACAAAAATATAATTCGTATCAATGGTAAAGGGTATGAATTAGGAAGTATTATTGTAGAGAGTAATGGAAAGTGCTATGTACCAGAAGAAGCAATTCAACTATTTGTAAAGCATTCTCGTTAAAAAATTGCCAACCAGTTAAGCTAACTGGTGGCAATTTTTTGTGTTTATTCTAAATATAAGGGTTCGGATTGTTTTGGAAAGTTTTCCAGATGAGACTTGTATAAATGTGAAAGGGGAATTATATTTTTTCTTACATTAAAAAATTTCGTTTTGTAGAATAGAGAATTTATACATATAGTAAAGTCTAATGTATTATCAATTAATATTTACGAAAAATATATTAATACTTTAGAATTTCTTTAATTTTCGTTATTTTTTATTTAATATTATTCGTTATATTAATAATGTGTTTATTTCAATTTATCGTATTGAAGCGCAGTTTTATATAATTATAAAGCAATCAACAAAATAAAATCTCCACTAGAGTAAATTTATTATTTTTTTGCGTCTTTTGTATCCCGCTATTTGCCGGACAGTAAGACCCCCACCTCAAAATTAAGCGAAAGCAAAGAAGTTAGGTGGGGGTCAGGCTGCTTGTAAAAGCCCGATTGGTGAGGGCTGATTAAAGTTTCACTTTATTTACGAAAATTATTATGCAGCTAAGAAAACTGTAATTTATTGAATTAGAGATATATTAGAATTTAGTTGAAGAAAGAGAGAGGGAATAAAATGAATATAGTGCACTTACGTCCTAAACAGCGGTCTAAGTATCGTATTATGCTAGGGAAGTGGTATTACTCTACAAAGAGGTACATTCAGTGGTTAGTAGACGGAAAAACATATGCAAAAAGGCTCCAACAAGAAAAGCTACCTTGTACAGCAATTCAGCACCGAACGATATTACTTCGTAAGCTCAAAGATGTAGATATGTGGTATCAACAGAATAAGGTTGTTAATTTGAAAATTGCTGTTAAAAAACTAAATGGTATCGTCATTAGACCAGGAGAAACATTTTCTTACTGGCGTTTAATAGGTAAGCCTACGAGGAAAAAAGGATATGTAGAAGGTATGGTATTACACTACGGATCTTTTCAAACAGGTATTGGAGGAGGTCTTTGTCAGCTTTCGAATTTAATATATTGGATGACTTTACATACACCACTGACAGTAACAGAACGATATCGTCATAGCTTTGATGTCTTTCCTGATTCGAGGCGAACTCAACCGTTTGGGAGTGGAGCGACTTGTTCCTATAACTATTTGGATTTACAAATTAAAAATGAAACGGACCAACCGTATCAACTTCACCTTTATATGACAGATGAATATTTAGTTGGTGAATGGAGAACAGTCTATCCGCAACTTTATCAATATGAAGTGTATGAGAAAGAACACTCAATTCAACCTGCATACTGGGGCGGTTATATACGACATAATGTGATTCAACGTAAAGTATATAATCAACAGAAACAGTTAATAGAAGATCAATATGTAACGGAGAATCACGCTATAATGATGTATGAACCACTATTAGCTTGTAATAATGAGAATAGTGAGTAATATGATAATCCATAGATTAAATAGTATAGAAAATATTTAATTCTTATTTTTATTAAAAAAATATAAATCTCAGATTTACTGGATTTTGATTGTAACTAAGAACATATAAAAGTTCACTGTTATTTATTGGAGAGCCTGTTTGTTTTTCTATCTTTTGTATTTCACTCTGCATAAAAAAATATTTCTCAACATTTTATTTGTTGAAAAAGATTGAATATTCGTATTATAACGAATATTATGTTGTTATCGGCAAAAAACGATAATTTGCAGACACTGGGGAGGAAATACATTGAAAAAGAAAAAGAAATTAAAACCATTAGCGGTATTAACAACAGCAGCAGTACTAAGTAGTACGTTTGCTTTTGGAGGTCACGCAGCGTATGCTGAGACACCAACATCATCTCTACCAATAGATGAGCACTTAATACCGGAGGAGCGTTTGGCAGAAGCGCTAAAACAACGGGGGGTAATTGATCAATCTGCATCACAAGCTGAGACGTCAAAGGCTGTCGAAAAATATGTTGAGAAAAAGAAAGGGGAAAACCCTGGGAAAGAAATCTTAACAGGAGATAGTCTTACACAAGAAGCTTCTGATTTTATGAAAAAAGTAAAAGATGCAAAAATGAAGGAAAATGAACAGGCACAGCAGCCTGAAGTAGGCCCAGTAGC
Organism: Bacillus sp. MYb78; assembly: GCF_002975115.1. NCBI lineage: Bacteria > Bacillati > Bacillota > Bacilli > Caryophanales > Bacillaceae > Bacillus > Bacillus sp. MYb78. The sequence goes on from NZ_PCOB01000015.1 coordinate 33,109, forward strand.
TGGGCAAAGTGCTGGATTGAATCCAGGAAAATTAAATGGAAAAGTACCTACTACATCAGCGAAGCAAGAAGAATACAATGGAGCTGTTCGAAAAGATAAAGTACTTGTTTTACTTGTAGAATTTAGCGATTTTAAGCATAACAATATTGATCAAGAGCCAGGATACATGTATTCCAAGGACTTTAATCGTGAACATTATCAAAAAATGTTATTTGGTGATGAACCATTCACTTTATTTGATGGATCGAAGATTAACACATTTAAGCAATATTATGAAGAACAATCTGGTGGTAGCTATACAGTTGATGGGACTGTAACAGAGTGGCTTACTGTTCCAGGAAAAGCATCAGATTATGGTGCTGATGCGGGTACTGGTCATGATAACAAGGGGCCTTTAGGACCAAAAGATTTTGTGAAAGAAGCATTAAAAGCAGCGGTAGCAAAAGGAATCAATTTAGCAGACTATGACCAATTTGATCAATACGATCAAGATGGTGATGGAAATAAAAATGAGCCAGATGGAATTATTGATCATTTAATGGTTGTACATGCTGGCGTTGGTCAAGAAGCTGGCGGCGGTAAATTGAAAGATGATGCGATTTGGTCACATCGTTCAAAACTCGGTTCAAAACCATATGCAATTGATGGCACGAAATCTTCTGTTTCGAACTGGGGCGGAAAGATGGCTGCATACGATTATACAATCGAGCCTGAAGACGGAGCGGTTGGTGTGTTTGCACATGAGTATGGCCATGATTTAGGCTTACCAGATGAATATGATACAAAGTACTCAGGACAAGGTGAACCTGTTGAGTCATGGTCTATTATGAGTGGTGGTAGCTGGGCTGGAAAAATTGCAGGAACAGAGCCAACGAGTTTCTCACCACAAAATAAAGAGTTTTTCCAAAAGAATATGAAGGGGAATTGGGCGAATATCCTTGAAGTAGATTATGACAAACTTAGCAAAGGCATCGGTGTTGCGACATATGTAGATCAAAGTACTACAAAATCTAAACGACCTGGAATCGTTCGTGTTAACTTGCCGGACAAAGATATAAAAAATATCGAATCGGCGTTTGGTAAGAAGTTCTATTATAGTACAAAAGGAAATGACATTCATACAACACTTGAGACACCAGTATTTGACTTAACAAATGCAAAGGATGCTAAGTTCGATTATAAGGCATTTTACGAACTTGAAGCGAAGTATGATTTCCTTGACGTATATGCGATTGCAGAAGATGGAACGAAGACACGCATTGATAGAATGGGCGAAAAAGATGTAAAAGGCGGCGCGGATACAACTGATGGTAAATGGGTTGATAAATCATACGATCTAAGCCAATTCAAAGGAAAAAAAGTAAAACTGCAATTTGAGTACTTAACAGATATTGCAGTAGCTTATAAAGGATTTGCGTTAGATAATGCAGCCTTAACTGTAGATGGAAAAGTTGTTTTCTCTGATGATGCGGAAGGTCAGCCAGCAATGACGTTAAAAGGCTTTACTGTGTCTAACGGATTTGAACAGAAAAAACATAATTACTATGTAGAGTGGAGAAATTATGCTGGTTCTGACACTGCGTTACAACATGCACGTGGACCAGTATTTAATACAGGAATGGTTGTATGGTATGCGGATCAAAGCTTTACAGATAACTGGGTAGGCGTTCATCCAGGTGAAGGGTTCTTAGGAGTAGTAGATTCTCATCCAGAGGCAATTGTAGGGACATTAAACGGACAACCTACTGTGAAGAGCAGTACGCGTTATCAAATTGCCGATGCGGCATTCTCATTTGATCAAACGCCAGCATGGAAAGTAAATTCACCAACTCGCGGTATTTTTGATTATAAAGGATTACCAGGAGTGGCGAAATTTGATGATTCTAAGCAATATATCAACAGCATCATTCCTGATGCAGGACGTAAGTTGCCGAAACTAGGACTGAAGTTTGAAGTAGTAGGCCAAGCTGAAGACAAGTCTGCAGGTGCGGTTTGGCTTCATCGATAAAATAAGGTAAAACGAAGAGGAGCTGCCACAAGTCGGTGAAACTGACTTATGACAGCTCTTTTCTTCTTGTGAAAAAACTCTCTGTTTTTTTATGTACTTATTGGAAAAATTCGAAGTTTCTTTGATACATAAAATGCTCCGTCTGTCCAATTATAGAAGCTATTTTGGACGTAAGAAATTTGTAAGTAATGAGTAAGAAAAAAGAGATTTTCATAGTATAAAATATTTATTATAGCTACTTTTAACACCTGATACTAATAGTGTGTTATAATATGAATTAGCAACAAAAAGGAAAGGAATTAGAACAATGACCTTAGAAAATACTAAAAATTTAAAAAAACAAGTTGCTCCTTTTGAAAAATCAACGATTAAAAAAAGTGTTTGGCAACTGATCAACACAATCGTGCCATTTATTATTTTATGGTACCTTGCTTATAAAAGTTTGTCAGTTTCTTATTGGTTAACATTAGTTCCAGCATTGTTAGCCGCTGGATTTATGACAAGGATTTTCATTATTTTTCATGATTGCACCCATTATTCGTTTTTTAAAAGTCGACGTGCAAATAGAATAGTTGGAACGTGTATGGGTGTTTTAACATTATTCCCATTTGATCAGTGGGGGCATGAGCATTCTATTCACCACGCTACGAGTGGTAATTTGGATAAAAGGGGTACAGGAGATATTTGGACGCTTACAGTAGATGAATATGTAGCAGCACCATTTAGACTCCGTTTAGCATATCGTTTATATCGCAATCCATTCGTTATGTTTGGATTAGGTCCGATTTATGTTTTCCTGCTTAAAAATAGATTTAACCGAAAAGGTGCTAGAAAAAAAGAACGTATGAACACTTATTTAACGAATATTTTAATCGTTGCTATTATAGGAATGCTTTGCTGGGCAATTGGATGGCAATCGTTTCTTTTAGTACATGGTTCTATATTTTTAATAGCAGGTTCAATAGGTATTTGGTTGTTTTACGTACAGCACACATTTGAGGATTCTTATTTTGAAGAGGATAAAGATTGGGAATATGTGAAAGCGGCAGTGGAAGGAAGTTCTTTTTATAAGCTTCCTAAAATTTTGCAATTCTTAACTGGTAATATTGGATTCCATCATGTTCACCATTTAAGCCCAAGAGTACCTAACTATAAACTAGAAGAGGCACACAATAATACGCTTCCGTTAAAAAATGTACCAACGATTACGCTTGCTACAAGCTTACAATCACTACGTTTCCGTCTTTGGGATGAGAAAAGTAACAATTTTGTTAGCTTTAAAGATGTCAAAAATATAATTAAAAATAATGTTTCTGTTCGAGTGAAATCTGAACTATAATTGCATCGTATATAAAACTCCCCTTAATCATTTTCGATTTAAGGGGAGTTTTTGTTTAAAGAGTAGATGCCAGATAAGAAGAAAATTTACATAATTCAAATTGTAATTGAAGCAGATTAGGAATTGCTCGTACGTAAGTACAAATATAAGATGACAATAAATACATTATGTTAACAAATGGAGTTATCATGAATTTTCCGTTATGATAACTGTTCATAAATCCGACGAAAATTAATAGCAAAAAGGGGGGGACACATGCCTATCAACTTAAAAATGAAAACAAAGTGTACTTTCTGTGTACACTTGTTTTTTCATACGCTCACGAAGTTGTTTTTCTGTAAATCGATACATAATCACCCGAGTGAATAGTTTTTTATCCTTTCCAATATAAGCTTCTTTTATTTCATAGGACTGTCCTGATTTTAAGGTATCCATGATGTGCTCTAAATCAACTTTGATGTACTGATATTGTTTTTTTATTGTTCCGTTTCGAAAGTATTCAGGAAATTCATTTTTGACATATATCCTATTGTTTAATTTGAGTCGCGGTATATAGTACACACCACGTTGATCCATTAGAACAAATTATCCTTTTCCATACCGATCACACATCTTTTGTAGAATGATAGTATCAGCATATCCCAGTTTAAGAGGTTACTTGCAAAAATATTTAGAATTTTTTTTGCGATAATCCTCCGAAATGTAATACGGACTTTAAATACTTTCATTTATAATTCTCTATTTGTCTATACTTTTCATATCGCTGTTGTATAAGCTCTTCCGAGGATAATAGTATCAATTTTTTTAGAGATGATTCGATTACAGATTCAATCATTTTTGCCTGTGATTGTATATCATTTTGTGCTCCACCTTTAATTTCAGGAATGATTTCATCAATAATTCCTAAATGTTTTAAATCTTTTGCTGAAATTTTCATATGTTCAGCAGCTTCTGGAGCATACTTAGCGTCCTTCCATAGGATAGATGCTGCTCCTTCTGGCGAAATTACCGAGTACCATGAATACTCTAACATATGGATATGGTTACCGACACTAATGCCAAGAGCTCCACCACTTGATGCCTCTCCAATTACAATACAAACAATTGGCACTTTAAGTGTAGCCATTTCAAATAGATTTCGAGCTATCGCTTCAGAAATTCCACGTTCTTCAGACCCTTTCCCTGGATAGGCGCCTATTGTATCAATAAATGTAATAATAGGGCGATTAAATTTATCAGCTTGTTTCATAAGTCTTAGCGCTTTTCTATAACCTTCTGGATGTGCCATTCCAAAATTTCTTTCTATATTTTCCTTTGTATTTCTACCTCTTTGATGACCAATAACCGTAACGGGCATCCCTTTAAATTTTGCAATACCACCTATCATTGCTTTATCATCACCATATAATCGATCACCATGAAGTTCGAGAAAGTTTGTAAACAATAAAGGTATATAGTCCAATGTCGTGGGCCGGTTACGTAGCCTTGCAATTTGAACTCGTTGAAAAGGTGTAATATTAGAATGAATTTTATCTTGCATTTTATTTAAACGTTTTTCTAATACATGAATTTCTGGCGATAAATCTACATTATTTTCTTTCATAATTTTCTTTAATTCATCAAATTTCTCTTTTAATTCAATAATAGGACGTTCAAAATCCAAACTCATTTTACCCTCCAAATGTTATGATTTACCTCACTCTAATCAAAAGACTTAGAAATAGAATCAATAAATAATTCAAAACCATCCACAACTATTTTTTGTTCTGATTCTGATAAATTATTGAGAATACTTTGATAAAATGTAATGGATTGCTCTCTTAAGCAATTAACAGTTATGTGACCTTTTTCTGTGAGGTGCAGAAAAAGTTCTCTTCTATTTTTTTCATTTACTTCACGATAAATAAGCCCCTTTTTTACTAACTTATCTACCAATCTACTTACAGTTGAAGTCTCTAATCTAAGTTTATTGGATAGTTGCCAAACAGTTAATTTTTCCACCTCTAGTTCTTCTAACGCCATCATTTGAGAAGTTGGTAAAGGTTTTTCAAATGGTCCATTGGGCAAATTTTGAGATTCAAAAACCCCAGTTATTATAATCATTTTCTTGATATCTTTTCTTAGTTTTAAGGCATCTTCTCTTTTCAAAAAGGTCACCCTCCTACAACTATTGTATCATACATCAATTGTATTATACATGAATATGATTTTTTCACAAGCTTAACGTAAGCCAATATTACAACATGGACGAGATATTTCTTCTTGTTAAAATGGTATAAGTGGATTGTTTTCTACAAATAGCAGAACATCAATTATGTATCAGGGGCCTTTATGGGGTACCGCTCATCGAAATCAAGCTAAGAAAATAAAACTACCCCAAAAACGAAATTTTGTGACAACTTGTGGCGAAATTTCGTTTTTGGGGGGAATTCTAAATTCTTAAGTTGATGGGCATGGGGATAGTACAACATTATATCCAAAAATAAGAAAAGACTTGAACGAAAATTCCATTCATTTTTCTTGGTGTTCCGTATTCCATACACTTAAATAGGATGCATATTCTAGTTCATCTGGATTCTCATGTAACATAGAAATGAATTCTAATTTATTTCCATCACAATCTAGAAAGTATACACTTGCAGCGGGCATCCACCTTTGGACAATTGGCTCTTGATTTCCTTTTCCTTGACTTCCTATCACTTCTATTTCACGTTCCTCTAACCACGCTTTAGAAGTCATTAAAGACTCTAAATTTACACCAAAAGCAAAATGTCTCGGCTCAAAGTCTTCGATATTATTTACTTCCCATAGTCCAAGCATTTGTTGTTTATTTTCTCCGACCCAAAAGAAAGCCACTCTTCTTTTGGAGAGTTTTCTTGCTAACGTTAATCCTAGCTTGTTTTGATAGAAATTTATTGCGTTTTCTAAATTTCTTACATGTAAATGAGTTTCGTATATGTTCTGTATTATTATGATCATTCCTTTCTTTATTGGTAACTACCAATTAAATAGTGAATGTAATTCTAAAGTTGAAATATGTATAAGCCTAGTAATGTACATCTATATCCGATATACCTATTTACTATTATATTGAAATTGGAATGTGATAAATCCCACTGAGGTAGTAAGTGTTTAAATGAACACTCTACTACTTTTGTAGGAGAGGGGATATATCTATTAAATTCAGATGAAATCATATTTAAATAATGAAAAACGCTATTCTTTTCGTAAGAATAGCGTTTTTTTATGTTTTTAAGTTGGTGGCCATAGGGTAGAATTTGAAAAATGAGGATTTACAAAGCTAAGAAGTTTAACTCCACAAAAAAATCGATTTCCTGTGGAGTTAAAGGAATCGACTTTTTTATTTACCTTGATGTATTAACGCAGCTGTTAACTTAATAGTAAATAAGTAGAATCCACTATTTCTCCCAAAGTTCGATCAATCGACCTTCAGGATCCTTAATCCAAATAAACTGTCCAAATTCACTGATTTCTTCTTTCTTCTCAAGAGGTACACCAATATTCTCAAGATGCTTTATAGCCTCGTTTAGATTATGTACTTCGAAATTTAACATCACTTGTTGTTCTTTTGGAAAATAATTGTCATTCTCTGTAAAGAAAGAAAAGATTGTCTCATTTCCTAACTGGGGTTTAATCACAGTTCCATTCCAATCTTCTATATCAAGTTTCAACACTTCACTGTACCATTTTTTTATAACTTCAAGATTCTTAGTTCTCCAAAATATTCCTCCAAAACCTTTTATCATCGTATCTAACTCCTGTCTGTCTTTAAATATATATTAAATATATATTAAATATATCAAAACAAAACAGTAATAGTAAGCAGAATCATCAACTTATGAATAGTAAAAATAGTAATTGTTAGTATTATAGTATTTACTACATTAACACTTTCTACAACATCATTAGCAGAACTTGAAATTTCGGGAAAGGTATAGAAATGCTCATTTTTCAACCCAAAGTTCACCTGAGCAATCCAGAACTTAAAGTGTTATAAATAATTCTTTCAATAGTAGGGGGAAATGAGAGAAGGAACGATAAAAGACCATACATGAAGTGAAACGCCATGTGTGGTCTTTTATGTATCGTCAAATATTACGAAGTCTCGCTAATTTTAGTTTCACTATGAGTGTTAGTAGAATTTCTTTTCTTAACTTTAAAGTGATAGTAAGTGTAGCAAAAGATGATAAATGGGACAGTGCAATAGATTCCAAGTCGTTGTTCTGGGATAAAAATAAGACTGATTAATATAATGCCATACAATCCAAAACCAAGAATTGGTACGAGTGGATAAAGTGGCGTTTTAAATTTTAAGTCTTCTAATTTTCCGCCGTCTGCTAAATAATGTTTGCGGAAAAAGAATTGAGAAACACAAATTGACATCCAAACAATAATGGTAATGACTCCGGAAATTGAAATGAGCCACAAGTAAACAGTTTCAGCAGCTACTACGCTTGTCAAAAGAGAAAAAGCAGAAATAGCTATCGTCATGATTAAAGCGTTGAGAGGAATCCCACGTGATGATAATTTCTTTAAAAAGGCTGGAGCCATTTCGTTTTTTGATAAAGACCAAAGCATTCGAGTAGCAGCGTATAGTCCTGAGTTTGCAACAGAAAGAACAGCAGTAAGAATAACAAAGTTCATAATATCAGCTGCATATGGAATACCGATATTATCAAAAACAGCAACGAATGGGCTCTTTGTTAATCCAGCTTCTTCCCAAGGAATTAAAGCAACAAGAACAAAGATTGCTAAGACGAAGAAAAACATCGTGCGCCATATAATATTTCTAATAGAACGAGGTAAAGTTTTTGCTGGATCTTCACTTTCACCTGCTGCGATTCCGACAAGCTCTGTACCTTGGAAGGAATAATTGACTGTAACCATTGTTAAAAGAATAGCAGCAAGTCCATTTGGGAATAAACCACCATGATTTACGAAATTTGATAATAGCGGAGCGGGTTCGTCACCTTTTAAATCAATAAAACCGAACATAGCGGCGCCGCCAAGAATAATGAAAGCGATAATGGCAGATACTTTTATACTTGAAAACCAAAATTCTGTTTCTGCATAACTACGAGCAGATAATGCATTAATAGTGAAGATTGTAACGCCAAATATTAAACACCAAACCCAAACAGGAATATCAGGAAACCAGCGCTGCATTGTAATGCCGGCAGTTGTAAATTCAAGACCGGTCGTATTCGCCCAGCTTAACCAATACAACCATCCGATTGTAAAGCCAGTTGCAGGATTGATGAACTTAGTGGCATATTCTTGGAAAGAACCTGAAACAGGCATGGCTACAGCAAGTTCACCAAGACATAGCATAACGAAATACATTAATAATCCACCGGCCATAAAGGCAAGTACGGATCCGCCAGGTCCAGCTTGACTTATAATAAAGCCAGATCCGTTAAATAACCCCGTTCCAATCACACCACCGAGTGCAATCATGAATAAGTGTCTACTTTTCATCGTCCGTTTTAATTCATTGTTTGTATTGCTTACTTGCGCCATTGTTTTCCTCACTTTCATAGTTGATAGAATAAATTTTGATGTTTTTCCGTATTATGGAATGTATTCCGTGATGTGAAATCTTGTTATAATTTTCAGATAATTAAAAAGAAAAGTCAATAATTTTTTGTTTGCGTTTTCAATTCTTTGTTAGTGATACGTTTTTTATTGTTAGAAAATTAAATAAATAGATTGATTTCATTTCGAATGTTTGCTAAATTGATAGTTAATTAAGCATACTAACATATTACGAGTAAAGTTGAGGCGAGTTATGGTACAGTCCATTGATCGAGCGATAAGTATTATTAAATTATTGAATTCTACAAATGAAAAAGAGTATTGGGCTATTTCTGATATAGCTGATGGAACACATCTCCCGGTTAGTACAGTACATAGATTACTTAACTCTTTAATGGAGCATGGGTTAGTTACACAAATTTCAGAGACAAAACAGTACAAAATTGGACCAATGTGGATGGAAATAGGGTTACGTCAATTGGAGAAGGTAGACTACAGATCTGTTGCAAGAGAAGTGATGAAACGTTTAGCTGCTGAAGTGGAGGAAAGTGTCTATTTAAATATTCCAAACGGAACACATTCTATTATCATTGAAAGAATTGATAGTCCTTTAAAAATTCGAGTTATCGATAATCTAGGGGAACAAATTCCACTTTCAATTGGTGCCGCAAATAAAACGATGCTTGCCAATATGAAAACGAATGAAATGGAACATATTGTAGAAAATTTACTTTCTTCATTACCAGAACAAAAGCAAATTCTTCTTAATCAAATAAAGCAAATAAAAAATGAAGGATATGCTGTCAGTTATGGTGAAAAAACAGAAGGGACAGCTTCAGTAGCTGCACCTATTATCGGATTTAATCATAAAGTAGTAGGAGCATTAAGTGTTGGGTTAATTAGTCATCGTATTAATGATGATCGACTATCTTTTCTTATTAGCAAGGTAAAACAAGCGGCTCATGAAATATCAATAAAAATCGGCAGTACATCAGAACTATAATTTTGATAGCTGTCGTCATTTTTTTATTCATATACTGGAATTAGTTTTCAAAATGCGGAAAAATAGGGGGATTTATATGTCAAAGTGGCAATCAAAAGAACAATTGATTCAATTATTAAGCGGTCTTGTTGAAATTCCTAGTATTACCGGTTCAGAAGCTGAAGTAATATTGCCAGACTTTGTTGTGGAACAGTTATCTGATTTACAGTACTTCAAAGAAAACCCGCATCATTTACAAAAAAATCCGACAGGGGACGGACGATATTTTGTTACAGCACTAGTAAAGAAAAGCGATAGTACAAAAAATACTGTAATTCTAGTAAGTCACTTTGATGTTGTAGATGTACAAGATTACGGAGTGTGGAAAGAGGATGCATTTAATCCTAAAAAGTTAACATCTATGTTTTATTCTCATAAAGATGAACTTCCAGACCATGTACGTGAAGATATAGAACATGGAGAATGGCTGTTTGGTAGAGGAACAATGGATATGAAATGCGGTCTCGCATTACAAATGGCAATGATTGAACAAGCATGTGAAGGAAGATTCGATGGGAATGTTCTTTTATTGGCTGTACCAGATGAAGAAGTGAATTCTATAGGGATGAGGGCGGCTGTTCCGAGATTGTTAGATTTAGCAAGAGAGCATAACTTAGATTATAAAACGGTCTTAAACTCAGAGCCTATGTTTTCAAGACATCCTGGTGACCAAAATAAGTATATTTACACTGGCTCTATTGGTAAAGTGTTACCTGGTTTTCTTTGCTATGGAAAAGAGACACATGTAGGTGAACCTTTTGCAGGCTTAAATGGGAGTTATATGGCCTCATTAATAACAGCAGAATTAGAGTTAAACACAGACCTTTGTGACATTGTAGAAGGGGAAGCGAGTCCTCCGCCAACTAACTTACTTCAAAGGGACTTAAAAGAGGATTATTCTGTACAAATTCCGCATCGTGCAGTTACATTATTTAATTTGTTTTTATTAGAAAAATCAATGACAGATGTAGTTTCATTGTTACGTCAAAAAGTAACGAAAGTAGCAGAGAAAATAGAAGAGTCGTATGAAAAACATGCATATCGTTTTTCTAAATATAATCCATTTATACCACCTAATCTCAAAGTAAATGTATTAACTTATGAAGAGCTTATCACATATGCAATTGAGCAACATGGACAAGAAAAAATAAATCATATTCAATCTAATATTATAAAAAATAGAGAAGATAAAGATGATCGTGCGGTAACGATTGATTTAGTAGATAAATTAGCGATTTTATGTAAAGAAAAGGCACCGATGATTGTACTTTTCTTCGCTCCGCCGTACTATCCAGCTGTGAGTTCACGCAACAATCCTTTAATAAAAGAGGTAGTTGTAGAAATGGAAAAGTATGCACACTACAATCATAAGATTACATTTGAAAACCAAAATTATTTTGGGGGGATTTCAGATTTAAGCTATGTAGGCTTGCAGTATCCACTGGATTCAATGAGTTCGCTTGTAGACAATATGCCATTATGGGATAAAGGTTATTCAATTCCGCTTCAGGAATTAGAAGAGTTTGATGTTCCAGTATTAAATATGGGGCCGGTAGGAAAAGATGCACATCAATGGACAGAACGTCTAGATGTAAACTACGCATTTGAAACACTAATAGATATGTTACCGAAATGCATTGAAAAATTATTAGTTTCTAATAAAATTACACAATCATAGTAGGGAATAGGTAAGGGATAAAATAGAACCTTTAAAGAAGATTTGAATTAAATTATTTTAATATAATTAAAAAGCGGAACGGCCAAGCTCAATTTTATATGAGTTTGGCCGTTTATCATGTAGTGAATTTTTAATTAAAATTATGTGAATTCATAGCTAACGTAATCTCTTTTATAGTTTTATTTTTTAGTTTGACCAGATAGTTCAACAGACTTTTGCGTACAACGTTGCATAGCTGAAATAATTGCTGTTCGTAATCCTTTTTCCTCTAATGTTGCTACAGCTTCTATTGTCGTTCCACCAGGAGAACAAACCATATCTTTCAATTCACCTGGATGTATTCCTGTTTCTAGTACCATTTTTGCAGAGCCTAACACAGCTTGAGCAGCGAATTTATATGCTTGATTTCTTGGCATACCATCTAGTACAGCAGCATCTGCCATCGCTTCTATAATCATATATACATAAGCTGGTGAAGAACCACTTACGGATGTGACAACATCCATTAATTTTTCACTTACGATCTCTGTTTGACCAAAACTATTGAAAATGTTTAGTACATCTTCTAAATCTTTTTCTGTCACCATTTCATTCGGGCATAATGCAGACATTCCTTCTCCAACAAGAGCAGGAGTATTAGGCATTACCCTTACAACCTTTACTTTTTTATTAAATGCATTTTCAGTACTTTCAATACTTTTCCCAGCAGCGATCGTAACGATGATAGCATCGTTTTTGATTACTTCTTTTATTTCATTAATTATTGACGCGTATAGGTCTGGTTTGATTGATAAAATTAAAATATCAGCATTTTTAGCTACTTCATTGTTGTCGGTAGTTGTAGTTAGCCCATATTTTTCACTAGCATTTTTTAAATTAGCAGTGTTTAAATCTGAACAAATAATTTGATTTGAAGACACTATATTTTTGTTTATCATTCCGCCAATCATAGCCATTCCCATATTTCCGCAACCGATGAATCCAATTTGTTTATCCATAATAACTCAATCTTGCTCCTTTTATAATCAATTATATCGGTTTGATATTATTTTCTTAGAATAAGAATAACATCCCTGTGCAATATAAAGAAACATTCTAAGAGAATATATTCATTTTTGCAACACTAAAAGATAAAAATTAATTATATTCGACATTATGTAAATATATACACTATAATTTAAGGTTTTATGTTTATGAATATGAGTTAAACTTATATCAATTTGTATTTTCATTCAGTAGGGCAATAATTTCATACAAGTAACTTGTGGCTCTATTTATTTTTTAAGATACCTCTTGACACCGAATCGAACTATATCGCATAATATAAAAAAATTAGATCGAAAATCGTTGAAGGGAATTAGTACATATGTCTTCTTGCGAAAGAGAGTGGAATTCACCGGCTGAAAGATTCCTCGTATAGAATGTATCGAACCTATCCCTGAGTCTTAAATGAAAGTTTAGGCGTTCGCCTGCGTTATAGGCACCAAGTGGATATCTATGTATATCAATTAAGGTGGTACCGCGGAACAATGACCGTTTCGTCCTTTTTATTTTATTAAGGGCGAAGCGGTCATTTTTATTTTGCTCTTAAATAATTCAGTGCAGCATTGATGAGAATAGATATAGTTGCAAAGTGAATGAAGTGTAAATTATAAAAACTTTGATTTTAGACTTGGGGGATAAAAAAGTGAAAAAACAACGAATTGTTGTAAAGATTGGAAGTAGTTCCTTGGCAGATAGTCATGTAGGCATCTCTACAGAACAGCTTTCAGATCACGTTGCCGCATTGGCTCGGTTGAAAGCTGATGGGCACGAGGTTGTGTTAATTACATCTGGAGCCGTTGCTGCAGGGTTTTCAGCGCTAGGATATCCTAGCAGACCTGTAACGATTAAAGGGAAACAGGCTGCAGCAGCTGTCGGACAAAGTTTGTTAATGCAGGCGTACACGGAGGAATTCCGTAAATATGGCATCGTTACTGCGCAACTTTTGTTGACGAGAAGTGATTTTTCTAGAAAAGAACAGTATAGTAATGCTTACGCTACGTTAGGAGAATTATTAAACCGTTCCGCTCTTCCAATTATTAATGAAAATGATTCCATCTCTTTAGAGGAGCTGACGTTCGGTGATAATGATATGCTGTCAGCTTTAGTAAGCGGGCTTGTTTCGGCGGATATGCTTATGATCTTTACAGATGTGAACGGGTTATATGACAAAAATCCTCAGAAAAATGCGGATGCAAAAAAATATTATTTTCTTCCTGAAGTTACGGAAGAAATTTCTTCTCTTGCAGGAGATGCTGGCTCAAAACTTGGGACTGGCGGTATGAAATCAAAAATCGATGCTGCAAAGACAGCACTCTCTCTTGGTGTGAGTGTATTTATCGGAACAGGACGTGGGCAGGAAAAGTTTGTAGATGTTTTGAAGGGTAAGGGTGACGGAACGTATGTCGGTAATGCTCCTCAAAAAGAAATGAAGATGAACAAGCAATGGATTGCCTTGCATTCGCTTGTTAGCGGACAAATTGAAGTAGATGCTGGGGCAGCTACTGCCATCATTCAGCATGGTAAGAGTTTACTTCCAGCTGGTGTTACGAATGTATCAGGATTTTTCCAAGTGGGTGAAGTTGTAGAGGTTGTAACGCAACAAGGGCGCGTAATAGGAAAAGGACAATGCGCATATAGTGCAGAGGAACTAAGAGATGTAAAAGGTATGCAAAGCCAAGATATTCAAGTAAGAGGCGAGAGACATAGTTATGAAGTCATCCATAGGGATCATTGGGTTTCACTTTAAAAAGGAGGAAATAAAAATGAATGAAGTGTTGGCAAAGGGGATAAAAGCAAAAGAGGTTGTTAGGGAACTTGTACTAAAATCTACAAATCAAAAAAACGAAGCACTTGCTGCAATTGCAAATCAATTAATAAGTGAAACAGCTTATATTTTAGAGGAAAACAAACGGGATATAGAAGAAGGTAAGGCAAAAGGGTTTTCTGATTCTCTCATTGATCGCCTTATGCTGAATGAACAGCGTATTGTTGATATGACAGAAGGGATTAAGCAGCTAATTGAATTACGTGATCCTGTAGGAGAATGTGTAAGTGCATGGGAAAGGCCAAATGGACTATCTATTCAGGAAATGCGCGTACCACTTGGTGTTGTTGGGATGATTTATGAGGCAAGACCGAATGTAACAGTGGATGCTGCTACAATTTGTTTGAAAACAGGAAACGCAGTCATATTACGTGGTAGTTCTTCTGCTATTCATTCTAATAAAGCGATCGTTGCCGTTATTCACAGGGCGCTCAAACAAACAAGCTTACCTCAAGAAAGCGTCCAGCTTATAGAAGATACAACGCGAGATAGCGCAAAGCAGTTGTTTACAATGAAGGATTATCTAGACGTTCTTATTCCAAGAGGTGGCAAACAATTAATCGATACTGTTGTGAGAGAAGCGTCTGTTCCAGTACTTGAAACAGGTGCGGGAAATTGTCATATTTTCATTGATGAAACAGCGGATAAACAAATGGCATTGGATATTATTATAAATGCAAAAACGCAGCGTCCATCTGTATGTAATGCGATTGAAACGATTGTTCTTCATGAGAAGTGGGCAGAGAAATATGGTAGCGAGTTGTTTTCTTCTTTGAAGGGTAGAGGCGTGGAGCTACGTGGTGATCAAAAAGCATTTGCAATGGATTCTTCAATTGTACTTGCTTCAGAAGAAGACTGGGGGACAGAATTTTTATCTCTTACACTAGCAGTGAAAGTGGTTTCCACTGTTGAAGAAGCGATTCATCATATAAATACGTATGGATCTATGCATTCTGAAGCAATTATTACTGAAAACGAGGAAAACGTCAGCAAGTTTTTTACTTCTGTAGATGCCGCGGCACTTTATCATAATGCATCGACTCGTTTTACAGATGGATCCGAATTTGGATTCGGAGCGGAAATTGGTATCAGTACACAAAAGTTACACGTAAGAGGACCAATGGGGCTTCCAGCATTAACTTCTACAAAATATGTGATTCGTGGAAATGGACAAATTCGAAAATAATAATAAAAGACACTCAATTGGCCTGAGTGTCTTTTATTATAAAAATTATTTACCATACAAATAGCCCAACGAGCATAGCACTTAATAAAGAAACAGCCATCCCGCTAACAAGAAGCTTCCAAACATTTTTACCGATGACTGATGATTTTTCTCCGCCAAATAATGAATTGTAAGTTCCGTAAATCATACCTACTGTACTAAAGTTAGCAAAAGAAGCTAGAAATGTCGTTGCAACCGCAACCGTATGCGGTTGTAGCGACTTTAAGTTTGATTTTAAATCCATCATTGCAACAAATTCATTCGTCGTTATTTTGATCCCCATTAATTCAGCTACGTACATAGCATCACTGCCTGATAAACCGAGTAAAAATGCAAAAGGACTAAAGATAATGGAGAAGATTTTTTGAATTGTTAACCCCGTTACAAAAAAGCCTAAAATCCCATTTAAACATGCTGTTAAAGCTACATATCCAATTACCATGGCTAAAATAACGATAACCATATTCATCCCGACTAACATACTGTTTGAAATAGTAGAAAAGAAATCCTTTTTTTCATGTTTGGAAGGTGTGTAAACAACGTCTTCTTCTTTCGAAACTTCCACAGGATTTAATACATTGGCTAAAATTAATGCGTTAATACAGTTTAATGGGATTGCACTGAAAATATATGTTGCTGGAACCATTGATAAATAAGCACCAAGAATGGATCCGCTAACGCTACTCATACTCATAATTCCAAAAGTTAATAATCGATTTTCTTTTAAAACAGATAATTGATCACGAACAACCGCAAGTGCTTCGGTGTTTCCTAAAAACATCATTTGAATCGAAAAGAAACTTTCTAACTTTGGTAAACGAGAAATCTTTGAAATAACTGCACCTACTTTATCAATAATCCAAGTTAAGATTCCAAAATAAGAAAGAATATCAAAGAACGTGATAACAAAAATGATAGGAAGTAACGCGCTAAAGAAGAAATCAATGTGTGGACTGTCCATAGCGGAAGGAAATGCAAATCGAATTCCTTCATTCGCACATGCCAGTAGCCAACTGAAAAATGACGCAATTTTATTAATGATAATACTGCCTAGCTTTGTGCCCAACATAAACCACGTAATAAAAAGCTCCAATATGATGAGGATTACAATTGGTCTCCATTTTATATGTTTTTTATTAGGCGAACATAAGAAAACGATTAATATGACAACGAAAATCCCTAACATATTTGATATGAAATGCATGTCAACCACTCCTTGAGCTTTATTATTTGTATATAAAAAAGCTCTTATTCTTCTTAATTTAGAATGAATGTGGTTTAATTTATATTTTTGTAAATTCTAAAAGAATAGAAGGTAAAATTCGATAAAAATAGAATTTAATACATAGCAAACAAGGAGGGGATAAAAATGGAGGTCTATCACATAAAGAGTAAAAAGAGGGAAACATAAAACGTTCAGGTGAAATATTCGATACTTTTCGAATGTGCACTTGGCATTGCAGCAATTACTCATAAAAGGTTAATTGATACACTTGAAAAGACTGAAAGTGAATGGGAAGGAATTAGACAATCATTAACAAATGAGATGAGAGAACACTTACAGTTTGTAGAAGAACATAATACGTGGAAAGCATTGCTTCAGTTGTTGTATGAAGAGGATTTTCAGGATTTATCGCAGTTTCATGCTAAAATCGATTCACTTTCAGAAGAAGATTTGAAGTATATATGTTTACCGTTTTTAGGAGAGAAGTATGAAGAGAAAAGACGTTTAGCAGCAACGGGAGTTGTATGTGCAATACACGAACTAAAGGAACTAACAGATGATCATCAGTTTTATTCTACTTATATTCGCTTTATATGTGATGTAGATGTACAAGTGCTGAAATCTCATTTAATTGCTGTTATGACAGGTTGGTATGAGAGTGTAATTAAGAAAGAGGAAGAAGAAATATTTTCTATATTAAAACGAGATTATGAAGCAAAAAATGAAATGAATAAAAAGATGAAGCCGGAAGAGTTTGTCGAATGGGCGACTGGCGGAGTGAACTATATGCCAGAGCCAAGTGTTCATCACGTACTTCTTATTCCGCAAATGACGTACAGACCGTGGAATATTGAAGCAGATATTGAAGATACGAAAGTATTTCATTATCCAGTTGCGAATGAAAGCATTCATCCCGAAGATCCGTATGAGCCGAATTATTTTTTAGTTCAAAAACATAAGGCTCTTGGGGATGAAGCGAGATTGCGAATTGTAAAAATGTTGTTTGAAAAAGAACGTACTTTACAGGAAATAACGGAAAGATTGCAGCTTGGAAAATCGACAGTACACCATCATTTGAAATTGTTACGTGCAGCGAAGTTAGTTGATATACATGACGGAAAATATGTATTAAGGAAGAAAGCAGTACAGTCGTTAGCAAAAGAATTAGAAGCGTTTTTGAATAGATAATATGCAACAAGAATGTACATAAAGGGAGGAATTTAAGAGAAAAGTTGGTGAGCTATAGTGAAGAGTGTATTGAAAAATCGTTCTTTCTTTTTTATGTGGATTGGTAGTGCAATCTCAGAATTAGGAGGGGCTTTCGGAACGTTATGTAATTCAATTCTAGTATATGAATTAACAGGATCGGAAATGGCTTTAAGTAGTATGTGGCTATTATATTTCATCCCATCACTCATATTGCAATTAATAAGTGGCCCATTTATTGATAAATGGAGCCGGAAGTGGATTATGATTTGTTCACAATGGATACGAGCGTCCGTATTCTTATTACCTTTGGTGATGCTAGTTACAGGTAGTATAGAAGTTTGGCACATTTATGTTGTTCAAATTGTAGTAGGACTTATTACACCACTTTATACACCTGCAAGTCAAGCAATTACACCGAGCATTGTAGGGAAAGAACAACTTCAAGATGCAAATGCGTACATTGATGGAATGACTCGCCTTATGATGTTTCTTGCGCCAGTATTAGGCGGAGTAGTCATTCATTTGATTGGAACAGAACTTACATTATCTTTCGTATGTATTTGTCTATTTGTTAGTGGTGCTTTCTTATTTTATATAAAAGAAAATAGAACGTCGCAACCTATTCGGAAAACGTGGCTAGAACAATTTCTTCACGGTTTTACATATTTTTTCACAAAACCAATCATCGTTTGGCTCGGTATATTTCTTACTTTCGTGCAATTTGGAGTTGGGGTAACGATGGTCACAAATCTTCCTTATATAAAAGACGAGCTATCAGCGGGATATGCGGAATATGGTTATTTTATGGCCGGATTCCCACTTGGCTATGTAGTTGGATCTATACTAGTCGGAAAAGTAACATATAAAAGCCGGCGTATACTTATGCTCGGAGGATTGTTTATAGGGGGACTCACATACATTTCATTAGGATTCAATCATAGTATTATCATTGCAATAATAATTGAAGTAATAGCAGGGATTTGTATTGCATTTTTCAATGTTCATAACACGACAATATGCCAACAAACCGTCCCAAATAATATGATAGGACAAGTATTTTCAGTGCGTTTATTTTTTATACGATCCGCTATGCCATTAGGTGTGTTAGTAGGGGGAATATTGAGTGAAATGTGGGGAGTAAGAGCGCTATATGTAATCATCGGTGCAATTATATGTGTTACATCTTTAATAGGGATGTTACTTCCATATTTCAAATTTTTAGATGAGGCGATAGAAAAGAAATCAGCATAATTCAAAAAATTAAAACTTTACAATTGAAAATAATTATCATAATCAATTATAATAGAAGAATACTAGTATTCGTATAACAAAGAGGGAGTGGGATATATGTTTATCGAAACGAAAACATTTACAGTAAAAGAAGGTACATCAAATATAGTTGTAGAACGTTTCACTGGAGAAGGTATTATTGAAAAATTTGAAGGCTTCATCGATTTAAGTGTTCTTGTGAAAAAAGTAAGACGCGGCGACGAAGAAGTTGTCGTAATGATTCGCTGGGAATCTGAAGAAGCATGGAAAAACTGGGAAACAAGTGAAGAACACTTAGCTGGACATAGAGCAGGCCGTGGTAAACCAAAACCAGATCATATTATTAATGTGGATCATGCAGTTTATTATGTAAAATCATCGAAAGCGGCTTATCAGCAGTCGTAATATATAAGTAGAGGATACATGTTGTAAAAGCAAACATGTATCCTCTTTTTTTATTACTGGGGGGATGGGAATGATAGAAAATCTTTCATTCATTTAAAAAACGTTCTAGGCTATAGAAAAAAATATTAGACTTATAAAGCATAGTCTTAGATGGAACGCTTGAATATCTTGCCTTACATATTTAAGTGTTATGAAAATGAGTCTATATACCTTCTGTTTAAAAGGAGATGAGTACATGAAGCTGAATCATTTAAATTTATGTGTTGATGACTTATCAGAAGCGAGACATTTCTTTGAAACATTTTTTGATTTTCAATTTTTGGAACAAAAAGGGAAAGCACTTGTAGTTATGAGTGATGAGAGTGGATTTATACTTGTGCTAAGTGATCCAAAAGCATTTAAAGGGAATAAGGAAGTTACGTATCCGGAAGCTTTTCATATTGGTTTTTTAGTGGATACTTCAAATGAAGTTGATCAAGCGTATAATCGTTTAGTAGCAGGCGGCATTGAAATAGATAAGGAACCTTATTCGATGCGAGGTAGTAGTTATGGTTTTTATTTTACAGTATTTAATGGCTTATTAATTGAAGTGTCTTGTCTTGATTATAGAGAAGGTAAGAAAGTTTCAAAGCTTAATAGTAATCACCAAGAGTAATCATTTGAAGGTGTATAAAATTTAAGTATGTATCATATTAGAAGACGAATTAAGAAAGTTTCACTGTAAAGTAAAAAAGACAGACTAATAAATAGTCTGTCTTTTTACATTAATTCTTCACATCATCATAAAGTTCAAGCGCCTCTTTCACATTCAATCTATTCTTCACAATACCATGTATTGCTTGAATCATCGCAGCTGGGTGCTCCGATTGCCATATGTTTCGGCCCATGTCTACTCCGATAGCGCCTTCTTGCAATGCATTGTACGTAATGTTTAATGCGTCTTCAATTGAATCTAGTTTTGGGCCGCCCGCGATGACGACTGGGGCAGGGCATGTGCTCGTTATTTTTTCGAATCCTTCGCAGTAATACGTTTTAATAATATCAGCACCCATTTCAACACATACGCGGGAAGCAAGTGCTAGAAAGCGAGCTTCACGTTTTTGTAATTCCTTTGCGACTGCGGTAATGCCGAGTACTGGTAGGCCGTAATCATGAGCTTCAGAAACTACATTTGCGAGATTTGTAACAGTTTGTGTTTCATAGTCTGATCCGACAAAAACAGAAACGCCAACGCCAATTGCGTTTTGCTTCACTGCTTCCTTCACAGGTGTAACAATTGTTTCATTCGCTAAATCTTTACCGACGACAGTAGCGCCACCGGATACACGCATAACCATCGGTGTGCTGCAGTTTTCAGGAATGCAGGAGCTAAGTACACCGCGTGTTAAAAAGAGGGAGTCTGTATAAGGAAGTAAGTTTTTAACTGTTTCAAGTGGTTGTTCTAGCCCGTGAATTGGCCCTAAAAAGTAGCCGTGATCTATTGCTAACATAACCGCTCTACCATCAGGTAAAATTGTATTTAATCGATTTTTAAATCCCCAAGTCATTCAAAATCACTCCTTCGTTAATGTTGGATTTTCCGTTTGTACCGTATCTTTATTTGGTAAATGTGGTGACTTTATAAAAACAGCTTTAAAAGGTTTGTCAGAATGGTTAATCAGATAGTGAGATTCATGAGGGCGAACTTGCAGGACATCACCTTGTTTAATCGGAACTCTTTCGTTATTTACATAGAAGTCTATTTCACCTTCTAACGCATAAAAAACTTCTTCACACGTTGTATGGTAATGATTTTGAAATTCTTGCCCAGGCTGAATGACAACAAGGCCAAGATCAATATTTGGACCTTGTATTAAATATTTCGGCCCGTTATCACCGAAGCGATAGGAGAAGTCATTTTCATTCGCTTTTAACATACAGTTCACTCCTTTATGTAATGTGTTACAGTGCACCAGGTGCAATCCACATATGTGTTGTAAGTCCTTTATCAGCTAAAGCGAGCTGACTGCTATACACGGTTTTCCATGTTTCATAGAATTCTTTGTATAGCTCGTGATTTTCAGTGACTGGTTCAAATGTATTTTCCCACTGTACAAATTGTTCGGCAGTCTCTTCCATAGATGAATATATGCCAGCGCCAACTCCAGCAGCAATTGCAGTTCCTAAAGCAGCCGCTTCTTTCACAACTGGTACTTTTACAGGAATGCCGAGTACGTCTGATAGAATTTGTGGCCATAGTTTCCCTTTAGCGGCACCGCCAGCAAAAACAACTTCAGAAGGGAATGTACCAGTAAGATTTTCAATTAGTTTTAAGTTTCCAAGTGTAACGAAGGCCGCATTTTCTTCAATAGCACGGAACATTTCCTTTTTTCCGCATTTGTCAGCGTCTAAACTTAAATTTAAGAATGAAGGTGCGGCATGACGCCAAGAAATGTAGTTCATAATGTTTGAAAAAGTAGGGATAATACCATATGAACCGACAGGTACGTCTTTCGCTTGTTCTTCTAATAATTCATAAGCGTCTACACCGAGTTTTTCAGCGAACTTTTTTTCTTCTTGGCAAAAAGCGTCTCGAAACCAACGCATAACGAGGCCAGGGAAAAAGGCAATCGTTTCATATTGCCAAAGGTTCGGAACGACGTGACAATTTACTCGAATTGCAGCATTTGGATCCGTTGTTGACTCTGTAATATTCACTTCCTGTTGCCAAAAGCTGCCGCCGCATATTAAAGTTTGATTTGGCTTTACGACTCCAGTCCCGAGTGCTGCCATTTGAGCATCACCGCCACCAGCGACGACAGGAATCCCTTCAAGTAAACCAGTTAGTGCTGCACACTCTTTTGTAACATTACCAATTACAGTGCCAGCTTCATTTACTTTTGGTGAAAATGGCAACGTTATACCACATTCTTTAGCGACTTCGTTATCCCAATTTCTATTTTGTAAATCAAAGATTCCGGACGTACAACCGTTGGAAGGATCGATTTGCAGTACGCCGCTTAATTTATACAAAATCCAATCATTTAACATCGAAAAGGATTGAATATTGTTGTAGATGTCTGGTTCATGTTTTTTAATCCAAAGTAGACGTGGTAAAGCACCCAATGAAAAAGTTTGCCCAGATTTTCTGTATAAATCTTCTTCAAGATGTGAGCGGATTTCTTTTAGCTCACTAACTTCAGCGGATGCACGGCCATCAACATTTGCACATGCCCATATTTCTTGCCCATTTTTATCATATAAAACAAAACCTTCTCGCATACTTGTAGCGCTAATAGCTTGAATAGAAGAGGGAAGTATATTACTTTTTTGCAGAACTTCTTTCGTACACTGTTGTACAAGTTGCCAGTTTTCTTTTTCATCAAAATTCATAGAACCGGGGTAACGAGGATCAGTTTTATGAACCCATTCTTTTTGGCTTACTGCAATTTGATTGCCATGTAAATCAAAGAGAACAGCTCGAATGCTTCCTGTACCAGCATCGAAAGCTAATAAAGTAGACATTAAGAATCACCTTCCTTTCTTAATAAGGAGAGCGCAGTTTCTTCATCAGTAATTAATGTATGAATAAATTTCCCTTTTAAAGCCCCATAAATGGCATCTATCTTTTGAGTACCTCCAGCCACACCAATGACATGCTTCATGCTGCGAAGAATCGTAAGTGGTGTGCCAATTAGACGATTATGATGCGAGAGCTCTAATAAATCACCATTCGTATTATAAAACTGTCCTAAAATATCGCCCGCCCCGTTTTGACTTCGAATATATGTCATTTCACGTAGCGTTAATTTTTCTTTTTTTACAATCGTAGCGTCTTGAGATAACCCGCCAATACCGACAACTGCCGTATGTGCAAGTGAAGCGACATGAAGCATATCTTTCACACTTGGTTCTGATAAAATACTTTGTGCCATTTCAGTAGAAGATGCTAGAAAAGGAGTAGGAATAATATGAAGATCACCTTGCATGTAGTGTAAATAGTTTTGTTTTCTTGGAAGATAGTGGTTTACTCCGCCTGTTAGCGTTACGAATGAAAGATTAATAGAACTTTCCAAATGAATGTTTTCTAGCATTTTACTTATTGTTTCACCCCAGCCGATGCCGAGTAAATCACCTTGTTGGAGATGAGTCTCTAAATATTGTGCAGCGGCTTTTCCGAGAGAAGTAGCATAATTGTCTATTGGAGTAGGGATAATAAAGGCATCTTTCAAGTGGAACTTTTTCATTAAGTCACGTTCAATGCTCAAGCAATGCAAACCGGTTCCTTTTACGTGAAATGTAACGATACCTTCACTGCGTGCCTTATCTAATAACCGGACGACTTTATTTCTTGAAATATGAAGAAGTGAAGCAATCTCTTGTTGTGTTAATTGATCTTTATAATAGTACCAGGCTACTTTAGTTAATAAATTTTCTTCAAAGTTCAGCTGTGACATACTCTTCATCCCTTTCAACAATTGACCAATGCTTAAACATATGTAGCATATATTTTGTTTATTCCAGTTGAAACGATTAATAGCACATTGAAAAAAGTGTTCTAGATATGAAAAAAGGAATATACAATGCTACAAAACAAGTAGAACAAATAATCATTTTCTCAAAAAATGTTCTGGATAGAGGCAGGTGACATCATGTGGAGAATGTGCCCTTATTACAAGTGAAGAAAATGAGTAAGGCGTTTTCGAATCAACTTGTGCTAAAGGAAGTGAACTTACAAGTAGAGCATGGTGATATATACGCTTTAGTTGGTGGCAATGGCGCCGGGAAATCGACATTAATGAAAATATTAACGGGGTTATATTCGTATGATAGTGGAGAAATGTATGTGAAAGGAAAGAGATAGCAGTTTGTAAATCCAAAAGAAGCACACCAAGAAGGGATTTATTTAATACCACAAGAACCGCTCATTTTTCCGCATATGACCATTGAAGAAAATATATGTATCGGGTTAAAAGAAAAGAAAAAGAAACTAAAAGTACAGATTCAGCAATTGATTAGCAGCTTAGGATGGGATATTGCCCTTAATAAACTAGGAGGAACATTATCGATTGCGCAACAACAGTTAGTAGAAATCGTTAGAGGATTAATAAGAGAAGCTGAGATTCTTATTCTAGATGAGCCAACATCGACATTAACAACACACGAAATTAAGAGTCTTTTTGTGTTGATGAAAAGTTTACAAGAAAAAGGAATTGGGATGATTTATATTACGCATCGTTTTCCAGAAATCTTTGAAATTGCCAACAAAGTAGCAATACTACGTGATGGAATGGTTGTAAGCCAAGGTGATGTATGTGACTATACATATGACATGCTGATGGAGGGACTATTGCCAAAAGGATATAAACAGAAAGAGAAAATAGAAGTAGTTCAAGAGACAGCAAAGACGAAAAAAATATTAGAAGTGGTTGATATAAATGGTCACGCATTCGAAAATATATCATTCACTGTACATGCGGGTGAGGTTGTTGGTGTTGCTGGCATTATAGGATCTGGCAGAACGGAATTAGCGGAAGCGATATTCGGATTGAAAGCTATAAAATCAGGTTCTATTTTATTAGAAGGAAAATCAATTGATACATGTTCTTTGCATAAAAGACTAAGTGAAGGGCTCGTTTATGTGCCGGAAGATAGGGCGAGAAATGGAATTTTCTCAATTGCTTCTGTTAAAGAAAATATTGCAGCAGCAACAAGTTTATATCAAAATAATCGCTTTTTTATAAATCAAGAAAAAGAAAGCGCTTTAGTTAATTCGTTTATAGAACAGTTCCGAATTGTTGTACAGAATATGAATAAAGAACTGGCATCTTTATCAGGAGGTAATCAGCAGAAGGTCGTGCTTGCGAAGTATCTTGCATGTAATCCTAAAATTATTATTCTTGATGAGCCGACTCGCGGAATTGATGCGAAAGCAAGGCTTGAAGTGTATGAGACGATAAAAAAAATGAAAAGGGAAGGACTCGCAATTTTATTAATCTCTTCAGATGTTGAAGAAATTGTCCAATTAGTAAACCGTGTATATGTAATGAGAAATGGGCGATTTGTTTCTCATATGGAAAAAGAACAACTGAGTGTGAATGAAGTTACACGCCTTGCATACGGAGGTGTAGCGGAATGAAACATATGTTAAAAATGCATGAAACGTCTATCATACTGTTACTACTAATTTATATAGCTATTGTAGGAATGATAAACCCTAGTTTTATTCAATTTAACTCGTTATCTTTACTGATGAAATCAAGCGTTATTTTAGTCGTTCTAGCAATTGGCCAATCGTTCGTTTTATTTACGAAAAATATAGACGTATCAGTTGGCTCAATTATGGGATTAAGCGCGGCAGTTTGCGGGATGTTGTTAACGAACGGGTATAATGCATTCATGTCAATTCTTGCTGCGATAATGCTTGGTGCTATTATCGGTTTCATAAACGGGATTGGCGTTGCAAAGTTTCGGGTACCAGCCATTATTATGACATTAGGGATGCTAGGAATTGTTAGAGGTGCAATGTTAATCTTCACAGGCGGGAAGTGGATTGAAGATATTCCAAACGATTTTAAGCAGCTGTCATCTATCATCATTCTTGGTTTACCTATAACTGTATGGTTCGTTTTTATTATTTTACTACTACTATACTTCTTTTTAAGAAAAGTGCCATTGGGAAGATACTTTTATGCGGTAGGTGATAATGAAGATGGCGCGAGGCTTATTGGTATACCTGTTAATAAAGTGAAGATATATGCGTTTATGATTTCAGGCATAAGCGCTGCGCTCGCTGGTTGCATATTTGTTATGAATATCGGGTTCGTCCCAAATCAAACAGGTACAGGATTAGAATTACAAGTAATCGCAGCCGCTGTACTAGGAGGAATTCATTTAAAAGGAGGAACAGGTTCTATATTTGGAGCCGCATTAGGAGCATTGTTTCTAGAAGTGATAAGCAGCTCACTCGTCTTTTTAAAAATACCAGCATTTTGGAATAATGCCATTTCAGGCTTTTTATTATTACTCATCATCATATTAGATAGTGTTATGAGAAAGTGGAAGGCAAAAAGGAGGATGAATCTATGAAGTATTTATATAGATGGGAAGGGGTTCTAATTGTATTACTTCTTATAGAATTCATCCTTTTTAGTTTTATAAATAGTGATTTCTTAAATATTAGTAATCTCCTTTTTAGTACAAATGATTTCCTATTTATCGCAATTGCGGCGATACCAATGACTTTCGTTATTGTAACAGGAGGAATTGATGTATCGGTCGGATCAATAATGGGGCTCACTTCGATCTTGATTGGTGTACTTTGGATGAACGGAATACCTATTTTGTTTGCTGTCATAATCGCCCTAATAATTAGTTGTTTAGCAGGAGCTTTAAATGGACTCATTATAAAAATGACAGATGTAGAACCACTAGTCGTTACACTCGGAACGATGTTTTTATACGGAGGAATTGCGCTTGTCATTTCAGGAGGGGCGGGTGCTTCTGGATATGAAGGGATAAGCGGTTTACCTGATACTTATGTACAACTAGCAAATGGTAGTTTTATAGGAATACCCAATTTATTATGGTTACTTATTTCATTAACAATTGTATACACAATTTTGTTTCACCGAACGATATATGGACGCTACGTAAAATTAACAGGTGCGAATGAAAATACAGCAAAATACACCGGGATTAAGACGAAGAAAGTAGTAATCATTGCTTACATACTTTCTGGGTTAGGAGGTGGATTAGGGGGAGTTTTCTTAACTGCATATTTCGGTTCTGCACGTGCTGATATAGGAAGTGAAACAATATTACCAATCATTACAGCAGTCGTATTAGGCGGGACACTTATTACAGGTGGAAAAGGAAGTATTTTCGGTACTGTACTTGCAAGTATTTTTATAGGCCTTATGCAATATGGCCTACAAATGACAGGCTTAACAAATGAACAATCAAATGTCGTAATAGGTATTATCCTTATTCTTTCAGTTATTATGAGACATTTCAAATTACATCAATTTTTAGCGGGGAAAAGACAGAGTTGGCATAAGGGGGAAATGTCATGAAGAGAAAACTGGGGATTGTATTGATTGTATGTATTTGTTTAATAGGTTTAATCGCTTGTTCCAGTCAAACGGCAGATAAGAAAAAAGCGGATGATGTGAAATTTGCATTTATCCCGAAATTAACTGGAGTTGGCTTCTTTACATCGGGCGGTGAAGGAGCAAAGGAGATGGGAGATAAGCTAGGCGTACAAGTGAAATATGATGGGCCGTCTGAAGCGAGTGTATCAGGGCAAGTAAAGTATATAAATAATTTTATTAACCAAAATTATGATGCACTTATGGTTTCCTCTACATCAGTTGATGGTTTATCGCAATCATTGCAACGTGCTAAGAAAAAAGGAATGACTGTCTTAACGTGGGATTCTGATGTGAATCCCAAAGACCGTTCTTTTTATATAAGTCAAGGGACACCAGACCAACTTGCTAACTTATTAATTGAAATGACTTCCAAGCAAATTGGAGATAAAGGGAAAGTAGCGTTCTTTTATTCTAGTCCAACAGTAACGGATCAAAACCAATGGGTAACGAAAGCGAAAGAAATTATTAAAAAGAAATATCCGAACTGGGAAATTGTAACGACGCAGTACGGTGAAAATAATGCACAAAAATCTTTATCCGTAGGGGAGAACATATTAAAAACGTATCCAGATATTAACGCAGTTATTTGTCCAGATGCAACAGCACTCCCAGCCATGGCGCAAGCAGCTGAAAACTTAAAAATGGATAAAAAAGTAGTGGTAACTGGATTTTCTACACCGAACGTTATGCGTGATTATGTAAAACGAGGAACAGTACAACAATTCGGATTATGGGATGTCAAACAGCAAGGTGCGTTGGCAACTTATGTAGCAAATGAGATTGTTGTAAAAGGAAAGAAGTTAAAAGTAGGGGATAGCTTTGAAGTAAAAGGAATCGGAAAAGTGAAAGTAGAGCCAAACTCCATTCAAGGATATGATTATGAGGCAGAAGGAAACGGAATTATCGTATTGCCAGAACGAGTTGTATTTACGAAAGATAATATTGATAAGTATAATTTTTAGTAGACAAAAAAAACGTCCGAATATATCGGACGTTTTTTTTATTTCTTCATTAATTATGAACAGTTTCTTTTTCGTTTAATCCAAGTGTACGACCAGTCGAAGTGTGAAGATCTTGGAACAATCTTGGATTTTCAGTTAGTGAAATGCCATATGAAGGAATCATTTCTTTTATTTTTTCTTCCCATTCTACCATGCGGCTTGGGAAACATTTTTCTAATACTTCAAGCATGACGTGAACAGCAGTAGAAGCACCTGGTGATGCACCTAGTAATGCGGCGATTGAGCCGTCAGCTGCACTTACTACTTCTGTACCAAATTGAAGTGTTCCTTTACCGCCAGCATCAGTATCTTTAATTACTTGTACACGTTGTCCAGCAACTACAATATCCCAATCTTCACTTTTCGCGTTCGGAATGAATTCGCGTAATTCTTCCATACGTTTTTCGTGCGATAACATAACTTGCTGAATTAAGTATTTTGTAAGTCCCATTTCTTTTACACCAGCAGCTAACATCGTTAAGACGTTATTCGGTTTTACAGAACCGATTAAGTCAAGATTTGAGCCAGTTTTTAAGAATTTAGGTGAGAAGCCTGCGAATGGTCCAAACAGTAAAGCTTTTTTATTGTCTATATATCTCGTATCTAGATGAGGTACAGACATTGGCGGAGCGCCAACTTTAGCTTTACCGTATACTTTCGCATGATGTTGCTCTACAACTTTTTGGTTTTTACATACCATAAATAGTCCACTTACCGGGAATCCTCCGATATGCTTTGATTCAGGGATACCAGTCTTTTGAAGTAGAGGTAGACTACCGCCACCACCGCCAATAAAGACGAATTTAGCAGTATGATGCTCAATTTTACCACTATTCATATCGTGTACTTTTACTTCCCACAAACCATTTTTCGTGCGCTTAATATTTTCGACACTATGCTTGTAGTTTAGCTCGACATTTTTTGTTTTTAAGTAATCAAACAACATACGTGTTAATGCACCGAAGTTAACATCTGTTCCAGAGTCAATCTTCGTTGCCGCCATCGGTTCATTAGATGTGCGGCCTTCCATAATGAGTGGAAGCCATTTTTTTAATGTTTCAGGAGCATCAGAAAATTCCATTCCTTGAAACAGTGGATTTTTTGAAAGCGCTTCAAAACGGTTTTTTAGAAATTCAACATTTTTTTCCCCTTGTACTAAACTCATATGAGGTAGTGGCATAATAAAATCTTGTGGATTACGAATTAATTTGCTCTTTACAAGATATGCCCAAAATTGTCTTGAAAGCTGGAATTGCTCATTCACTTTTACAGCCTTACTAATATCTATAGATCCGTCAGATTTTTCGGAAGTATAGTTCAGTTCGCATAGCGCAGAATGCCCTGTACCTGCATTATTCCATTCGTTAGAGCTTTCTTCCCCGGCACTTGCGAGTTTTTCAAAAACTTTAATTTCCCATTCTGGTGCTAATTCTTTTAGTAATGAGCCTAACGTTGCACTCATAATTCCTGCACCAATTAAGATAACGTCTGTTTTTTGCTGCATGTTGCTCATGATAATCTCTCCATCCCCTATATTGGCAAAAAAGTGTAGGTGTTTTCTATGTCTAAGCCGTAAAAGAGAAACACCGCCTAGGCCCCACCTAGGTGTATACCTTTTTTGTCTCAATTATATAACCATCTCATACTCTATTATAATAATTAATAGACTAAAATATCTAGTGTTATCTGATAATTTTAAACTATTTAACGTTTTATTCGCTAAAAATCTTATTTAACAAGCTCTTTTAAGGTGATAAATAGAAAAAAATTACAGTTTGAAATTATCTCGAAAAAGCTTACGTATCCTTAAGTGACTAAATCGAGTACCTTTTTATGGGATTATTCTTTCTATAATGGTAAGATTATTCTGAAAAATAAAAAGGAGGGACTCTAATGTGTACAAAAGAACAAATTTCAAACTTATTTCGAAATTTTTCAATAAAGGAATGTAAAGGGTCAAGTGATTTATATGAATATTTATCAATGAAAATTGCTGAAGATGAGGAAGTACTTACACTATCGTCCTCTGCTCAGGTAGGTCAACCAGTCCCAAACTTACTATTAGGTGCAGTACATTATTTATTGTTAGCAGGGAAAGAACATCATTTAAAAACGTATTATAGTAGTTTAGTTGAAAATGCCGATACAAATTTAAATAAAGCTTTTGATCATTTTAAAGATTTCTGTAAAGAGTACCGAGAAGAAATCATTACATTGTTACAAACGAAACTCGTTCAAACGAATGAAGTAAGACGGTGTGCATACTTATACCCAAGTTTCTGCTACATATTTAACAAAGTGAAGAAGCCGTTAGCGTTAATTGAAATTGGGACAAGTTCTGGGTTGCAACTGTTCTGGGACCAATATAGTTATTCGTACGGGACGGATGAAATGTACGGAAATATAAATTCAAATGTGCATGTAACTTCTGAAATAAGAGGGGAGAATGTACCGCATTTTCTAAAAGAAAGCCCATCTGTCGTAGAAAGAATCGGACTGGACTTACATGTGAATGATTTACATAATGAGGAAGATTATTTATGGTTACGTGCTTTAATTTGGCCAGAACATAAAGAAAGGCTTGAGATGTTTGATCAAGCTGCATCTTTAGTGAAAAATGAATCTGTCCAATTCATAGAAGGAGACGGTGTAGAGCTATTATCATCTATTATTGAACAAATAAGTGAAGAAGCTGTTATTTGTATTTTCCATACACACGTCGCAAATCAAATACCAGAACAAGTAAAACACAAGTTAGAAAAACAAATACAAGAAATTGGCGCAAAACGTGATGTATTCCACCTTTATAACAACATGTGGGATCGTGACCTTCATATTGATTATTATATTAACGGAAACGAATATCGTGAAACGGTTGGAGAAACAGAAGGGCATGGGAAATGGTTTAGCTGGAAGATTGGAAATGAGACGCCTATTTAGATTAATAAGGGCGCCCTCACTTGTAAAAGGTGGGGCCATAGGCTCAATCATGGACTAAATGGTTAAGGAAATAAATTTATTAGTAACATACAAAAAATGCTTCGGAGAAATCCTAAGCTTTTTTTGAATTACATTTAAACCCCATAATGGATCATGTACTTCTGTTCTGCTGCGGCTTGTACAATTTTTGAAGCTAACTCATTCAGCTCATCATATTTTCTGAAGAACTTTGAAGATGTAACTGTTTCATAGAAAATTGCTAATGATTCAGGCGGGATAATTGTAATACCGTAATGAGCTAAACCGTGTTCTTGATTTTTGACTGTATGAAAGTAGGTTTTCATAATTGATAAATTTCGATTTAAGCTACTGATAATATCATCATCAACAGAAATACAATGATATTTCTCTGGTGTATAATCTTCGTAATTTTTTTGAGAAGTAAAATCGTCAATTATTCCAAAATCATGGACACATGCCATCATTATCATCCTTTCAGCTTTAATAAAGTGAGTTCTATTAAAGTAAAATGGTCATTCGTTTAAGTGTAATAGAAATAGTTATGTAGTTCATAAAATATCTTCGGTTCTTCTTCGTGAAGACAGTTTATTTATCGATAAACTCATCGGGAGCCCAAGTGGCGATTTCATTCCCAGGTGCAGCGACTACAAGCCATTGCTCACATAGAACACCAGATTGCCAACATTCATAATAATCATGAAAACCATTTACAAAAATAATTTGTCCACGCTCTAATGTAATAATTAAATGAGGGCTTTCTAAGCCGAGTCGTATATCGGTAACTTTTTGTCTTCTTATCTTAAATATTCTTTCATATTCTTCTTCCTCAGAATAAACTTCAAATTCATCTTCATTTAATGGGTATCTTTTTTGAGGTTTATTAAATAAACACCATTTGGATTCGATATTGATATATAATTGTCCGTCATAATCAACTGAGTCGTGAAAGTTTGTGAAATGAATCTTTATAGCGGCTGGAGAAATACCAAATTGTAATCCATCAACTTGTGATCCGATGAATAGATTTTTCAACACTTTTTCAGCGTAAATTTTATCCTCTTGATTCATTCTTGAAATCCTCCTTTTCTTAAAAATATACCTTATATTTTTATTGTAATAAATAAATTTTCATGTAAAATGTACCTTTTGTGAAAAACGAGCGAATATAGTGTGAAAGATCACGAGAGGGGAACGAAACTTTGGATGAAGTACAATTAAAAGAATGGCTATATAAAAGAAAGTATGTTGCCCAAAAAAGAGTTTGAGAAAGTGTTACTTTGGATTGTTGAATAGATATTTAGCAAAAAAAGTAACTAATAATTATATTATGTAAACTTAGTATATAAAACACCCATTTAAAAAATGGATGTTTTATATTTTGATATATTAGGTGGAATATATAGTTTAAAAAAGCGGAATACTTTGCGGAAAGTTAAAGACATTTTTCGGATCATATTTTGCTTTTACTTCCATTAATCGGTCAAAGTTGCAACTGAAGTATGCATCTGGCCAATTTTTAATGGATAGGTCAGGAGTATTAACATAGACACCTTTTGTAAATGGAAGCATTGCCAAACGGAAGTCTTCAACCCATCGAATACTTCCGCCAGCACCTTCTGGTTGCTCCCAAGTAGCGAATATTGACATGTTTGATAGTGCTTTTCGGTAAAAATAAGCAGTCGCCTCATTTGGCACCTCAGCAACAGCACCGCCTAATCCGTGGAAAAATACAGAGGTAGTGGAAAAGGGAGGTAGATTATTAATAAAGTGATCGATAATGGATAGTCCTTCTTCTGGTAGTAGTTCATACACATATGGACCTACACTTTTAAATGGTAAAGGTGTTGCAGGTTGCTTCTCAGCTATTTTCGCTGCTGCTTCTGCCCATGGTATTTCTTCGATAGTTACTTGCAGTGGTGAACCGGCTTTTAGTAATGGCTGTAGTTGCATCTGCAATTCTTGAACAGAACCGAGAAATACACCTTGCATTAATAATGATGGTTCTAATCCTGCAGACATAAAAAGAGTAGTTGTAAGTCGTTTATTAGCGCAAGGTAGCGTATATTCTTGCCAAGAGGTTAATACAGGTTTTAAATCTGATATCCCCCAGCTTATTTCTGCAAATCCTACCGTATTAATTTTATGTGTTCGAAACTTAAACGAAGTACATATTCCAAAGTTACCACCGCCAGCACCGCGCGAAGCCCAATAGAGATCAGAGTTACACTTGGCGTTAGCGCGTATTATACAACCATTCGCGTCTACCATTTCTAATTCAAGTAAATGATCGAGAGTTAATCCAAACGGACGAGAGAGAATACTATGTCCGCCACCTAAAGTAACACCTGCAATCCCGGGAGTAGGACAAACACCACTCGGCACAACTAACCCTTCAGCTGCAAGTGTTTCAATTAAAGAAATATTTCTCCATCCTGTCCCAATAGTTACAGTTCCATTATTGTGATCTATTTCTAATTGTTTCATTTCACTTACATCAATTACAAGACCAGCATTACTGACGGATAATGCCTCATAATTATGACGTCCAGAGCGCATGCGTATAGGAACTTTATGTAGCCTTGACCAGCGAACGGCGTTTACTACATCCTGTGTATTTTGAGCAAAAACAATGATTAACGGAAATTTGTTGAAGAATGTATTGAATTCTTCACGCGCTGAATTATAATCAGGATCATTAGGTGTAACGATACGACCAGTAAGTTCAATTTTTTGATTATTCATTTCAGTCATCTCTCCTTGACGTGAAATATTTATAATGTGGAAATACAGAACATAAAGAAGAACTGACAATACTTTATAAGTAAATGAATAAAGGAAGAGGATTATTCCAATAAAGAAAAAGGCAGTGCTACATAAGTAGCACTGCCTTTTTGTAATTATATGTATGTGCTCAAAATCTCCCCAGGTAATCCATCAATCTCACAAACTTTCTCCGATGTAAAACCTACGCTTAGTAAAATTTTGCGAGAAGGGATATTATTTGGATCAATCATTGCTTTTAGTACGTTTACATCTGTTTGCTTCGCTATTAAAGCTAGTTGTTAATTTTTGATTATGTACGTACATACAATGTGTAATTAAGTGAATGATTAACATAGTAATTACAGAAAAGGGTGAATGAAGCGTATGAATCAATTTGAGCAAATGATGTACGTTGGTGTCATCATGTCTATTGTACTATCCGTAATGATTTTAGGGTCCTTATATTATAATCCTCGACTATCGTTAACTGATTATCCGAAAGATATTCAAAAAGTAGTTTTTCCAAAATCGATTCATGAAAAAAAGCAAACCATTTACTTTAATATTGTATACAATGCTATTCTTTTCGGTTGTCCTTTCGTTTCTACATATATATTACATAAGCATGAAAAATTAATGTATATGGATGCTTATTTACACACTTTTGGTATTTTAATGATTTTCAATTTAGTAGATTTACTTATAATTGATTGGCTAATTTTTTGCTGGATTACTCCAAGGTTTGTTGTGATTCCTAGTACGGCAGGTATGAAAGGATATAAAGATTATAAGTTTCATTTAAGAGGGGCTATAGTCGCTACTCAAATTTTAGCAATCGTAAGTTTATTTTTGGCGGGAATTGCAACAACTATTTAGTGTGAAGAAGGGCATGAAGCTTTTATAAAAGATAAGGAGATTTATAATATATAGAATTAGAAATAAGAATTTGTTAGTATTGAAGTGAGGAGTTTTAATAACAGTATATTAAGCCGTATTAATATACTGTTGCAAATGTTTTGATATTATGTGAAATTATACAATTTTACAGAGGCATTTGATAAAATTCAAAAAATATAATGGAGGCTAATATGAAAAAAGTAATTGGCGCAGCAACAGCAACTATTTTTGGATTGGGGGCGTTTACCACAACTGCTACCGCAGAAACAATCGTAACAGCAGATGTACTTAACGTACGTGAAAAACCGACTACAGAATCAAAAGTGGTCGAAAAAGTAAAGAATGGGCAAGAGTTAAAAGTCATCAATACCGAAGATGGCTGGTCAAAAATTGAATTGAACGGTAAAGAAGTGTTTGTAAGTTCGGAGTTTACAAAAGATGTGTATCATGTAACGGCGAATTTGTTAAATGTACGTACCGAAGCAAACACAGATTCAGAAATTCTTGGCAGACTAAAAAAAGATGATGTAATTGAATCAACGCATCAAGTAAAAGACGGATGGTTGGAATTTGAGTATAAAGGAAAAATTGCTTATGCAAACGTTTCTTTCCTATCAAGTACAGCACCAACTGAAAAGAAAACTGAAGAGAAAACGAAGCAAGTAGCGAAAGTACAAAAATCAGTTAAAGAAAAGAAAGAAGTAAAGACGCAGAAAGTAGCAAAAGCGAAAGAAACAACGAAAGCACAAGAAATAGTAAAGCCTAAAGAAGAAGTAAAAGTTAAAGAAGAACCGAAAGCACAAGAAATAGTAAAGCCTAAAGAAGAGGCAAAAGTTAAAGAAGAAGTAAAAGTTAAAGAAGAAGTAAAAGCACAAGAAATAGTAAAGCCTAAAGAAGAGGCAAAAGTCAAAGAAGAAGTAAAAGTTAAAGAAGAACCGAAAGCGCAAGAAATAGTAAAGCCTAAAGAAGAGGCAAAAGTCAAAGAAGAAGTAAAAGTTAAAGAAGAACCGAAAGCGCAAGAAATGGTAAAGCCTAAAGAAGAAGTAAAAGCTAAAGAAGAAGTAAAAGCTAAAGAAGAAGAAAAAGCGCAAGAAATAGCAAAAGCTAAAGAAGAAGAGAAAGCAAGAGAAATAGCAAGAGCTAAAGAAGAAGAGAAAGCAAAAGAAATAGCAAAAGCAAAAGAAATAGCAAAAGCTAAAGAAGAAGAGAGAGCAAGAGAAATAGCAAAAGCTAAAGCTAAAGAAGAAGAAAAAGCAAGAGAAATAGCAAAAGCTAAGGAAGAAGAAAGAGCAAGAGAAATAGCAAAGGCTAAAGAAGAAGAGAGAGCGAAAGAAGTATCAAAAAACAACATACAGTCTGCTAAACGTGAATTAACGGTAGTAGCGACAGCGTATACTGCTGATCCAAGTGAAAATGGTACATATGGTGGACGCGTTTTAACTGCGATGGGGCATGATTTAACGGCAAATCCGAATATGAGAATTATCGCAGTTGACCCGAAAGTAATCCCATTAGGATCTAAAGTATGGGTAGAAGGTTATGGAGAAGCTATCGCTGGTGATACTGGAAGCGCAATTAAAGGTAATCGTATTGATGTATTAATGGGGTCAAAAAGTAAAGCTATGAATTGGGGAAGAAAAACTGTTAAAGTAAAAATTTTATAGTAACTATAATGATCCAAATAGAAGTCAGTTCTCTTTATTGAGGCTGGCTTTTATTTTTTTAGTAGAAGTATAATAGGATTTTTAAATGACTTATTAATAAACCTGTAATAAAACATAAAAATTGTCTCATGTTTAGAAAAACTATTAAGAATGAGGTAAGGAAGTAGAACAGAAGGTTATTGAGAAGTAGAGAAGAATAGTATGTTGAAAACGAAGGGTTAACGTATAATGAAATATATAAATCGGATCAAATCGTTTACTAAACACTTTCACTCATAATAGTGTAATTAAGTTCAAAGGATAGGTGTATTTCATGAAAGAAGTAAGAGAATATATTGAAACAAAGAAACAAGGTGTATTGGAGTTGCAAATAAAAGAAACGGAAGAAAAGCTAGGTGCTGCTTTCCCAAATCAATATAGGGATCTTATTAAATTAGTTAATAATGCTGAAATAGGGGAATGGATACTATATCCGATTAAAGATAATAGAAATGTAACGAAAACTTGGGATGATATTGTTAGACAAAACATTGACATGAGAGATGAGTCTATACCAGAAAATCTTATCATAATTGGTGACGATGGTTCAGGGGATAAATTGTGCTTTAAAATAAATAATGGAAAAACGGATGATAAAATATATATATTTGGTATCACGCGGATGACGAAATGGAAGAAATATCTCCGAGTTTAAAAGAATTTATTATGGAAACTATTCAGGAAGACGATGTTTTTTAGTCTTAATTATTATCATTTTGTGAATCATTCTTATAAAAGGCGAGGATAGAATATGACAATAGAATTATATGGCGCACATTGTAATGAGCGGAAAGGGTATAGAGTAATTGAAGGAAGAGGTTCATATAATCATTACTTTGGCGGTCAAGATTGTAATTTGCCAGTATGTAAGTTATGCGGTGAGAAGATGCATCAAATTCTCTGTTTTGATTTAAAAGATGGGAGACTTGCTGAACTTAAAAGTAATGAACTAAATATTTTACCATTCGTTTCATGCTTGAACTGCGCGATGGTGTGGGAACCGCAATATTTTCAGTTAAGTGATGGAGGTAAAACAGTTCAAATCATAAAGCAGCAAAATACAGAAGAATGGATAATGGAAGAGGAAGATAAGTTACCAGTTTCATTACCAAAAACAACGGTAAAGCTTATAAATATGAAAAATGAAGATATACCTACAGATGAAGATAGTTACTGGGAAGCTTTTGACTTGTTCGGTTCTGAATATGTATGTAGATTATTAGGGGCACCATTATATGCGGATCTTCCAGAGCATTTGGCGTGTCCAACTTGTTCTAAAGAGATGAAGTATGTTGCTACAATTACACAAGATATCGAGGAACGCGGACTTATTTCAGTAGTTGATTTCCAGTTTGGGGAAATGAATATTTATTTTTATTTATGTCAAGATTGTTCAATTATAAAAACGGAAACACAAAGTACATAACAAGACTAACATATTATATTAGTCTTGTTTTTGTATCGCAACATCATTAAGAATCGCATCAAATATATCTTTTTGCGTAAAGTTATCTGTAAAAATAGTTTCTCTGGCAACCTCAATTGTACCGTGCGGATTATACCATTTTTGGAGGGAATCTTCACCAAATTCATATCGTTTGTCCCTTGTGTTATGTCGTCTAATAGTTTCCTCTAATGATAAATCAAAATAATATGTAAATGCATTTTCATCAAAATAACGAATTAATTCTTTTAACATCTCACCATACCTACGACTGTCCAATATACCTTCTAAAATAACAAATTCACATTTTCCTTTTCCGTACTTTGTAATTTCAAATAGTAAATCATGTGATAAATTACCCATTGTGTCGTGTACTCTAAACATATCTCTACGCACAACATCCTGTGATACTAAAAGTGTACCTTGTCCGAAATATTCTTGTAGTTGCTTTGCAATCGTTGTTTTACCACTTGCGGAGTTTCCTCTAAGAATGATTAAAGTGGATGTAAGTATAGGTTTAGACATAATGTATTCCCCCAACGGTATTAATTATATAGAAAATTTTAACAAATAAAGTGAGGAAAGTGTATAATTAATATGATGAATATTTAAGGAGGGGATTAGATGGGGGATATATTAAAAAATGCACAACCTATATGGAAACGGACTTGGTTTCGTTATCTAGGGGCATTTTTTATTGTTCAGTTACTGTTTATTTTGTGTGAAATAACTGCGTGGGCACCAAACTTTAGGCCAGGCGGAGAGTTTTTTAATAGAATATTAAATTCTCAATTTTTCACTGAATGGTTCACACTCTATACAATCCCGCAATTTAACGTATTTACAGCATTTTTTGCGATTACATTACTACCATATGCATTAGTAGGTGCAATGAAAGATGTAACATCAAGAAAAAATATAAAGGAATAATAGAGGTATAATATGCTTTTTCAAAAAGAAGGTTTATTGATTAGATACGTAATGGAAAATGATGCAGCTATCATTTCTAAATGGTTAACGGACCCAGCAGTCCTGCGGTATTACGAAGGGCGAGATAATCCGCAATCTGTAGAAAAGGTGCTTGATCATTTTATGCATAATCCAAACAGTAATGAAAATAGATGTTTAATAGAATTTGATACCGTTCCGATTGGTTACATACAAATGTACCCAGTTGATTCAGAGTGGAAAGCGATATATGGCTATAAAGAATCACAAAATGTATGGGGAATGGATCAATTTATCGGTGAACCAGTCTATTGGGGAAAAGGAATTGGACAAAAACTCGTTCAGGCAGCAATTACATACATTATGGGTGAAATGGGAGCAGAAGCAATCGCAATGGATCCGAAAGTAAATAATGAACGAGCGATAAAGTGTTATGAAAAATGCGGATTTAAAAAAGTAAAGATTTTAAAGGAACATGAGCTGCATGAGGGGGAACTAGAAGATTGTTGGATGATGGAATACAAACAATTATAATGAATATGCAATGGCTTATATAAACGAAGGGAGCTGTGTGAAATGAAAAAAGCATTAATCGTAATTGATGTGCAAGCCGGTATGTATACAGCTGGAATGCCAGTACATAATGGGGGAAAGTTTTTACAAACATTGCAAGAGCTTATTGGGGAATGTCGTTCAAATGATATTCCAGTTATTTATGTCCAACATAACGGTCCTAAAGACCATCCGTTAGAAAAAGGTACGGATGGATGGCGAATCCATGCAACAATCGCTCCGCAAGAAGGGGATGATATTGTTGAAAAGACGACGCCAGATTCATTCCATAAGACAAACTTAAGCGAAGTGTTACAAGAGAAAGGAATTGAACACGTTATTCTTTCGGGAATGCAAACAGAGTATTGTGTAGATACGACAACGCGCAGAGCATGTAGTGAAGGATATAAAGTAACGTTAGTGAGTGATGCGCATAGTACATTTAATACAGAAGTGTTACGTGCTGAAGATATTGTGAAACATCATAACACAGTATTGGGAGCGTTTGCGGATGTTGTTGCATTAAAAGACTTGAAAGTGGCTGCCTCTAAATAAGAGGCAGTTTTTTTATTAGAAAAATAGCGTCAAATATTGTTGGTAAGTCGATATTTTGAAATAATCGTTTATATAATTTCACGTACCATAATAAAAATATACAAAAAAGGAGCACCACATAATTAAAAAGGGTGCTCCTGCATTAAAATGTTACTTTTTCTTGTCTTTATCCAATATATTTTGTTCTTCAGCAAACTCCGTACCATATGCAAAGCGGCGATTAATACGAATGTTATCATTGTTGTGCCTTGTATGAGAGTTAGAGAAGCGATGAACGATTACTTCAGATAAAGTGAAGACGATGGCAGAAAGGATACTGCCCCATGCAATTTGCATATAGTTGTCTAATAAAATATTACCGAAAATCCATACGCTTAAATATGTTAATAAGAAATCCGACATAATGGCACCAGTATTGCCAATTCGATTTAAAATAATTTTATCAACGAACATGTAGGATACGATTGTAACAAAGAGACTGAATGAAATAATTTGAACAAACGTTGCAGGGAAAAATAAAGCAAGCCCAATGCTAAATGCGATAATGCACGATATAAACTTGATAAGCACTACTGTGAAATCATTCAAAATTTACACCTCCGATTTATACATAGTTTTGCAATAAATTCTGGAGTTCATACATTGTAACGGATTTATTTACATAAAACTTTTTCATGTTCGGGATTTAGTCTAAATATTATAAAAATAACGAAAAAATGTTATAGTAAAATGAGAGTGTATGACATTTTTAGGTAAGGGGGAATCCAGGATGTGGATTACTTCAGAAGTAGAAATTCCAGATGAGTTAATTGATCACATTGAGCAAGGAAAGTTAGTGTTATTTGTTGGAGCGGGAGTTTCTATGAAAGGGAAATCAAACTTACCAAATTTTGATGATTTAGTTGATGAAATTGCAAAAACGTTATATGTCGAAAAGCGTGAAATAACAGAACCACATGATTATTATCTTGGTAAAATTGCGAAAACAAAAGATGTACATCAAGTCGCAAGAGATCTTGTTCATATAGAGAAATCAAAACCGAATCCATTACATTATGCAATTCCAAGGTTATTTCCTTTAGATACAGATATCCGCATTGTAACAACAAATTTTGATCAACATTTTACAACTGCAATTAAAGAAATAAATAGAGATATCAATGTTTATTACGCTCCAGCTTTACCGACTGGGAGAGCTTTTAAAGGTCTTGCTTATATACATGGTAATGTAGAACAGGAGAAAGAGGCTTTAATTTTAACAGACGGTGATTTTGGAAGGGCTTACTTAACGGAAGGGTGGGCGAGAAGATTTTTAGTCGATCTATTCTCAAATTACACCGTTTTATTCGTTGGATATAGTCATAATGACCCAGTAATGAAATATTTAGCAACTGGTTTACCACCAAGTACAAGACGATTTGCTTTCGTCGCACAAGGAGAAAATACGTACCACTGGGAACATTTGGGGATAAGACCGATTGTGTATCCGAATAAAGTGAATAATCATCAATCCCTCGTAAAAGCGGTAAAACGCTGGGCGGAATTAATGGGTGATAATTATATTACGAAAAGAATGCGTATTCGGGATATTGTAACGGTTCCCCCGTCAGTAGAACAGGAACAATTATCATACATAAAGCAATCAATTAAAAAAATTGAAACAGTTCGTTACTTTGTGGAATTTGCTCACGATTATGAATGGGTCGAATGGTTAGAAGCAGAAGGTAAATTACAAAATTTGTTTATGCTTACGCCAAACTATAATGAAGTAGATGAATTACTTGCAGAATGGTTAGTGGAACAATTTCTTTTTAGTCATCAGAAAGAATTATTTCAATTAATTTATAAAAATCATTCTAAAATATCAACGTTATTATGGAAAACAATTTGTAACTACTTAAACGAAACGAAGAGTGAGATGGACCCATTGTTGTTTGCCAGGTGGACACTCCTTTTATTAGAAACTGCTGAAAAAGATAGTAGTTCTATAGAAAAGATTTCTAAGTTATTGCAAAAATGTTCTTTTCCTGAGCATAAAGAAATTGCCTTATTGTTACTAACTTTTATTTTAGACGGAAAGCTGAAGTTGAAACGTGTAAGAAAATGGGGAAATGATACGCAAGAATCAATAGAACTCGAGGAATCGAGTCGCTTACCAGTATCTACATTTTCTCATGTGGAGCAAATTTGGAACGAAAAGATGAGGCCATATATCGCCTATTATGCTGTTCCAATTATGATGATCGGATTAGAAAAATTGAGAATGTTGTCATTAAGACAAACGGCACTGAAAAAAAGAAATACGGAAGATGTAGAAAAAGAGTTTCATCAAAATGATCTTGCATTTTTAATACAAATTGTAAAAGAGTGTCTAACTTATTTATGTGAAAACAATGAGAAAAAAGCGGATTATTATATTACAGAAATGATAGAAGCGAATAGTGTACTTCAAAAGCGAATTGCAATTGATGCGATGAATAAAAATATTTTTGTTCGTGTAGATGACAAAATGAAATGGTTGTTACAGGAAGGACTTCTTTTAGATTTCACTTATAAACATGAAGTTTTCCAACTTTTAAAAAGTCATTATGCACATTGTTTGGAAAAAACAAAAGAAGAAGTCACTCGAACTGTAATAAAGCGTCTTACAGAAGAGAGAGTATTTGATGCATGTCTCGTATTAGACTTATTATTCAAGTGTGATTCAAATAGTCCATCTACGGCAAATGGGTATGAGTTAATGAAGCAAAAGCATCCTCATTTTCATTCTGAACGATACAGTGTACAAAAGAAAGAGGATACAGCGCAAAGCATTACTTGTAATGTAACAGCTGACGGATTATTGCAGCTGAAAGATGTTGAAATTATGAAGCAAGTTCGGCAATTTTCGCAAGATGGTGTTTTTGAACAACGCCATTTTTTAGAGATGTTATCAAAAGCATGTAAATTGAATACAGAGTGGAGTATTTCATTCGCATATCAATTAGTAGGAGTGCAAGAAATAAGTAATGAAGTATGGTTTGTTTGTATTAGAGAATGGCGAAATAACAGAGGATTGACAAATGATCAAATCCAAAAAATTATTCCGTTATTGCAGAAATTTGTTAGAAATACTGCTTTTCATTGGTTAATTAGTAGTTTTCTATATGAAATTAGTAATCGACTAGAAGAGTTAGAAGAGAATAGTATACGTGTTGTAAAACGCTTTGCTTTTTCAGTGTTTCCTCAAGTTATGAAGAGTGATACGGATTTTAAGCTTGGAAAACAAGATTTTTACAATGAATCAATTCAGCATCCTGTTGGAAAAATGACGGCTGTATTATTAAAGTTGTTATCATATGATCATTTATACGATCGTAATGTATATGAATATTTATTTTTATTTGAAGAACAAGTAAGAGTTAATTCAGTACGAACAAACTTTATGTTTGCTCGTTTAATAGCAGATATTACATTTCTATATCATATTGAAAAGCAATGGTGCCGAAAATATTTGTTACCATACTTAGATTTAAAAAAACAAAATGAAATTACGGAATATGCATGGGCTGGTTTATGTTACACGCAAATAAATTTACCTTTATTTACAGAAATGAAGCGTTTTATTAAGTATGCGATAGAACATTTGGAAGTATTACATCCGCATACGAGGGAAGCTTTCTTGAAGTGGCTTAGCTTTGTATTTATTAAATGTGTACTATATTGGGAGCAAAAAACAGATTGGTTATACCCTTTACTCGTATTAGAAAATGAAGAAAATAAAATTAAATT
Organism: Bacillus sp. MYb78; assembly: GCF_002975115.1. Classification (NCBI taxonomy): domain Bacteria; kingdom Bacillati; phylum Bacillota; class Bacilli; order Caryophanales; family Bacillaceae; genus Bacillus; species Bacillus sp. MYb78. Next base: position 77,661 of record NZ_PCOB01000015.1, read on the forward strand.
TATGCAGTTTTTATGCTATTACGTCAAAACATTAAGTGTAAAAGAACAACGAAAATTTTGGACAGCTTGGCTCAGTGTATTTTTGCGAGAACGACCAAAAATGGGTGAGATAACAGCGAGAGAATATGTAATGCTTTTACGTATTATTTTATACATGGATGAAATATTAGAAAAAGGATTATGTATTATGTCTCGTGCATTTTCAAGTGTAAATGGTAAATGTACAGGTGAGGAAATGAAGCAGTTATTGATTGAAATGCTTCATAAGAAAGAAAGTATGAAAGCGCATAAAGAAATGTTTGCAAATGTGTTTTTTATTTTACTACAAACATGTCAAGAAGCCGATTTATTTGAAAAAGAAATCATAAAAATAAAAGAATTATTAGTTCAGTATGGAGTAGAGGAATATGTTTTACATTTACTAGAAAATGAAATAATTCGCATAGGAATTGTAATGGGTGATTTACAAGAAGAATTATAGGACGAAAGTGGAATTTTAAAAAATATATAAAAAGTTGTTGACAGTGTTTTGAAAAGCGTTCTATAATACGAATCATACTTATTCAATTTCAAAAACATTTGAATAAACAAAGTGCAATGAAGAGATCACAGTAGTGGTTAGTCTTACTGTAACAGAGAGCTGGTGGTTGGTGTGAACCAGTACAGGGATAATCATGAATTACAGTCTTGGAGCATCTTTTTCGTAATAAAGATAGTTTGTCTTTATGAGGAAAAAGCGGTCAATTGATCGTTAACAGTGAAGAGAGGTAGACAGAAAGTTAGTCTACAACTAGGGTGGTACCGCGATAAATATCGTCCCTACTGATTTATTCAGTAGGGACTTTTTGTATTTTAGTGGTCCAACTTGAAAATAAAATAGTCATGCATTGAAAGGAAAAGCAGTAGTTGTTGTTTCCCTGTAACAGAGAGCTGGTGGTTGGTGCGAACCAGTACAAAAACAAGAGCGAATTACAGTCCTGGAGCATCTTTTTCGTAGTAAAGATAGTATTGTCTTTATGAAGGGAAAGACGGTCAGATGATCGTTAACAATGAAGAGAGGTAGACGAAAGAAGTCTACAACTAGGGTGGTACCGCGATAAATATCGTCCCTACTGATTGGATCAGTAGGGCTTTTTTGTACAAAAAAGTGGCTTTTTAACTAGTAGTTCATGTCTTTGTACGAATTATTAGTTTAAAATAAGAAGAGGTATCGATTCCACTATAAATTTGTATAATTAACCAGTTCAGAAAATAGAGAATCTTTTATTCTCTTACTATACTTTTAAAACATTAGAGGAGGATTTCCAAATGGCAAATCATGAATTAGATCAATTACGTAAACAGGTAGATGAAATTAACTTACAACTATTACACCTTTTAAACAAACGTGGTGAAATCGTTCAAAAAATTGGAGAACAAAAGCAAGTACAAGGTACGAAACGCTTTGATCCAGTACGTGAGCGTGAAGTACTTGATATGATCGCAGAGCATAACGAAGGACCATTCGAAACATCAACAGTTCAACATATTTTCAAAACGATTTTCAAAGCAAGCTTAGAGTTACAAGAAGATGATAACCGTAAAGCGTTACTAGTATCACGTAAAAAGAAACAAGAAAATACAATCGTTGATGTAAAAGGTGAATTGATTGGAAACGGAACACAAACGTTCATCATGGGACCTTGTGCAGTAGAAAGCTTAGAGCAAGTTCGTCAAGTAGGGCAAGCGATGAAAGACCAAGGCTTAAAATTAATGCGCGGTGGTGCATTCAAACCGAGAACATCTCCATACGATTTCCAAGGTTTAGGAGTAGAAGGACTACAAATTTTACGCCAAGTAGCAGACGAGTTCGACTTAGCAATTATTAGTGAAATTTTAAATCCGAACGATGTTGAAATGGCATTAGACTACGTTGATGTAATTCAAGTTGGCGCACGTAACATGCAAAACTTCGATTTATTACGAGCTGTAGGTAAAGTTAACAAACCAGTATTATTAAAACGTGGATTAGCAGCAACAATTGATGAGTTCATTAATGCAGCGGAATACATCATTGCGCAAGGTAACGATCAAATTATTCTTTGTGAGCGTGGTATCCGCACATACGAAAGAGCAACACGTAACACATTAGACATTTCTGCAGTACCAATTTTAAAGAAAGAAACACATTTACCAGTTATCGTTGATGTAACACATTCAACTGGACGCAGAGATTTATTATTACCAACAGCGAAAGCGGCACTTGCAATTGGCGCAGATGCAGTAATGGCTGAAGTTCATCCAGATCCAGCAGTTGCATTGTCAGATTCTGCACAACAAATGGACATTCCAGAATTCCATAGATTCATGGATGAGTTAAAAGGTTTCAAAAATAAATTATCTTAATTCCATATCATATATGCGTTGAAGAGGAAACAGTAGTGCTTATCTCACTGTTAAAGAGAGCTGATGGCTGGTGTGAATCAGTACAAAGGTAAGCATGAATTACAGCCTTGGAGCATCTTTCTCGACAACTTATGGAGGGGAAGACGGTCAAACGATCGTTAAAGAAGAAGAGAGGTAGACGACAGTTGTCTACAACTAGGGTGGTACCGCGATAAACATCGTCCCTACTGAGCGCTCAGTAGGGACTTTTTTGTACAAAAAAATAGTAAAGGGGCAAGAGAAATGAGATACATTACAGCTGGAGAATCACATGGACCGCAGTTAACAGTTATTTTAGAAGGTGTACCAGCAGGTTTGACACTTACGGCGGAACATATTAATAAAGAATTATTAAGAAGACAAAAAGGTCATGGACGCGGAAGACGCATGCAAATTGAAACAGATACAGTTGAAATTGTAAGTGGTGTTCGTCACGGGATGACACTTGGATCACCGATTACGTTAATCGTAAAAAATGATGATTTCAAACATTGGACGAAAGTAATGGGTGCTGAGCCAATTTCTGAAAAAGAAAGTAAGGACATGAAACGTACAATTACAAAACCACGTCCAGGACATGCGGATTTAAATGGAGCAATTAAATATGGTCATCGTGATATAAGAAACGTATTAGAGCGCTCATCTGCAAGAGAAACGACAGTTCGTGTAGCTGCTGGTGCAGTTGCAAAACAAATTTTAAGCGAATTAGGCGTAAAAATTGCAGGACATGTTCTTGAAATTGGTGGAGTAAAAGCAAAACATATTTCAAACTTACCGATTGAAGAAATTCAAACGATAACTGAAAACTCACCAGTTCGATGTTTAGATAAAGAAGTAGAGCAAGAAATGATGGATGCGATTGACAACGCAAAAAGTAGCGGAGATTCAATCGGTGGTATTGTGGAAGTTATTGCAGAAGGTATGCCAATTGGCGTTGGTAGTTACGTTCATTACGATCGTAAATTAGATGCAAAACTTGCTGGTGCAATTATGAGTATAAATGCATTTAAAGGTGCTGAAATTGGCTTAGGTTTTGAAGCGGCAAGACAACCAGGAAGTAAAGTGCATGATGAAATTCTGTGGGATGAAGAAAAAGGATACACGAGAAAAACGAATAATGCCGGTGGTTTAGAAGGCGGTATGACAACAGGTATGCCAATTGTCGTAAGAGGCGTTATGAAGCCAATTCCTACATTATACAAACCGTTAGCAAGCGTTGATATTGATACGAAGGAAGCATTCCAAGCGAGTATTGAAAGATCTGATAGTTGCGCAGTACCAGCAGCGGGTGTAGTAGCTGAATCTGTTGTAGCATGGGAACTTGCAGATGCACTAGTCGAACAATTCGGAAAAGATCGTATGGAATTATTAAAACAAAACATTATGCAACACAATAACTACGCAAAAGAATTTTAATAAAAAGGTGGGTTTAACGTGCAAGTAAAAGATCAACTATCATCATTACAACCATATAAACCAGGTAAATCACCAGAACAAATGAAAGAAGTGTACGGAGATCATTCGTTTGTGAAATTAGCATCGAATGAAAATCCATTCGGTTGTTCACCGAGAGTTTTAGAAGAGTTGCAAAAATCTTGGTTGGAACATGCTTTATATCCTGACGGAGGTGCTACGACGCTCCGTCAAACAATCGCGGATAAGTTGCATGTGCAAATGGAACAAGTACTTTGTGGTAGTGGTTTAGATGAAATCATTCAAATAATAAGCCGCGCCGTATTACGAGCGGGAGATAACATTGTAACAGCAGGTGCAACATTCCCGCAATACCGTCATCATGCGATTATTGAAGGCTGTGAAGTGAAAGAAATTCCTTTAAATAATGGTGTATACGATTTAGACGAAATTTTGTCAGCGGTAAATAATAATACGAAAATCGTATGGATTTGTAATCCGAACAACCCGACGGGCACATATGTGAATGAGCAAAAATTAACTCAATTTATTGAAGGCATTAGTGAAAATACGTTAATTGTCATTGATGAAGCGTACTATGAATACGTAACAGCAAAAGATTTCCCTGAGACATTACCGCTTTTAGAAAAACATAAAAACATTCTTGTACTTAGAACGTTTTCTAAAGCATATGGATTAGCTTCTTTCCGCGTAGGATATGCGATCGGACAGGAAGAGCTAATTGAGAAATTAAATGTCGTACGTTTGCCATTTAACGTATCTTCATTAGCGCAAAAAGCAGCGACGATTGCTTTTGGTGACGATGAGTTTATTGAGGAAATAGTTCGTGTGAATACAGAGGGATTACAACAATACGAAAGCTTTTGTAAGGAAAATGAAATTCCATTTTATCCATCACAAACAAATTTCATCTTCTTGCCAGTTGAGAATGCAGGAGAGATTTATGAAGCTTGTGCACATGCAGGATTTATTATTCGTCCGTTCCCGAATGGTGTCCGTATTACAGTCGGAACAAGGGAGCAAAATGAAGGAGTGATTTCAGTGTTAAAACAACACTTTGAAAACAAAAAAAGTAAGTCTCGAGATGAGGCAAATGCGTAAAAAGGTAGTTTTAATTGGAACTGGTTTAATCGGAGGCTCTCTCGCATTAGCGATTAAGAAAGAGCACGATGTAACGATAACAGGTTACGATATATTTAAAGAGCAAGTAGAGCGTGCAAAAGAATTACACGTAGTAGATGAAGTAGCAGTTGATTTACAGCATGCATGTGAAGAGGCACATTTAATTATTTTTGCTTCTCCAGTTGAAGAAACGAAGAAACTATTACACAAACTTGCGTCATTCCGTTTACGAGAAGATGTTATAGTGACTGATGTAGGTAGTACAAAAGGGTCTATTATGAACGAAGCGGAAGCTTTATTTTCAAAGGAAGTTTCTTTCATTGGGGGACATCCGATGGCGGGTTCTCATAAAACGGGAGTTGAAAGCGCAAAGGCGCATTTATTTGAAAATGCATTTTACATTTTAACACCGATGAATCATATACCAAATGAACAAGTGGAAGACCTTAAAGTATGGTTAAAAGGAACAGGATCTCATTTTCTTGTTTTAAATACAGAAGAACATGATTATGTAACAGGGATTGTTAGTCATTTCCCGCATCTTATCGCAGCAGGTTTAGTAAAGCAAGTTGAGAAACATGCAGGAGATAATCCGCTCATTCATCAACTCGCTGCTGGAGGTTTCAAAGACATTACACGTATCGCATCTAGTAGTCCGAAAATGTGGAGTGATATTGTAAAGCAAAATCGAGAGCATTTAATGGTATTATTAAAAGAGTGGATCTCTGAAATGGAAGGTTTATATAAGACAGTTTCTACCGGAGATGCAGGCGAGATTCAAAACTATTTTGCAGATGCGAAAGAATACCGTGATTCTTTACCAGTAAGAAAGAGTGGTGCAATTCCTGCCTATCACGACTTATACGTTGATGTATTAGACAAGGTGGGGGCATTGGCTCATATTACGAGTATTTTAGCGCGCGAGGAAATTAGTATTACGAACTTGCAAATATTAGAAGCGCGTGAAGGACTGCTTGGGGTATTACGTATTAGTTTCCAAAGGGAAGAAGATCATATGAAAGCAAAGCTAGCGCTTGGAGAAGAAGAATACCAAACTTATGAAACAATTTAAATGAGAAGGTGAAAAACGTGAAAGAAAGAACAATACAACCTGTTAATAACGGATTGAATGGCAATATTACAATCCCAGGTGATAAATCCATTTCACACCGTGCTGTTATGTTCGGTTCGATTGCAGAAGGGAAAACAACAATTAAAGGTTTCTTGCCCGGTGCAGACTGTTTAAGTACGATTTCATGTTTTAAAGAAATGGGAGTAGAAATTACGCAAAACGGTGATGAAGTTACTGTAGTTGGTAAAGGATTAGAAGGTTTACAAGAACCGAAAGCTGTATTAGATGTTGGTAATTCTGGTACAACAATTCGATTAATGTCAGGTATATTAGCTAACACACCATTTTTCTCTTGCGTACAAGGTGATGAGTCTATCGCAAAAAGACCTATGAAGCGTGTAACAAACCCATTAAAACAAATGGGTGCAAACATTGACGGCAGAGAAGAAGGAACATTTACACCGCTAACAATACGTGGCGGAGATTTAAAAGCAATTGAATATATTTCTCCTGTTGCAAGTGCACAAGTAAAGTCAGCTATTTTACTTGCAGGTCTTCGTGCAGAAGGTGTAACAGCTGTTACAGAACCACATATTTCACGCGACCATACGGAAAGAATGCTTGAAGCATTTGGTGTTAAAGTAACTCGCGAAGGGAAAACAGTGAGGCTGTCAGGTGGACAAAAATTAACAGCAACAGACATTCAAGTGCCAGGTGACGTATCATCAGCAGCATTTTTCTTAGTAGCAGGTGCAATCATCCCAAATAGTAAACTAGTATTACAAAATGTAGGAATGAATCCAACTCGTACAGGTATTATTGATGTTTTAGAGAAAATGGGTGCTACGTTCACTGTAGATATAATTAACGAAGGGGCATCAGAACCAGCTGCAAATATTACAATTGAAACATCTTCGTTAAAAGGAATTGAAATTGGCGGAGATATTATCCCTAGATTAATCGATGAGATTCCTGTAATCGCATTAGCGGCAACGCAAGCGGAAGGAATTACAGTAATTAAAGATGCACACGAATTAAAAGTAAAAGAAACAAATCGTATTGATACAGTCGTTGCTGAGTTAACGAAACTAGGAGCTCGCATAGAAGCAACTGATGACGGCATGATCATTTACGGAAAATCAGCTCTAAAAGGCAATACAGTAAATAGTTATGGTGATCATCGCATCGGAATGATGCTTGCGATTGCTGGCTGCCTGGCAGAAGGAAAAACAATTATTGAAGATGCAGAAGCAGTAGGTGTATCATATCCTACATTCTTTGATGAACTTCAAAAGTTAGCTAAATAATAAGGATAGAAAGCAGATACGTGATGTATCTGCTTTTTTTGTTAAAATGTCTTTCTAATTTCACTTACCGAACTAAAATAGAAAGAATTGTGATACAATTCAAACAGGGAATGGAGGAGAATTATATGAATGTCATACAATTAAAAGAAGATAAGTTCAGAGAAGCATTACGTTTATCAGAATACGCTTTTCAATATAAAGTAGATGAGGAACGATTACAGCAGCAACTTACAAAGATGAAGGAAAGTCATGAAATATACGGCATTATGGAAGGGGAAGACTTAGCAGCAAAATTACATCTTATTCCGTTTCATATTTACATAGGTAAAGAAAAATTTAAAATGGGTGGCGTTGCAGGGGTAGCGACGTATCCTGAGTATAGAAGAAGTGGGTATGTAAAAGAGCTACTTCAACATTCACTTCAAACGATGAAAAAAGATGGCTATACAGTCTCTATGTTACATCCATTTGCGGTTTCATTTTACCGTAAATACGGCTGGGAACTTTGTGCGAATTTAGTCACATGTCATATGATTAAGAGCGATTTAGTGATGAAAAAACAAGTAAATGGAACTGTGAAACGTTTTAATAAAGAAAATCATCCAGAAGAGGTCGAAAAGCTCTATGAAGTATTTGCAGAACGTTTTTCAGGTATGCTAGTTCGAGAGAAGAACTGGTGGTTACAAGCGGTTTATGATGATTTAACATTAGCGATTTACTATGATGAAAATAAAAGGGCAGCAGGTTACATGTTATACAAAATAGAAAACTATAAAATGACAGTAGAAGAATTTGTACCACTACATAATGAAGCACGAAATGGTCTGTGGAACTTTATTTGCCAGCATGATTCTATGATTAAAGAACTTGAAATGACAGTAAGTGAAAACGAACCGTTGTTATATTCATTGCAAGAGCCACGCGTGAAGACAGAAATAAAACCATATTTTATGGGAAGAATTGTAGATGTAGAGCAGTTCTTAAAACAATATGAGTTGAATTGGAACAATGTACAGCAAGAAGTGATCCTTCACATTACAGACGCATTTGCTCCGTGGAATAACGTAACAGTGAGACTTGCAAATCATGAAATAACAATTGTAGAAGAAACAACGGAAAAAGGAATAAAACTGAATATAAATGCACTATCGGCAATAATGTTTGGTTATAAACGCCCATTAGAACTAAATGAACTTGAATTAATAAGTGGAAGTGACGAGGCAATACGGTCAATTGAGAATCTAGTACCAGTGCGTAAGCCATTTATTTATGATTTCTTTTAATTTGTATGTATGAAGGTGGGCTATCCTAAGTGAAATTTCGGGATAGCTTCCTCTTATATTGTGAATTTTTGTCGGTAAGTCAATATATCATGAGAATCGCTGATATAATTTTAAGTTGCGCCAATATATCCAGAAAGTCACTCATATAATTTCATTCACAAATAGAGGATAAAAAATCACAGTTATACTTTGTCACGCACTTGACTTTTAATTCATGTAATTTATAATTAAAAACGGAATGAATTTTCATTCCTGGAAATTGAGGTGGAAAAATGGCTAAAAACAAACAAGAGGATATTTTTGATGCTGCAATACAACTTTTTGCAGAACGAGGTTATGATGGTACAACAATTCCGATGATTGCTGAAAAAGCAAAAGTAGGCGCAGGTACGATCTACCGTTATTTTGAAAATAAAGAAGCGCTTGTTAATTCTTTATTTACGAAAAGTGTTTTACAACTATCGGAATTAATAAAAAATGATTTCCCGGTCGGTGCAAATATTCGTGAACAGTTTAGCCATACATACAACCGTTTATTTGAATTTGCGAGACAAAATGCAGATGCTTTTCTTTTTACAAATTCTCACTGTGATAGTTATTTTCTAGATGAACATAGCAATGAAATATTCGAGGACTTCATGGGTTTCTTCATGAACTTGATTGAAGATGGAATCGAAAAAGGTTTGCTTCGTCCATTACCACCAATTGCTTTAATTATTATTGTATATCAACCAATTGAAAAATTAATTAAAGTAATGGAAACAGGGCAGTTAGAATATACAGATGAATTAGTAAAGGAATTGGAAGAAAGTTGTTGGAATGCTATTAGAATCATTTGATTCTATAGCGTTATAAGGACAGGAATGAACATTCATTCCGAGAGAGGTATGAAAAAGAATAACAGGAGATGATAAATCTTTACAACTAAAGGAATGAATATTCATTCCGTATTACCTAGTTTAATAAAGTTAATGAATAATTTAATAGAATGATAGGAATGAACGTTCATTCCGAAAGGGTTTTCAAAAGAATAGGAATGAATATTCATTCCGCGTGTAAATTTCATAATGGGAGATGATTTAAATGAGCAAGTTAAAAAGTTGGAGAAGTTTATCTTTTCTATTATGGATAGTTATTACTATTACAATGGTTGTAACGATGCCTAATATGGATAAATTAGTGAAGGAAAAAGGGAAAATTACAATCCCTAATACAGAACAAAGCAGCATTGCTGACAAGATGATTAAAGAGATGGATAAAGAAGGGGTTGAAAAGTATGAAATTATAGCCGTTTTTAATAGTGGCAATAAGGCAGCTTTAACAGATGAACAAAAGAAGGAAATAACAAAAACGATCAACGCCCTGCAAAATGAAAAAGAGCAATTAGGAATTAAGGAAGTTGTTTCGCATTTAGATAATAAAGACTTGGAGAAACAATTAGTTTCTAAAGATAATACGACTATTTTAACGCAAATATCGATAGATAAAAAACATGGTGAAATATCAAGGGTTTCAAATAATCTGCATGAAAAGGTGCAAACGAAAGGAGTAAAAACGTATTTAACAGGAAGTGACTTAATAGCGGGTGATTTTCTTAAATCCTCTCAAGAGGGAGTGAAAAAGACAGAAGTTATTTCAATCATTTTCATTCTTGTAGTATTAATCCTCGTATTTCGTTCACCAGTTGTTCCGATTGTTTCTCTTCTTACAGTCGGTGTGTCGTATTTAGTTTCAATGGGGATTATTGCTCAGCTTGTAGATCAATTTAATTTCCCATTTTCAAACTTTACACAAGTGTTCGTAGTCGTCGTCCTCTTTGGAGTAGGAACAGATTATAACATTTTATTATATACGAGGTTTAAAGAAGAATTAAGTAAACAAGAAAATGCATTTTGGGCCACGAAAGAAACATTTAAATCGGCAGGTAAAACCGTATTATATAGCGGTATAGCGGTGCTAATTGGTTTTGCATCACTTGCATTAGCGAATTTTAAATTATATCAATCTACTTCAGCGGTAGCAATTGGTGTTTTAGTATTACTACTCGTATTAACGACTTTAAATCCATTTTTTATGGTGCTTTTAGGAAAAGGAATGTTTTATCCAGTTAAAACATTTAAAGGTCATGAGGATAGTCGCTTATGGGGATTCTTTGCGAAAAACTCAGTAGCAAGGCCATTTGTCGCTTTAATCATCGTATTTGTAATATCGATTCCTTTCATATTAAAATACTCTAATACACTAAATTACAATGATTTATTTGAAGTAGATAATAAGTATGAATCAAAGATGGGTATTAACGTAATAGAGGATCATTTTCCGCCTGGTTTCTCTTCACCGAGTACATTAGTCATTCAATCTGATAAAAAGCTGGATGAAGGAACTTCTCTACAAATTTTAGACGAATTAACTGATAAAATTTTGAAAGTTAAAGGTGTATCAGAAGTATATGCACCAACACGTCCAACTGGTGAGAAGATAAAAGAATTATATTTAAATAAGCAAGCGGGAGAATTGAATACAGGATTAGGAGATGCCGATGGTGGCATAAAGGAAATTAATGATGGATTAACGGATGCGAAAAATAAAATGGGAAGTAATGATTCAAATAGTCTTGCGAATGTTCAAAAATTAATTGATGGAACGAACGAGGCGAAAAACGGGGTAGCAGCATTAGGAACAGCTTTACATCAATTATCAAATGGCATAAACGACGGTGCACAAGGAGCACAGCAAATTGAGAGTGGCTTAGCTTCAGTAAACGAAAATATAAATGTTCTATCTAATGCAACGTCGCAGCTGCATGCTGGCTATGCACAGTTAGAAAAAGGTTTAAGCTCTTACGATCAGTACTTCGGAAGCATTTCTCAAGCAATTGATGGTGCGAAAAAGGGATATGAACAAATTGAAATGTTAATGACCAATTTCGTTCAAACGAAACCAGAACTAGCGAATGATTCAAACATACAACAAACGATAGGGATTGCTAAAGAAGCTCAAAAACAATTAAATGTACTTTCAAAAGAATTAAATCAATTAGCAACGCAACATAAAGCAGCGATGAGTTCATTTAAAGAAGCGAATCAATCGTTACTGAAAGTGGATAACGGCTTAAAAGAAATGAACAATGGAATTAATAAGTTACAAAAGGGAGCAGCGGATCTTAAAAATGGATTAAATGAAGGTTCTGCAGGTTCAAAACAAATTGCGAATAAATCAGCTGAGTTACAATCTGGATTAACGAAAATAAACGATGGGCAAGGGCAACTTTTAACGGGCCTTAAAGACCTGCAGGAAAAGATGGGGCAATTACAATCCGGTTTATCTAAAAGTACAGAAGGGCTTGGAAAAGTAAGCAATGGCCTGCATGACGCGCAGAAATATTTAGGGGAGCTCAATGAATCGAAAAGCTCTGAGAAGTTTTATATTCCAAAAGAAGTGTTAGAGGGAGAAGATTTCCAAAAAGCATTGAACACGTACATGTCACAAGATAGAAAGATTGCTAAAATGACCATCATTTTAGATGTAAATCCGTATTCAAAAGAAGCAATGCCGATTATTCAAGAAATCAATAAAACAATCGAAGGCACTGTAAAGGGAACGGAATTAAAGGATGCGAAAACAGCAATTGGCGGAACAACAGCTAGAAACGTTGATTTAAAAGAAGTAACGGGGCAAGATTTCTTACGTACAGCTACGATTATGTTATTTGGAATTGCGATTGTATTAATGGTAATTACACGTTCATTATTAAATACAATATATATTATTGGCTCATTACTATTAGCGTACTTTGCATCGCTTGGTATAAGCGAACAAATTAGTGCACATGTATTACATGTAGAGTCATTAAGCTGGAATGTTCCATTCTTTAGCTTCATTATGATTGTCGCTTTAGGAGTGGATTATAGTATTTTCGTAATGATGCGCTATAACGAGGTAGAAGGGGATTCGGTAACGAAAATTATAACTGCATCTCGTCATATAGGAGGAGTTGTATTATCAGCGGCGCTAATTTTAGTAGGGACATTTGCAGCATTAATCCCTTCAGGTGTATTAACACTTATACAAGTAGCATCAGTTGTTGGCGTTGCACTATTACTATTAGCTTTAATCGTGATGCCGATATTGTTACCTGCTTTAATGGGGTTAACGAGTAAATTGAAGAGTTATAAAGAAAAGATAATAAATACGAAATAAGTGAAGACTGTAGGGGATGATTTCTCTACAGTTTTTCTATATATAAAATTTCAAATAAAAAATGAATCCAATGTATTACAGAATGAGAAGTGAATGGTTATATGAGAAAGAGGTCAATGATATACATACAATAGCTAGGGGAATGGATAAAAACTATCCGATTTCATTATAGAAAGGTAATCAACCGTTGCTATTCATCCAGCTTCTACTATATAATAGCTATAGTCTACAATAATTGAGTCGTAATATGCGATTTTTTAAGACAATCGGTGAGAAAACGCTGAAATAAGCGGTATTAGTAGGAGGACACAAATGATTACAGTAAGTAACGTTAGTTTGCGTTTCGCGGATCGCAAATTATTTGAAGATGTTAACATAAAATTCACGCCAGGTAACTGCTACGGTTTAATCGGAGCAAACGGTGCTGGTAAATCAACATTTCTAAAGATTTTATCTGGAGAAATTGAACCATCAACAGGTGATATACATATTACGCCAGGTGAGCGTCTAGCAGTATTAAAACAGAACCACTTCGAATATGAAGAGTTCCCAGTATTAGAAACAGTAATTATGGGTCACACGCAACTTTACAAAGTAATGCAAGAGAAAAATGCTATTTACATGAAAGAAGACTTTAGTGATGAAGATGGAATGCGTGCTGCAGAACTTGAAGGTGAGTTCGCTGAGCTTAACGGTTGGGAAGCTGAGTCAGAAGCTGCAATCCTTCTAAAAGGTCTTGGTATTGGTGAAGATCTTCATGACAAAAAATTATCAGAATTGACTGGTGCAGAGAAAGTAAAAGTATTACTTGCTCAAGCATTATTCGGTAAACCTGATATTCTATTACTAGATGAGCCTACCAACCACTTGGACTTAAAAGCGATTCAATGGTTAGAAAACTTCTTAATGAACTTTGAAAATACAGTAATCGTTGTATCCCATGACCGTCACTTCTTAAATAAAGTATGTACGCACATGGCTGATCTTGATTTCGGTAAAATTCAACTTTATGTTGGTAACTATGACTTCTGGTATGAGTCAAGCCAATTAGCTTTAAAATTAACACAAGATGCTAATAAGAAAAAAGAAGAGAAAGTAAAAGAGTTACAAAACTTCATTGCACGCTTTAGCTCAAACGCATCTAAAGCGAAACAAGCAACTTCTCGTAAAAAATTATTAGATAAAATTACATTAGATGATATTAGACCATCATCACGTCGTTACCCATTCGTTGGCTTCACACCTGAGCGTGAAATAGGAAATGACTTATTAACTGTTGAAGGCCTTTCTAAAACAATTGATGGCGAAAAAGTGTTAGATAATGTGTACTTCACTTTAAATAAAGGTGATAAAGTTGCATTTATCGGTCGTAACGATATCGCGATGACAACATTATTTAAAATCCTTATGGGTGAAATGGAGCCAGATAGCGGTTCATTCAAATGGGGTGTTACAACATCTCAATCTTACTTCCCAAGAGATAACTCTAAGTACTTTGAGAACAGTGACTATAACTTAGTTGATTGGTTACGCCAATTCTCTCCACAAGATGAGTCAGAAAGCTTCTTACGTGGTTTCTTAGGCCGTATGTTATTCTCAGGTGAAGAAGTTAAGAAGAACGTTTCTGTATTATCTGGAGGCGAAAAAGTTCGTTGTATGTTATCTAAAATGATGTTAAGTGGTGCGAACGTAATTACACTTGACGATCCAACGAACCACTTAGACCTTGAGTCTATCACTGCATTAAACAACGGTTTAATTGCTTTCAAAGGTACAATGTTATTCACATCTCATGACCATCAGTTCGTACAAACAATTGCAAACCGCATTATCGAAGTAACACCAAACGGTGTAATCGATAAAGAGGCAACTTACGATGAGTACTTAGAAAATGAAGAACTTCAAAAACAAGTAGATGCAATGTACAAAGGTCAATAATATATCATGAAAAAACTCGCTCTTTTTAGAGCGAGTTTTTTTGTCGAGAAAACATAACACCACTGGTAGGGTAAATGAATAATTATTCAAATATAACATTAGTGAACATGAGGGTTTTTCATGTATGGAAGAGATGTAATGAATTTAAGATTTAGTTGAAGTAGGGAAATGTAAGATGAGCGATATAATTAAATAACATTATTTTGTCATGTGAAATATGTACCAAAATTGGAGATAGAATAGTTTGCGAATGAGTTTATAAAGGTATATAGTATGGGATGTCATAATTAGTGGATGAATCTTGGGAGAAAACAGGAAATGTTACAAATTTATTTTGTTAAATAGAAACCAAGGTCAAAATGTTTAAAAAGAAATAGTTGAATAAATACTAGCTTCAAATTATAATTACTAATATTCTTCATATAGTTAAATAAAGATAATCTATTTGAAGAAGAAAATTTGAATAGAGAGACAGACTTATAAAAAATAAGCCTTGGATGATTAAAAGAGGTGGAGAAATGAAACAGTTCTTATTAAAGAGCAAAAGTGTGTTAAGCAATCATTTTGGATTCTTTCTGTTTGCCGTTATTTTATTTTGGCTCAAAACATATGCCGCGTATGTAACGGAATTTAATTTAGGAATTTCAAACACAATCCAAAAATTCTTGCTGTTTTTCAACCCGCTTAGTTCAGCAGTTCTATTTTTAGGACTTGCATTATTTGCAAAAGGGAAACGATCTTATATTTGGTTAATCGTTATCAACTTGTTATTGTCGATTCTTTTATACGCAAACGTAGTATACTATCGCTTTTTCAGTGACTTTATTACGTTCCCGACATTAACACAAACGAATAACTTTGGAGATTTAGGTGGTAGTATTCTTGCGTTGCTACATCTTTATGATCCACTATACTTTTTAGACACGATTATATTAATTGTGTTAGTCGCAACAAAATTTGCAAATCCAAAACCAATTCGTGTTGCGAAGCATAAATTATCTCTAGTATTTGTAGCAGGTATTTTATTATTCAGTGTTAACTTAGGTCTTGCAGAGTCTGACCGTCCTGAATTATTAACAAGAACGTTTGACCGTAATTATATTGTGAAATATTTAGGGGCATACAACTACACAATTTATGATGGAATTCAAAGTGCGAAAGCATCGACAGAACGAGCATTAGCTGATGGCGATAATATGACAGAAGTACGAAATTATTTAACATCAACTTATGCAAGTCCAAATCCTGAGTATTTCGGTAAAGGAAAGGGAATGAACGTAATTTATATTCATTTAGAGTCATTCCAAAACTTCTTAATTGATTACAAATTAAATGGTCAAGAAGTTACACCGTTCTTAAACTCATTTACAAAAGATGCGAATACACTATACTTTGATAACTTCTTCCATCAAACAGGACAAGGGAAAACATCTGATGCGGAGTTTATGTTAGAGAATTCAATGTTTGGTTTACCGCAAGGTTCTGTCTTTACAACGAAATCTCATAATACGTATCAATCAGCACCAGCTATTTTAGGACAACAAGGATACACATCAGCAGTATTCCACGGTAACTACAAAACATTCTGGAACCGTGACGATATTTATAAATCATTTGGTTTTAATAAATTCTTTGATGCGTCATACTACGATATGAATGAAAAAGACGTAGTAAACTACGGATTAAAAGATAAACCGTTCTTTAATGAATCTATTCCGTTATTACAAACGTTGAAACAACCTTTCTATACGAAATTTATTACGTTATCGAACCATTTCCCTTATCCAATTGATAAGGCAGAAGCAACGATTGAACCAGCAACAACAGGTGATTCATCAGTAGATACGTACTTCCAAACAGCACGCTATTTAGATGAATCTGTAAAAGGCTTCATCGATTACTTGAAACAATCTGGTTTATATGATAACTCAATTATCGTTATGTACGGAGACCATTACGGTATTTCAGATAATCATAACGCAGCAATGTCAAAAGTAATGGGTAAAGAAATGAACTCATTTGAAAATGCACAGTTACAACGTGTACCTTTAATCGTTCGTGTACCAGGAGTGAAAGGTGGCGTACAACATCAATATGGCGGTGAAATTGACGTTCTTCCTACGTTATTACACTTACTAGGTACAGATACGAAAAACTATGTTCAATTCGGTTCAGATTTATTATCACCAGAGCATAAACAAGTCGTTGCGTTCCGTAACGGTAACTACGTAAGCCCAACTGTTACTGCACTAAACGGCAAATACTATGATACAACAACTGGAAAACCTGTAGAATTTACAGATGAAATAAAGAAAAATGAACAAATGGTTCAAAACTCACTAAAATACTCTGACCAAGTCGTAAATGGTGACTTATTACGATTCTACACACCGGAAGGATTCACTCCAGTAGATCGTTCGAAGTATAACTATAACAATCGTGATAAAAACAAAACGAAGGTAAAAACGACTCCGGAAGGGGAAGCTAAATAATAAAAGGCGCTATTCATATGAATAGCGCTTTTTATTTGTAAATATACCATCATTATTAGACAGAACTAGCTGTTGCTTTTTGTTTTGCTTTTCCGAAGAAAAATACACCGACGATGATAATAATGATAAATGCCCATTTAATGAAAGGGTTACTTTCGAAAAATCCAGCAAACCATTTCTCATCTACAATCATTTTTGCAGCAGTATAAGCTAAAACCGCTGCTCCAATCGTAATGATGACAGGAAAACGATCCACCCATTTTAAAATCAATGTACTGCCCCATACGACTACAGGAATAGAAACTAATAGACCAATGATTACTAAAGAAAAGTTACCATGGGCAGCTCCTGCAACAGCGAGTACATTATCAATGCCCATTAACGCATCAGCGATAATAATGGTTTTAATAGCAGACCAAAATCCTTCTTCGGCTTTAATATCATGATTTTTACCCTCAGCAATCAACTTGTAAGCGATCCATATAAGAAGTATACCGCCAATTAGGAGTAAACCAGGTATTTTTAATAACCAAACGACAACTAAGGTAGCGAGGGCTCTAATAGCGATTGCCCCGACAGTACCCCATATAATAACTTTTTTTTGTTGGTCTTTCGGTAATCTTCTTGCTGCTAATCCAATTACGATGGCATTATCTCCGGCTAACACTAAATCGATTACAATGATGGCAAGCAAGGCAGACAAATATTCAGATGAGAGAAACTCCATATACATATCACTCCTTATGGTTAATATGTGCTAAAGTGTTGATAATATAAAAAGGGTTGAAATTTTATATTCAATCCATAATTTCTTACTATATTTTGATAAATCTGTTTTAATTTCGTATAAGTCGCTTTTGCAATCTTTTTTGTTTTTCGATTCTTTTTCTTAATTTTCGATTCATCTTTTTAATACGGTTTTCTTTTCTACTATCCCAGTTATCACTTCTGATTTCATTAATAGATGTATCTTCCTTAGCGCGAAAACGCCTTACTTTTTTTACGAAGGAAAGGGGAATGTTGCCGATAACACCTTGTTTTTCTAACGAATCCTCTTTATCTAGACACCAATCAGGATGAGATAATAAATAATCGAAATCAAATATTATCTCGTATTTTTTATCCATATATGTATACCATTCATCTAAAGTACACTTATTTTTTGTATGTAAATATATTGATCCATCAGTCATAGCACAGCACCAATAGTCAAAATAGCTCCATAGTACCCATTCTTTCGGTACATCTAGTGTCAAAATTACCATTTTTGAATTTGTTCTACCCCAAGCTTTATGATTTCGATTTGGATAATTATTTGCTTCCCAGACCCAAATAGGATAGTTACCTTCGTAATGAGGCAATCTTGTTTTAGCAACGCGCACCATCCAGTCATATGAATATAAATCGTCTGGATCGATGAATTCTTTATTACCTTCTAAATAACCAAGTTTCTTAAATTGTTTCCAAGCTTCTTCAGTTTGTACTGTATATACGATCATATGGCACCTACTTATTTAAACTAAATTTTAGTATAACATGTGATTTTGAATTTTTATTGATATTAGAGAAGGGGGAATTTGAGTCGAATATACGAAGAGTAATTCCCAAAACGACAAAAAGACTTGATTCCCAGCTAAAGGGAATCAAGTCTTTTCATTACATACGATTATCATGCCAGAAGTTTAATGGGAAATGTTCGTTCTCATTATATGCTTCTAATTCATATCCTTTTTCTTTCAGTCCTTTAATAATTCCAGGTACTGCTTTTACTGATTGTGGATGAATATCATGCATAAGGATAACTTCTGTTGGATTTGTAGCACCATGTAACACGTTCTCTACAATTTTAGCAGATGCAGCATCAACTTGCATTTTGTTGTATTTCCAGTCTAAAGAATCAATTGTCCAATCCCAAACTTTTAAGCCATTTTCTACAACTTTGTTGCGAAGAGCTTCGTTTAATCCTGGCATAGAGCCGTAAGATGGACGAGTTAATACTGGTGATTTACCTAAAACACCAGCGATTAAGCCTTGGTCTTCCTTCATTTCATCTACGTAATGACCTTCTGTGTAAAGTTTCTTGTAGTTATGAGTCATACTGTGCATCCCAACGTAGTGGCCTTCAGCATCTTCGCGTTTTACAAGATCAGGGAAAGCTTTTACGTTTGAACCAATTAGGAAGAATGTTGCTTTTGCATTTTCTTTCTTTAACATATCTAAAAGCTCAGCTGTGTATTTTCCAGGACCATCATCAAATGTTAAATAAGCGACTTTTCTAACTTGCCCGTTATAATGTTTAGGAGCTTCTTTCGGAGCAAGAGATGTTTGAATCTCACTTACAAGTTGAACAGATTTTGCTTCATCCTCTGTACTAGCTAGAGCAGTATGTACTGATCCCAAAGCCGCTTCGTATGTGAATAATACCCCCGCACAAACTAACATAGCCCTTTTTACTAAAGTTGTCATTCGAATTCCATTGTGCATAATTTTCCTTCTCTCTATAAAAGTTCTACTCTACTATATTAGCAATTATAGGTAGGGAAATGCAAAAAAACTTTTTTACAAGTGTAAAAAAGTTTACTCAAAAGTATGCAAGATTTTATATCAATTGCAGTTTTGAAAAATAGGATGAATTTAAACTTTATTATTTAAACTTTCAATCATCAAATTTAAATCTTCTAATAAGGATGCATGCGCTTTTTTAGGAGAACCTGTATCAAAGGGAGGCTGAGGGTCGTATTCTAACATGAGTTGAACTGCTTTGCTTTTTTCATCTCCAAATTCCCAAGCTATTAACTGAAGGGCCATATCAATACCTGCAGATACACCAGCAGCTGTTATAATTTTTTCATGGCGCACGAATCTCTCTTCAGTTGGAATAGCTCCGAGAGAACGAAGTAAGTTAAAACAGCTCCAATGACTAGTAGCATTAACACCATTTAGTAGACCAGTAGCACCTAAGATTAAGGAGCCCGTACATACAGTTGTAGTCCACTTTGTCGTTTTATGTGTTTGGAGAATCCAATTAAGAGTTTCTTCATCCTTCATAAGTTGTGTAAAGTTAGGCGGACGACATCCAGGAATAACAAGAATATCTGCTGAAGTAATTTCATTAAAATTGTAATCAGCATGTAAATAGCCCATTTTCGAATCTAATTTTATTAATCCCTTCGTTTTAGCAACAAATTTTATGTTGTTGTTGCTTTCTGCAGTAAATACTTCGTATGGACCAATAGCATCTAATGCAGTAATTCCATCATAGAGCATAATAACGATTTCCATTAAAACCTCTCCTTTATTTGTTACGAATTGAATCTAGTAACGATAAGGAAGATAAAATTATTGAATATTCTTTTATCGTTACTTTAAATATACTATACCTCTAATGTGTATCGCTTAGTGCAACTATGTCAAAGGTGTGACGAAATCTATGAATAGGTTCATTTATTTTGAAAAGATGTATTCACTTATTTAATGGGTAAAAGTTTAATTTACTTGGAATTTCTATTAAAAACGATATGCAACTTTCACAGAAAGAAGAAATGAAAAATATAGTACTTAGGCTAAAGTCTTAAAACGAAAGGAGACTAATCATACTTTCGTATCATTTCATTTTCATTCCAATTATTGATTCGAATATTTTTGCTTTTTATTAAAATATTGGTAAAGAAACAATTACATGAAAAAAGGAGTGGGAATATGGATAATTATATTTGCACTACATGTGGAGTACAGTATCCCGAAAATGAAGAAGCACCTTCTCGCTGTAAAATTTGTAATGAGGAAAGACAATATGTTAATCCAATTGGGCAGTCATGGACAACATTAGAAACGATGCAAAATAGCAATTTATACAAAAACGAAATAATAAAAGAAG
The DNA here is from genome assembly GCF_002975115.1 of Bacillus sp. MYb78. Taxonomy (NCBI): domain Bacteria; kingdom Bacillati; phylum Bacillota; class Bacilli; order Caryophanales; family Bacillaceae; genus Bacillus; species Bacillus sp. MYb78. Next base: position 98,810 of record NZ_PCOB01000015.1, read on the forward strand.
AAAGCGGTTTGTATAGCATTACTACTAAACCTAAATTTGCGATTGGACAAACAGCATTTTTAATACAAAGTAAAACTCTAAATGTTATGTGGGATTGCATTAGTTATTTAGATGATAAAACGATAAAACGTATATATGATTTAGGTGGTATTCAAGCAATAGCACTTTCTCATCCACATTATTACTCTACACAAGTTAAATGGGCGGAAACATTCAATGTACCTATTTATATTCATGAAGATGATAAAGAGTGGGTGGTTCGTCCGAGTAAGCAAATTAAATTTTGGTCTGGGGAGCATCTGATATTATCGGAAGAACTTACATTGCATCGCTTAGGAGGCCATTTTAAGGGTGGAACTGTTATACATTGGAAAGACGGTAATGAAGGGAAAGGTATTTTGTTATCAGGTGATATTATACAAGTAGTTTCGGATCGAAAATGGGTAAGTTTTATGTATAGTTATCCCAATCTCATTCCATTACCAGCGAATACAGTTAGAGATATGGCAGAGAAGGTAAAAGATATCCAATTTAGTCGACTATATAATGCATTTCATGGTGTGGTGGAAGATGCGAATAAAGCTGTACAAAGATCTGCTGATCGGTATATAAAGGCCCTGCAAGGAGAACTATTTCATACGTAATAGCTTGTAATTCATCTCTACATTTATATAACTAATTTTATATGAATTTTATACTAAAGTCCTATTGTTTATTAACTAATAGGTCTTTCAACTTAGGAAGTTCACACTAATGAGGGATGTTAAAGGGAATATATGTAACCTATACTAATTACTATAAAGCTTTGGAAAATGAAAAGGAGGAGATTTGCATGAAGAATTGGGTTCAATTTAGAATTGCAAGACCAACAGATAAATTTGAAGAAGTGATAAGTTTTTATGAAACAGGATTAGGTTTAAAACGTATAGGGGAATTTCACAATCATGAAGGATATGATGGGGTTATGTTTGGCTTACCAGATGAAGAGTATCATTTGGAGTTTACTACACATGTTAATGGAAGTCCATGTCCGGCACCGACAAAAGATAATTTACTAGTTTTTTATATGCCTAATAAAGATGAAATTGAAAAGATAGTGAATCGATTAAGTAATATGGGCTATCATGAGGTGGAACCAGAAAACCCGTATTGGATAGAGAAAGGAACCACAATAGAGGATCCAGATGGTTGGAGAATTGTGCTTATGAATGCATCTGAATAAGGAAACTATTTTCATATGAAATAGAGTGTAACAAAATGATTTAGACATAAATCCCTACAGTGTTTGTAGGGATTTTTATATAAGAAGATCTTATTGAGAGAGTTATTAAAATGTAGAAAGTATTTTGGCTGAGAACAAATGTAATAAACATAATTTATGAAGGAGGTATAAAAGTATGATAGTAAACTATTTTGAAGAGTTTTCTAAACATGTTGGAAATACACCTCTCATGAAATTAAAATGCGAAGAAACGAAGGACCTTTCTATCTATGCTAAATGTGAATGGCACAATCCTACAGGATCGATTAAGGATAGGGCAGCACTTGGAATGATTAATAAATATTTACAAGAAGCGGACAAAAAACAAAATATTTTAGAGTATAGTGGTGGAAGCTTAGCGAGGTCAATTGGGTGTATTTGTAATTATTTAGGGATTCAATGCATGTTAGTTTTAAGTTCTGGAACCGGTAAATCTCTATTAAATGAACTTGATCGTTATGGTGCTAACGTAATCTTAGTTGATAAATGTAAAGGGTTCTACGCAGTAATTGAGAAAACAGTAGAGATTAGTAAACAAAATCCAGAATTATACTTTTTATTCCAACATTATAATAATGCAAATCTAGTAAGTCATATAGAAGGTACAGGGCGAGAAATTATTGCACAAATGATTGGAAAACCAATACATGCATGGGTAGCATCTGCTGGTACTGGTGGAACTCTAATGGGAGTCTATACAGCAATAAAGAATTATACAAAAAATGTTGAACTACATTTAGTAATGCCTGCTGAATTGCCTTATGGTTCGGAACAACCACCAAATGATTTAAAGAAATATGCTGGATCAGGTGGGTTCGGCTTAGGAAGGAAACAACATTTCATAGAACAGGAAGAAAATTTGATAGAAAAACAATGGACTTATTCATATGAAGATACCCTGTATGAAATGGCACGTTTTTACAAAGATACTGGTATAAAAATAGGAACTTCTGCGGCAGCGAATTTATTAGCAGCTAAACAAATTGGGAAAGAAAAAGGTGCGAATTTTAATGTAGTTACAGTTTTTCCGGACGCAGGGTCAATAGAAGAGTGGTCAGATGTAAAAAATTTAGTTGAAAAAATAGGTGATTGAGAGGACCATTAAAAGTTCTTTCGTAGTTTATATCTTATTCTACGCAAAATTGATACCATTAAAAAACTGTATGTTTAACATGTACAGTTTTTTAATGGTGTAGCTGTGCAAAGTTTAGAAATTTCACATACCGTATTTTAAAAATAAATATAGGAAAACCGAAAAGTAATGTAGAATATATCGTACATACATATATACAGTCAACATAAAAGATAAAGAGGTGGGTATATGTTACTTGAGGAAGTAATGCAGCAACTAGAGGAATATGGAACAGAACAAAATCGTAAAACGTATAAAAACCACGGAGCGAAAGAGCCACTATTCGGAGTTAGTTTTGCAAATTTAAAATTGTTAAAAAAGAAAATAAAAAAAGATCACGATTTAGCAGTTGAATTGTGGGAAACAAAAAATATGGACGCGATGACATTAGCAACTTATATTTTAGACCCGAAGAATATAACAGCAGAACAGCTTAATAGTTGGGTTCAGGATGTTGATTATTATTGTTTAATGGATGTTTTTATGACATCTATATGTACTTCGCCAATTGCAATAGAAAGAATGGAAGAGTGGACAAAGTCTAATGATGAATGGATTGGAAGAGCTGGCTGGTCTTTATTAGCAAATATATCGATTAAAAATAAAGCGTTACATGATGATTTCTTCTCTCCATACTTAGAAGAGATTAAAGAAAATATACATAATGAAAAAAATAGAAAAAAAGAAGCGATGAATAGTGCTTTAATCGCAATAGGAATTCGTAATGAAGACTTAGAGCGACAAGCGATTGAAATTGCACGTGAAATTGGAAAAGTAGAGGTTGATCACGGTGCAACATCATGTAAAACACCAGATGCAGAAAGCTATATAAAAAAAGCGAGAGAAAGAGCTCAAAAAAAGAAAGTGAAATAAGAAAAGAGGAACGGCTATGAAACCAATTGAAGCAGCACAAAGCATAATTACATCACAATTTCCGAATTGTGATGTAGCTTTACTCGGTGGAAGCGTTGCACGAGGAGAAGCGACGAAAACATCTGACCTTGATATTGTAATAGTTGACCAAAGTTTAACTTCTTGTTATAGAGAATCTTTCTATAGTAATGGATGGCCTGTTGAGGTGTTTGTTCATAATTTTACAACATATAAAACCTTTTTCAAAATGGATTGTGATCGAGGGAGACCGTCGTTACCACAATTAGTTTCAGAAGGGGTTGCATTAAAAGGGGAAAAGGAAATTGTTGAGAAATTAAAAAAAGAAGCGAATGATTTACTACATAAAGGACCAGCTAAATGGACCGAAGAAACGATTAAGCAGAAGCGATATTTTATTACGGATACTTTAGATGACTTTATTGGTGCAACAAAAAGAGAAGAAGAATTGTTTATCGCTAATTTATTAGCGGATTTAGTACATGAATATGTATTAAGAGTAAATGGTAGGTGGCTTGGGAGTTCAAAATGGTTTATTAGAGTGCTAAGAAGATATGATGAGCAATATGCAAACAAATTTGTAGCGGCTTTTGATCATTTTTATAAAACGGGAGAGAAAAATGAATTAATTCATTTTATAGAAATGACGTTAGAACAGTATGGTGGAAGAGTGTTCGAAGGATTTTCTATTGGTAAATAAAAAGGGGAGAGAAAAATGAATGTACCATATGTTCAATTAAGAGAATTGACACTAGATGATGTAGAAGATCGCTATCAATGGTCGTTAGATAGCGATGTAACAAAGCATTTAGTCGTACCAGACCAATATCCTCCGTTCACTCGTGGAGATACGAGAATCTGGATTGAAGCTTGTATAAGCCGAAAAAATGGTTATGAACAAAGGGCGATCGTTACTGAGAAAGGTATACATATTGGATGGGTAGACCTTAAAAATTTTGATAAAACAAATAAAAATGCAGAACTAGGAATTGCGATTGGAAATAAAGACTATTGGGGTAAAGGATTTGGAATGGCAGCTCTAAACAGCATGTTACAAATAGGTTTTTCCCAGTTTGAATTGGAGAAAATTTGGTTACGTGTAGATGAAGATAATACACAAGCTAAAAAGAGTTATGAAAATGCCGGATTTGTATGCGAAGGGTTAATGAGAAATGATCGATTGAGACAGGGAAAGTTCATTCATCGCTATCGTTACAGTATATTAAAAGAAGAGTATGAATCAAAAAATAATAACCTATAAAAATATTATGTCAATTAAAAAGGGGAAGATAAAATGATTCGATTACTTACAAAAGCGGATGCAAAACAATATTGGGAGTTACGTTTACAAGCACTACAAGTAAATCCAGAAGCATTTGTAACGACTTATGAAGAAGCAGTACGTCAAGAAAACCCTCTTGAACGCGTTGCTAGTAATCTTTCATCCAACAGTAGTTTTACATTTGGTGCTTTTAATAATGAAAATCGTTTAGTTGGGGTTGTTACTTTATTAACAGAAGAAAAGGACGCATATAAGCATAAAGGGCATATCGTTGCAATGTATGTAGATACTGAAAATCGAAGAAGTGGTCTTGCACGTGATTTAATACGTAAAGCAATTGAAAGGGCAAAAGAGATGAAGCTAGAGCAATTGAATTTAGGGGTTGTGTCAACGAACGAACCAGCCAAACGATTATATGAATCAATGGGATTTAAAACGTACGGAATTGAAAAAAGGGCTATAAAAATGAATGGTGTGTATAGTGATGATGAACATATGGTGTTGTTCTTTTAAGAGAGGAAGTTTTGTATGAAAGATCTCCATTTAGAAAGAAATCTGGACCCTCAAGTAGCGATTTTGTATGCGACGGTTGCTGATACGTTTAATAGATTGCAAAGGTTAGTAGAAGGTACTGAAGAGAACGAACTATCCTATAAAGGGTCTGAAAATAATGAAAATAGTATTGGGCAGTTACTTCAGCATTTAGCAGTTGTCGATTTACATTGGGTGTATCGTTTCAAGGGAGAAGATGTTCCAACAGCATTTGAAAATAAATATGGTCCTATGTTGAATGAAGTAGGAGAAATACCGAGTTTAAGAAAATACACGTTGCAAGAGTTAATGCAAGATTATGAAGCAGTGCAAAAATTGTTTTATGAAGAATGTATGAAACTAACAGAAACTGATTTAACGCGGGAAGTTTTGTATGAAAAAGGGGAAAATGCGACTATAAGATGGGGAATTTGGCATATAGCAGATCATAATCGGTATCATCAAGCACATATAAGTCGATTGAGGAAATTATATAGAGAATATAAACTACATATTCTTTAATTTTTGAATGAACAAACGCCCCTAAATAATAATTAAAGGAGGCGTTTATTTTTATTTGTTTGCTTTTCTTCCCAAGCTATCATTAAATTTTTATGATAATCTTTTGGTTTTTCAATAGAAAACCAGTAAATTGAATGTGCAATAGTTGGTAGCCATCTTTTATGGCGGATTCGTATATTTTCATGGTGAGTATAATGGGTCGAGATTAAGGTAGATTTTGACCCTTGAAAATTTTGGTATGTAATATCCTTGATTTCATACCAATACACTTTATTCCCATGCAAATCTACTACAATTCCTTCATCAGCCCAATAGGAACCTATATCGTTTGCACGTGTTTTCCATAAGGTTAGGGCATACTTTAGTAGCCATAAGGAGAAAAATATTGAAATAATTCCTAGTAAATCAAATTCTTCCATTAAAGATAAAACACTTATTAGAAGGAAAACAACTCCGAAAGAAAGTACAAATAAAATAGATTGTATAGAGGCTCTGTATATTTTCAGTGTTATCACATCCATAGAAGTAACTTATTTTTAAAATTATTTCTGTTTAATGTTTTTATATTAAGTATAATAAATGAATGTATTATTATCTTTTTCATTGCAAGTGAATGGAAAGTGAAATGTAAGTTTGAATGTAGATTTTTCATCGCGTATACTAAAATATATGTTATAAAGATTAAAAATTAAATACAAGGGGTTTTACAATGAAAGCAATTGTTATAGGGATACTGGCATCATTTTTCTTTGCCTTTACCTTTGTTTTAAACCGGGCAATGGACTTAGAAGGTGGAAGCTGGATTTGGAGTGCATCATTACGGTATTATTTTATGGTTCCAATGCTATTACTTATTGTTATGTATAGAGGGAACTTAAAGCAACTCTTTCAATATATGAAAAACAATCCGAAAGAATGGTTAGTATGGAGTATCGTTGGATTTGGTCTCTTTTATGCACCGCTTAGTTTTGCTGGAGCGTTCGGACCAGGTTGGCTCGTTGCATCAACATGGCAAATTACAATCGTTGCAGGGATTTTGTTAACACCATTTTTTGCGGTGGATCCACTACATAAAAAACTTCCGATGAAGGAATTAGTTATGTCGGGCATTATTTTATTCGGTGTTGTTCTCATGCAAGTAGAACATGCTTCTTCATTAGGTATTCGTGAAACCGTTTTATGTGTAGTTCCTGTACTTATTGCAGCATTTGCGTATCCTCTTGGAAATCGAAAAATGATGCAAGTTTGTAAAGGGGAATTAGATGTATTTCAGCGAGTACTCGGTATGACATTAGCAAGTTTACCATTTTGGTTTTTATTATCTGGTTACGAAGTATCAACTGGCGGATTACCGTCAAGTAACCAAGTTTTTCAATGTTTTATTGTAGCAGTTAGTTCTGGGTTAATCGCGACAATATTATTTTTCTTTGCAACAGATCTTGTAAAAGATGATCCACAAAAACTAGCAACAGTGGAAGCGACGCAGTCTGGTGAAGTTTTATTTGCGCTAGTAGGAGAGCTGATATGGTTATCTGCACCAATTCCGTCATCTTTATCTTGGGTTGGTATGAGTCTCGTTATTATTGGAATGATACTTCATAGTTATGTGGCTGTCGTTGTAAAAAAAGAAGAAAAAATAACGGCGTAATGAGATTAGCTCTTTTTATTAAGAGTTAGTCTTTTTTCATAGAAAGGGATGAAAATATGAATTTACAGCGTGTTGAACAAATTGAAAAAGATTCAATATTAAATTTGCTACAATATGCCGTCGGTCCAAATGAAATAAGCTTAAAGAAGGCAGTAATATTTTATCAAAGTAATAAAGGGACTTTGTACAAATATGAAGAAAAAGCTTGTATAGGTATTGAAGTAATCGGAGTAACTAAAGCACGAGTATGTCATATAGCAGTGGCTTCAGATTATCGTCAAAAAGGAATTGCACTGCAAATGATTAAAGAAGTGGTAAGGATATATCAATTGACTTATATAGAAGCAGAGACAGACGATGGGGCGGTAGAATTTTATAAAAGAATTGGTTTTCAAGTTAAAGGTTTAGGAGAAAAATATATGGGAATCGAAAGATTTCATTGTTATTTGGAAAAATAGTATAAAAATATGCATATGGAGTATAGCTTGAAAAAATAAGATTTACATTTTTCTTCATTTAATAAAACTCTCGTTTATCATTCTCTACGATTTTAATAGAGTTTTGAGGCTTCAGTACACCCATATACATATTTTTGTAGTAATGAATATGATTAAGTTAAAAATTAAGAAAAATATGATAATATATTTATATAAAAGTTTAAATTTACGTGGCTAGTGAGGGAACCAATATGAAAATGAATGAAATAGTAGCAAGCACACAATTTCCAAATACAATCGAAACAATAACAAAAGATTTAAAAGCATTAGGAATCGAAAAAGGAATGACAATTATCGTTCATTCATCACTAAGTTCTATCGGATGGATATCTGGTGGTGCGGTTGCCGTAGTAGAAGCATTAATGAAAGTTGTTACGGAAGAAGGAACGATAATAATGCCAACGCAATCTTCGGATTTGTCCGATCCGAAACATTGGTCAAGACCACCTGTACCGGAAGACTGGTGGCAAATTATCCGAGATAACGTCCCTGCATTTGATTCACGTATAACCCCAACAAGGGGAATGGGTGAAATAGTTGAATGTTTTCGTACATATCCGAATGTAGTACGTAGTAATCATCCGTTAGGAAGTTTTGCTGCATGGGGAAAACATGCAGTAGAAATAACAATGAACCATTCATTATCAATGAGCTTTGGAGAAGAATCTCCATTAAGAAAAATATACGATTTAGACGGGTACGTATTATTAATTGGTGTTGGATATGATTCAAATACGTCTGTTCATTTATCCGAGGTGCGTACTGGTGCATGTGAGTTAATACAAGTAGGAGCACCTATTATAGAAAACGGTGAAAGAGTGTGGAAAGAGTTTGTTGAAATGGATTACGAATCTGAGAAGTTTGTAGAAATTGGTGTGGAGTTTGAGCGAAAAGGAACTGTAAAAAACGGGAAGATAGGGAATGCAACGTGTCGTCTAATGAAACAGCGTGATATAGTTGACTTTGGAACAGAATGGTTTCGTAAGAAAAATTAGTAAGGGATGGTTACAATGAAGGGGAAAAAGGTATTAATTACGAGCGGTGGTTGTCTAGAAAAATGGGATCAAGTACGTGGGCATACGAATATGGCTAAAGGTACAATCGGAAGGATAATCGCAGAAGAACTTATAGCTAAAGGGGCACATGTTATATATTTGCACGGTTATTTTGCGGAGAAACCTAGCGATGTACATAGAGGTTTAGAATTACATCCATTTGAAGGAATTGTTGATTTACAAGATAAAATGAAAAGTATCGTCACACATGAAAAGGTTGATGCAGTCATTATGGCAGCGGCTGGATCAGATTGGATTGTGGAGAAAATTTGTGATCAAGATGGTAATGTTCTTAATATGGACGGAAAAATTTCAAGTGATATAGCACCGATTATTCACTTTCAAAAGGCTCCAAAAGTATTAAAACAAATAAAAGAATGGGACCCAGAAACAGTACTTGTTGGTTTTAAACTTGAAAGTGATTTAAATGAAGAAGAACTGTTTGAAAGAGCGAAAAATAGAATGAAAGAAGCAAGGGCGAATGTAATGATTGCGAATTCACCACATTCTTTATATTCGCGCGGAGCTGTGCATTATGTAATTGGACAAGATGGTAAAGGGAAGTTGTGTAATGGGAAAGATGAAACAGCGAAAGAAATTGTCAAAAGCTTAGAGGTATTATGTAATCGTGTCACTGCTTTTTAAAATTAAGTTTTTAGATAAGAATGAATCCGCATAGTAATAAGTAAGCGAAACTTTAATTGGTGGGAATTTTACTTTTACACGAATGTGAAGCGTATATCAATCAAGAGCTATACACAGAATAATTGGTGAGGAGTGGATTCTATGGAACATTTATTAAAGCAAGCTATTAAACTTAGAAACGAAAAGAAATATGCGCAGTCTAAAGAGATGCTTATAGGATTAACAAACTTTACAAAGGATGCAGAAGTACTGTATCAGTGTGCGTGGATACATGATGTAATGGGGCTAGAAACAGAAGCAGTTCCGTATTATGAGCAGGCAATCGCAAATGGACTTGATGGCGAATCCCTTTGCGGTGCTTATATTGGTCTAGGAAGTACATATCGTTGTATAGGGGAATATGAAAAGGCAATTACAGTATTAGAAGCTGGGGTGAAAAAATTCCCAGAGAACGATCCGATGAAAGTATTTTTATCATTAGCAAAATATAACGTAAACGATCACGAGTCAGCGATGAAATTATTACTTGAAACTGTCGTGAAAGTAGAGGAAGTAAAAGAATTTGAACGTGCCATTTCATTTTATAAAGACCACTTAAATGAGGTTTTTAAATAAAGGAGTGAACGTATGAATGTTACACTATCGCGAAGGCAAAAAGGTATTTGGATTGGACTCGTCTCTTTAATTATGCTATCAAACTATTTATTGTATGCTCTTCCAATAGTACCAGCTGCGCCGAAAGAAGTTGTACTTGGGTCATTATTAGATTGCATGTTTGTCATTCCAATCATCACGTATTTCTTCATTATTCGAAAAAGGTACTCGTTAACGTATATAGTTCCTGTTGTAATAGCTGGTTATATTTTTGCAAGATTTATTATTCCAAGTGACTATTTACAAGATTTTTCATACGTTTCTTATATTATAATTGCAGGAGAAATTGCTTTTGTATGTTTAGAGTTATTCCTTCTATATAAAATTGTTAGAAAGCTTCCTACCATAATAAAAAAATATAAAGAATATAAAAGTGAGTACTCTTCATTTTCTTATGCAATTGATGCTGCGTTTGACGCTACTATGAAAAGAAATAAATTAATAGATATCATTGTAACGGAGTGTAAGTTAATCTATTATGCATTTTTATCGTGGCGTGAAAAAGTACCAGAAGGTGAATACGTATACTCATATCACAAAAAGACTGGTGCAATAGGTGTATATATCATGATCATCCATGCGACCTTAATAGAAAGTATTGGTTTTCATTATTTGCTACACCAGTGGAATCCAGTAATAGCATGGATTTTACTTATTTTAAATGTATACGCGATGATTTATTTTATAGCTGAAATACAAGCGATGCGTAAAAATCCACTTAACGTAACAGAAGAACAAGTAATCATTCAAATTGGATTAGGAAAGAAAATTGTTATACCATTTACACAAATTGATAATATTGCGTTCTACAAGGGTGATGAATTGCTAACGGCAAAAGAAGGGAAACAGGTATTGGATGCAACTGTTATGGAGTTCATAAAAGAACCTGCTACTTTTGAAATAACATTAAAAGAGCCAGTGAAAGCACAGTTGTTATATGGATTTTCTAAAACAGTAAGTCGTGTGCACTTAAATGTTGATGAAGAACGAAAATTTTATGATGCGGTTAAGGAAAAGTTAAAACATGAGTAATAGTGCTGTTAGTTACATAAAAACAAATAAGCTTCCGTTAGAAGTGAAAAAATATGAAACATGGATAGTGAAAAACTCTTTCTAAATAAGAAGGAGTTTTTCTTGTGTACTTGTATAAATCATTATATAAAAAACTATATACTTCTTTATCGTTAGATAAGTGAATATAATTGAGGATAGAACTAGTATAAGGGGAAACAAAATAATGAATAAGTTACTTACATCGAAAAGTGAAATTATAGAAAGAAAAATCCGGTATAACTCAACAATAGTAGATCACAATTGTTTATTACTTGAAAAGCAATCACAAAGTATCGTTTTATTTCACGAGGTGCAGTATTCATTTACAATGACTGCAAAAGATACTAAGTTAACAATCCCAAAAGGAAGTTATACAATCGCATATTATTGGAAAGATCGTCCGTACAATTTATACGTATGGAGAGATATAAAAGGGAAGTATTTAGGTTCCTATTTTAATATCGTAAAAAATACACAAATAAAAGACGAAGTGGTTTCCTTCGAAGATTTAATCATCGATATTATGGTACTTCCTAATGGAGAATACTTCATATTAGATGAGGATGAATTACCAGAATCATTAGGGAATTTCGAAGGTGGTTATGTGAAGAAAGCTCTTTATGGACTGAAAGAAATCATTCAAAAAGAGCTTCCACAAATAGTTTTGGAGACAGCCAGGGTGCAGAAGAACTAAAATTTAATTACATAAATATTTTGAATGGAAATGAGTAGTCTCAAGTTATATGGTCTAACTTTTTTGATAAATCTAAGGTTAGTAGCATATTTCTTGAGATTACTTTTTTTTGGTAGAAATTTTGTTGCTTAGTTATTAAATGGATTTAAAATTTATGAAATAATATTGACTGAATCAAGTTCAGTCGTTTATGATTGAATCAGATTCAGTCGTGGTAAAAACATTGTAGGAGATGACGTATGAAAAGAATATCAAAAGAACCAGATGTAAGACGCCAAGAGTTAATGGATATTGGTTTTGAACTATATATGAAAAATGGTATGAAAGGATTTGGCATAAAAGATGTTGTGAATCATGCAGGTGTAGCAACGGGCTTATTTTATTATTACTTCAAGTCTAAAGAGAATTTTGTTGATGAAGTTTTAAATGACTGTATTGTGAAAAATATGGAGTTAATTGAAGAAATACTTGTTTCAAATGAACGGTCTGTCATGCAAAAGATGAAAGATTCACTAGATATATTTTGGACATTTATTGAAAAGTTAGCACCCTATAAAAATGTGAGCTCGTTTCAGACGGAACAACATTTTCAACTGGAACAGAAATTATTCACACGTATGCAACCGTTAATTAGACAAGTAATTGAAGAGGGAGTAAACATAGGGGTTTTTTATACTGATAACTCATTATTAGCTTCTGGGTTTATTCTATACGGTCTTAGCAGTATTGCTCATTCAGAAGTAAAGTTGAATCTAGATACAAAACATGAAATGGTTAATTTAGTATTAACTACACTACGATACAATCAAAAGGAAGGAGAAAGTTTATGAAAATTATTATCGATGGAAATAATATCTCACAAGAGCAACTTATAAAATGGAAAAGAGAACGGATAAAAAAAGTATTATATACATTAGGACATAAAGAGCTTGAAATAAATGATACAGACGTCATGATAAAACAGCTAACGGAAATAAAGTTGCGATATACATACAATGAAATGTACGAAAAGTTGAAATCAAAACTTAGATTAAGTGCATTAGGTATGCGTATCTGTACTCTTTTATCTGGCGATAGACGAAAATTTTCAAAAACTAGTATTTATTTAGACGGGATTACAGCAGAAGTAGCTATACATGGAATTGATAGTTTGATGCTTGAACAATCACGTGAAAATAACAAAGTGAATTTATCTGCTTGTCCTGATCACTATGTACTAAGACCCTTTGGGGAAAATGAATTAGAGGTTATCGAAACTACTGGTAATTCTCCGTTTCCAGTTCAATTTTTCATTGTTTTTGGTGATGAAACTGGATTGAAAACACCGAGAGATAAATCTTATCAATACCAATCAACAGGTGTTGCACGTATGAAAGATGGTACTATTATTGGTGGAGTTCGACATCAATTTAAAGATACTAATACAGGGATAGAAGTAAGTCTAGTTGTTGAGTTCCCAGCCCTTTGTCCTAATAGTCTAATTAAATCCCATCAAATGCATTTAGCGTGTGAGTTTTCTTATTGGTTACAGTGGATTAAAGATCAGAAAAAATAGTAAGTAAACGATATCGTTTAAATAAACAAAAGTAAAATGTTCAAACAAATCATATGTATGTTTTAATAAAACCTAGTTGACTTATCGGAAATATTTGTATAATATGTACTTAATTCCATAACGTATTGCTGATTGGAGAAACCAAAGGCATTTTATCAACAGATAAAATGCCTTTGGTTTTTTTATTGCACAAATACTGAATCTGTTCATTTATATGAATCATTTTAAGGAGGGGAAGAAATGACTGTTTCAATTGATGGGGTATCAAAATATTTTTTGAAACAAACTGGTACGGTTCAAGTGCTAGAGAATATTAATTTTCAATTAGAGGAAGGGGATTTTGTTACAGTAATTGGTCCGAGTGGGTGCGGAAAAAGTACATTACTAAAAATTGTTGCAGGTCTAGATAATGATTTTGAAGGTGAAGTTGTTATTGACGGGGAGCCTATCTTAAAAACGAGCAAGAAACAAGGTTTTATTTTTCAAGAACATAGGCTTTTTCCATGGTTAACAGTTGAAGAAAATATAGCGGCAGATTTGTCGTTAAAAGATAAGTATGTGAAAGATAAGGTGAGAGAATGGGTTGAAATCGTTCGGTTAGATGGCTTTGAAAAATCGTATCCGAAAGAAATTTCAGGCGGGATGTCACAACGTGTTGCGATAGCGAGAGCGTTATTAAGAGATCCAAATGTATTATTACTTGATGAACCTTTTGGAGCGCTGGATGCTTTTACTCGAAGTCATTTACAAGAAGTATTGCTAAATATTTGGGAGCAGAAGAAAACAACAATGATATTCGTTACACATGATATAGACGAAGCGATATATCTTTCAAACCGAATCATCATTATGAGTGCAAAACCAGGGAAAATACATAAAGTGATTGAAAATAATTTGCCTTATCCGCGAAATAAAACTTCTCAATCGTTCCAACAACTTCGAACGAAAGTATTACAGCAGTTTGAATATGGAGGGTTGATTCAAACAAGTATATAGGAAAAGGGTGATTTTATATGTATAAAAAATTTAAAATTCTTTCTTTTGCTTTAGCTATATCAGTATTTTTATTAGGATGTGAAAAAAGTACAGTAAGTAGTAAGAAAGAAGATGTAACAATACAAATTGGTATACAGCAAGGATTAAGCCCGCTATTACTAGCAAAGAAAAAGGGATGGTTTGAAGAGGAGTTTAAAAAAGAAGGAGTTAAAGTGAAATGGACAGAGTTCCAAAGTGGACCTCCTTATTTTGAAGCAATCGCATCAAACCGGTTAGACTTTGGTGAAGTAGGGAATTCTCCAGTCATTTCAGCGCAAGCAGCAGGTATTGGATTTACCGAAATCGCCAATACAAGTTATGCGAGAAAAGGAACTGGAATTCTCGTTCAAAAAGATAGCAAGATTGCGAGTGTAAAAGATTTAAAAGGTAAAAAAATTGCAGTAGCAAAAGGAAGTAGTGCCTTTAATTTATTATATCGAGCGCTTGATAAAGAAGGTATTGATGCAAAAGATGTAAATGTCATTCAATTACAACCAGATGAAGCGCAGCCTGCATTCGAATCAGGATCAGTAGATGCATGGGCGATTTGGGACCCTTTCATATCATTACATACGTTAAATAAAGGTGCGAAGGTGATTGCAGACGGTGAAACATTAAATGTCTCTTCACCAGAATTTTTAATTACGAGGACAAAATTTGCGAAAGAACATCCAGAATTAGTTGAGAAATTCCTCAAAGTTTATGAGAAAGCACGTGTATGGCAAGAGGCTAACTTAGATGAAGCAATAAAAGTGTACACTTCTGTAAAAAAGATAGATGCAGAGATTGTAAAAGAAGTGTTTAATCATGACAAACCAATTTTAGTTCCGGTAACGAAGGAAATAATAGCAGAACAACAAAAGACAGCGGATTTTCAATATAAGATCGGTTCTATAAAGAAAGAAATTAAGACGGAAAAAGTTGTAGATAATTCTTTCGTAGAAAAAGCATTGAAAGCGAAGTGAAAAGAGGTTTTGTAAAGTGGAAAATACGAAAGCTGTTATGAAACCAGCGAGTATAACGATTAAGAAAAATGGCATAAAGAAGGTACGAAAGTTTAATGTAAAAGTTTTAGTAAGGGCGATTACTATACCGGTTATTATATTAATAATTTGGCAGTTGGCTGGCGTATTCGGTCTTGTTTCTAAAACAGTTTTACCAACACCATTAGATATTTTTCTAGCTTTCCAAGAGCTTATTAAAACAGGAGAGTTATTCGGCCATTTAAGTATTAGTGTATTCAGGGCTGCGGCTGGTTTCTTTATTGGTGGGGGCTTAGGAATCATTTTAGGAACAATTGTTGGATTTTCAACGAGAAGTGAGCAATATTTAGACCCATCTGTGCAAATGTTAAGAACTGTACCTCATTTAGCTGTTGCGCCGCTTTTCGTATTATGGTTCGGTTTTGGTGAAACATCGAAAGTGTTATTAATTGCAGATGGTGCATTTTTTCCTTTATACGTAAACGCATTTTTAGGTATTAGAGGTGTGGATTCAAAGTTATTTGATGTTGCGAGAGTGTTAGAGTTTAGCAAAAGAAAACTAATTACGAAACTAATTTTACCATCTGCATTGCCTAACCTTTTACTAGGAGCAAGGTTATCGTTAGGTGTTGCATGGGTGAGTTTAGTAGTAGCAGAACTTATGGGATCTACAGAAGGTATTGGTTATATGATTATGGATGCAAGGCAATTTTCAAATACAGATATCGTATTTGTCGGCATAATTATCTTTGCATTTGTTGGGAAGTTTTCTGACTCTCTAGTACGTTTACTAGAAGTGAAGTTTTTAAGATGGCGAGATAATTTTAAAGGTGAGACTGGGAATTAACATATAAATTATTAGGGGTAATTTATATAGAATTTGTTAGTATACGTTTCAAAATAAATAAGGGGTGTGTAAAGGTATGGAATTATTATGGTTTATTCCGGCTTATGGAGATGGTCGATATTTAGGAACGACAAAACGAGGAAGAGCAGCTGAATATGGTTATTATAAGCAAGTTGCTGCGGCAGCTGATTATTTAGGATATACGGGTGTTTTACTTCCAACTGGTCAAGGATGTGAAGACCCTTGGGTGTTAGCTTCAGCTCTTGCTGCTGAAACAGAAAAACTAAAATTTTTAGTAGCAGTGAGACCAGGACTAATGTCACCTACAGTTGCAGCGAGGATGGCATCTACATTTGATAGAATTTCAGATGGGAGACTACTTATTAATGTAGTAGCTGGAGGAGATCCAGTTGAACTACAAGGAGATGGATTATATCTTGAGCATGATGAAAGATATGAAGCAGCGGATGAATTTTTAAAGGTTTGGAAATCGACATTGCAAGGTGAAACGATCTCTTTAGAAGGAAAACATATTCAAGTTACAGATAGTAAAGTTGTATTCCCGCCAGTTCAAACACCATATCCTCCTATATATTTCGGAGGATCATCAGCTGCTGGAAAAGAAGTAGCAGCTGAACATAGTGATGTATATTTAACGTGGGGAGAGCCACCAGAGCAAGTGAAAGAGAAAATAGAAGAAGTAAGAAAACTTGCAGAAGAGAAGGGGCGTACAGTACGATTTGGCATTAGATTACACGTAATTGTAAGAGAAATAGAAGAAGAAGCGTGGGAAGAGGCAGAACGTTTAATTCAATATGTGGATAATGAAACAATTGAGCTTGCTCAAAAGACATTTGCAAGATATGATTCGGTTGGTCAAAAGAGGATGACACATTTAAATAAAGGTACGAGAGAGTCGTTAGAGATAAGCCCTAATTTATGGGCTGGAATCGGACTTGTAAGAGGTGGGGCAGGTACTGCACTTGTAGGCAATCCACATACAGTAGCAGAAAGGATAAAAGAATATGAATCGTTAGGAATTGATACGTTTGTTTTATCAGGATATCCGCATTTAGAAGAAGCGTATGAGGTCGCAGAATTGTTATTCCCATTATTGAAAGACGAGAAGAAAGAAGAAAATAAAATTGTTGGTGAAATGATTGCTGATGCATATGCATTAAAAAAATAGTGAGAAATAAAGTTTCACATATTTATTGCTTTATTTTGTTCACTGCCTGTTAATACGGGATAAAAAACCCGCAAGTTATTCGCTTGCGGGTTTTCATCGTAAATTATTAGAAAATATGGTAAAATTAAAGGGTAACTTAAGGTGCGGTTGGTTGTTCAATTATCACTTCTCCGAGTAGGAGGGGGGTGATAATACGTGAGTGAAATAGCGTTGCTACTGCAAGGTGGACTGTTTCTCGTTGCATTGTTAACGTTCGTCGTCGTTTTAATAGACAAGCTCAAAAAATAACAACCCACCTATGCTTATAGAATGTGGGTTGTTTTGTTTGTAAGAAACAAATAGGATAAATGAACAATCCAATCTGCTAAGTTACGTGGACTAGTGTGTAGCCGCACACTAGTCTTTTTTATTTATATACAATTTATAATTGGTTTATGTGATTGTATTGTTCTTTTCATACTCATTATAACACAGTGTCTTTTCATCAAGAAAGGAGACCGTATGTTCTGGTTCCTGTTATATTGTAGGTGCTTTTTCTTTAAACAGCCCATCCATATACTGTTTTAAACTTTGGACATAAAATTTCTGCGTATTCACATTATTTACACCGACAATCGGCGATGGAAGGTCAAATCTTTTTTCTGATAAATGAACGACAACATCAAAGATGTCAAACAAACGAATGAAGCAAAACAGGCCGTCTTTATCGCTAAGTAAAATAAAGTAATGATTTTCACTACTTGTATTTAGCGTATTCCATAAAGAACTTTTGCTTAAATCACGTACAATGCTTTTTTCTTTTAGTTCCACGAAATCTGCATTTGAGAGAATGGTAGAAATATCAATTGCATCTTGATCTTCAAAGTAGCCATCAACTGTTTGTACAGCGAATGTATAAGCCATTTTTAATACACTCATTTTATATTTACGGTTATCTAATAGTAATTCACGTTGAATAGAACTCGCTACTTTCGTTACACGTTCCTCCTTCCAAATTTCATTATGTAAGGAAATATCGTGCTTTTTACATAGTTTCATAATTAATGCATTAGAATAAAGAATCTCGTCGCTTACTTCGACAACATCAGTCTCAGCAGCCGCAAGTTCCTCACCGTGCTCATTCGTATAGAGTGGGGAATCAATTTGTCTTTTCATTTGTTCAATCTTAAATTGACTCAATTTATGCCTAATTAAAGGACGATCAATATTTGTTGTCATTTGTTCATGACAAGTATCACAAATTGAGTTTGTGAAATAATATCCACATAATATTTCTGGAATGACATATTGTTCACTAAGTTCTTTCGTATCTTTTCTGCAAATGATGCATTGTGTCATTTTTATCACCTTTACCTGCAAATTTGTATGTAATCTCATTGTAGTGTATTTATCGGTATTTTGGAATATTGTAAAGGAAAATATTATGTGAAATTCATGCTTATTTTGGTACAATGAATAGAAGTGCTAGTTTAAAGGAGGCCGTTTTTTTGAAATCAAAAGTGCACTTTTGGACATTAGAAGTGCTAATGGTTGTAGGAATCATATTTATTTGCACAAAAATATCATTTTTATTTCAACCGATTGGTATCTTCATATCAACATTGTTTTTCCCAATCTTAATCGCGCTTTTTTTATACTTCATATTTAATCCTGTATTAATCTTTTTGGAGAATAAAAAAGTACCTAGAAATTTAGCGATATTACTGTTATATCTTTTTATCATAACATTAACTGCGGTTGGCGTTGGAGTAGTTGTTCCTACGATTTCACAACAGCTAATGGACTTAGTAAAAAATATGCCAAGCTACATAAAAGAGGGGAAAGTATACATACAAGAATTATCACATCATAGGTTGTTTGAATGGTTATCTACACAAAACTACGTTTCCATTGAAACAATTGAAAAAAATGCGATTGAATACTTAAAAGATATACCAAATACAATTACGTCGAGTGCAACGGCTTTATTTGGTATTATCACGAACGTTGCATTAGTTGTATTTACTGTACCGTTCATTTTATTTTACATGTTTAAAGATGGACATGCCTTTCCGGGAAAAGCGGTAAGTTTATTACCTGAGTCTTACCGTGAAGAGGGGCTTCGTATCATTAAGGAAACGAACGAAACATTATCTGCATATATTCAAGGGCAAGCACTCGTTTGTATATTTGTAGGTGCGTTTACTTTTATCGGTTATTTAATTATCGATTTACCGTACGCTTTCGTTTTAGGAATTATTGCAGCATTTACAAACATCATTCCTAACTTAGGGCCATTTATTGGGGCAGCACCAGCTGTTATTGTAGGACTGTTCGTATCTCCGATGCAAGCCTTATACGTAATTATTATCGTAACAATTGTACAACAGTTTGAAAGTAATATTATTTCACCGCGTATTATGAGCTCGAAATTAAACATTCACCCATTAACAATTATTATCCTAATTTTAGGGGTAGGTAATTTTGCTGGAATCATCGGAATGATTTTAGCAGTACCAGTTTATGCAGTAACAAAAACTGTTGTTTCGAACTTAGTGAGATTGTTTAAGACAAAGAGAAGTAATCGGAAATAGTGAAACCTGAGAAAGATACACCGCTTTTTAAGTGGTGTATCTTTTGTTTATAAATAAATAATTAAAAGCGGGTTGATTTGATTTTATTATATATTTTTTATACATCAAATTCAGTGATAAACTTGTGTGATATAAGCTCTATAAAACTATGTGGAATCCCTCTGAACTATCCAAATCATTTCCTTACAGCGTGCTATCAACATCATAATCGACTCCTTTCAATTCTATATAGTTAAACGATTAAAGGTGAGTGTAGTATTTGCTTCTACGATCTCGAATTTCATCAAT
This sequence comes from Bacillus sp. MYb78, assembly GCF_002975115.1. Lineage (NCBI taxonomy): Bacteria > Bacillati > Bacillota > Bacilli > Caryophanales > Bacillaceae > Bacillus > Bacillus sp. MYb78. The sequence goes on from NZ_PCOB01000015.1 coordinate 119,145, forward strand.
AACTTGTTTATATTGTCTTTCTTGTTTTAATTCATTTTGAGATATTGTTTCTTTTTGAATTGTAATCGTTAAAAAGAAAAGGTGAAACTTCATATGTGAATTCCTCCTTTCGAATTGGAATTACAGATGACTACAGTAATGACTTTGTCTTTCTTTTACATGATCTATAGCCTGATTAATTTGTCGTTCATGAAACATTTCAGACTCAGAAAATTTATTTTTTTGAATGGTAATGGTTAAAAAGAATACTTTAAATTTCATTAGATAATTGCCCCTTTATAAGTGATTTAGAAAAAACGAGTGTAATAAGAAATTACAGATGACTACAGTAATGACTTTGTCTTTCTTTTACATGATCCATAGCCTGATTAATTTGTCGCTCATGAAACATTTCAGACTTGGAAAATGTATTTTTTTGAATGGTAATGGTTAAAAAGAATACTTTAAATTTCATTGGATAATGACCCCTTTATAAGTGATTTAGAAAAGACGAGTGTAATAAGAAGATTGGCGCTCTTTTACTTCGTCCATAATGCTTTGGATGTGTTGCTCACGTAAAATCTCTTTCTGTGAAAGCTTACGTTTTTGAATGGTGATTGTTAAAAAGAATGCTTTAAATTTCATGAATATATTACCCCTTTAAAATATATTTTTAATACATTTGAGTGTAGTATGAACTTTTAATGTCAGTTATTTTATCAGTCAGTTGTTTTAACTGTTGTTTACGATTGATTTCAGTTTCAGATAAAGTATTTTTTTGAAGCACAGTCGTAAAAAAGAAAATATGAAAAGTCATAAATGAATTCCTCCTTTCGAAAAGGAATTACAGGTGATCACAGTAAAGTGCTTGGCGCTCCTTAACATCATTCATAGCTTTTTCAATTTGCTCATTATGAAGAATTTCATCTTTAGAAATTGTATTTCTTTGAATCGTAATACTTAAAAACAATACGCTAATAGTCATTGAATGTTGCTCCTTTCTTAGAAAAATAATGTAAGAGACTAAAAAATCGCGCAAAAAAACCACAGGAAGATACAGTTCTCCTATGGCTGGGCGTGAAAAAGCCACAGGAAAGTATACGACCTCCTGTGGCGAATTTATGAATTAAATGAAATAAAGTACGATTTTCAATTCTCCATTAGGGTGGTCGAATTCATATTTAATTGTCCAGAAAACACAGGTGCAGTTAACGCTAAAGTTAATGCATGTAATTGTAATTTCATCATTTCCTTCGACCTCCTTTTAGAATTTTTTTCTTACGTTAGTAAGTATATACAATTAATGGATAATTGTAAACATAAAAAATGAAAATTTTTAATTTTGATTAAAATGCGTATATTTAAAAAGGGATTTGAAAGTAAATATTGTAATTAACGAAATATCGATAAAAATGGGGGATGCTAAATGAAATATATGCATCATAACATGATCGTTATGCTAACAATTTTTTTATTCATTGCGGCTTGTTCTAACGGAGAAAGAATAAAAGATATATATGATGTTAGGTCAGATGATTTTAAGAAATATACTGGGACATACGTTGGTAATAATTCAGATGTGGTTGCAATTATTAATCATTTACCCGGTGGTGAAACAGTTCAAAGTATAAGTTTAGAAAATGAAAATATAAAAGTGAACTATGGTGCAAAAGAGAGTGGAGCTCTTACAGAAGAAATGATTGAGACGTATTGGTTTGATGAGAAAGATACGATGAAGAAGAATTTTCTCTTTAATGCTACCTATCTAGTAATTTTAGTACCAAACGCAAAAGCTTACGAGTTTCAAATAGAAAATAAAAACTTTAAGATAACGAGGGAAGAAATGTTATCAATTTTGCATAGGGAATTCGATGATTTTCCAAAAGAAAAAGATATATGGGATAAAAATAAAGTTATAAAGTTCTTTAACGGCAATGAAGAAAAAATTAAAATGCTTGTGGAAGATAAAGATTTTCGGAAATCTTTATTTGCTAAATATCCAGTGAGCCAGTTGAAATAATGGAGGGGAGAAGATGGAGTTAGTATACAAAATTTCTTATCATAGAATGCAGGATCATTATTTACCTAAATTAGTACAGGCAATTAGGCTCGTTAGTGAAGAAGATTTGTGGAAACAAGAGACCTCTGTTAATTCAATTGGTGGAATCGTACTACATATTTGTGAACATTTACAGAGAAATACAAGGCGTTATAAGGATCCAAATATAGTTTTTGAAAATGGAATTGAAGAATATTTTCCAGTGAAACAAATAAGCTCTGAAGCTTTGTTAAAAACTGTTGAAGAAATATTTGATGAGTGGGGCAAAGCATATATACAGGTCTGGGAAGAAAAAAGGCATATTGATCTTCAAAGTCTATTACATTTGGTTGAGCATACAAGCTATCATTTAGGGCAAGTAGTAGATCGTACAAAATGTATTGAGGGACAACAGTTTAATTTTTGTCAAAATGGTATAAATGAAAAGAATTTGAGAACAAGAGTTGAAACTTCGAATTTTTAGAAAGAGAGACATTCTTAATTGAATGACTCTCTTTTTTGTAAAAGAAATTTATGGAAAAAAATAATTCTATGTGATATGGTTAATTACATAAGTAATGAACCTATGAACCTAAGGTGGTGAAAATGTGAAGCCGACTCTAGAACAAAATAAATTAATATACATACAAATTGCAGAAACGATTGAATCTGATATTTTAAAAGACATATTGCTTGAAGAAGAACAAGTTCCATCGACAAATCAATTTGCGAAGATGTTACAAATAAATCCGGCTACCGCAGCTAAAGGGGTGAATGTATTAGTGGATGAGGGGATTTTATATAAAAAGAGAGGGATCGGGATGTTTGTTGCAAAAGGAGCAAAAGAAGTTGTACTAAAAAAAAGACAAAATACTTTTATGACTGAATATTTACCTAAAGTGTGGGAAGAAGCGAAAGTACTAGAAATATCAAAAGATGAATTGATGGATATGATTCAAAAGATTACGAAGGAGGGGAAAGAGGGATGATTGCACTTGAAACGAAAGATGTAACGAAAAAGTATAAAAAGAAAATAGCTGTAAATGAAGTAACGATTTCATTGGAAGAGAATAAAATATATGGTTTGCTTGGAAGGAACGGAGCAGGGAAAACGACTTTATTAAATTTACTAGCAGGACAAATTACTTCAAGTAGTGGAAGTGTATCAATATTTGGTGAAGATGTTTTTGAAAATAGTAAAGCGATGCAAAATATTTGTTTCGTTAGAGTAAAAGAAGAGTCTCATTTAAGTTATAGCGTAAAAGAAATTTTTAAGATATGTAACATGTTTTATAAAAATTGGGATCAGAAGTTTGCTGAAGAACTGGCGGGTAAATTTCAGCTTAATATAACAGAGAAATACCATAAACTATCTCATGGCATGCAAACAGTTGTAGGAATTATTAAAGGGTTAGCAAGCAGAGCGACAATTACTATTTTTGATGAACCAACTACAGGATTAGACGCAGCACATCGTGAGTTATTTTATAGTTTACTACTAGAAGATTACGGGGAGTATCCCAGAACAATTATATTATCAACACATCTGGTAGAAGAAGTAACCCATGTTATTGAAGAAGTAATTATCATAAAAGAAGGTGCACTTGTTGTTCAATCAACAGTGGAAGATTTATTGCAACAAGGTCATATTATTTCAGGGCAAAAAGGTAAAGTGGAGGAGTTCTTGATTAATAAAAAAGTTATAAATAAAGAAATTTATGGGAATAAAGGTATTGCTGTTATATGGGAAGAATTGTCTAGTGAAGATTATGACTCTATTGAAAAATTAGGATTAGTCATTGATGGAATAACATTACAAAAACTATTTATTCACATAACTGGTGGTGAAGTGAAATGACGATATTAATGAAGCAGTTAAAGTTACATATTAATTTTCATTATAAAGCAATTTTAATATTTTGGATTGTAGCTTTATTAATAAAAGGGGCTTTAAATGCTGCTCATTTAAATGGAGCGAACATTGGTTATTTACCCGAAATTATAAATAACCCGTCAATAGCAATTATGTTGTTTATAGTAGGGAGTGTTTTCATCATACAAGATGAGCTATTTCGTTTAGCTGTTTCATTTGGTGTAACGAGAATTCAATATTTCATCGGAGCAATTTGTTATATCATATTGCAATCCGCAATGTTTTCGTTTCTTCAAATAATGCTTTTGCAAGATATAAAATATAATTTAGTAAATGTTAGTTTTGGGGAGCAATCGGTACAACAATTTATTTTGCACTTCTTATTTTATGTTACAACAGCATGTTTCTTTCAAGTGGTAGTAGTTTTTAAACAACGATTTCAGTGGATTGGTCTTATGATTGGTGGGACCCTTTTCTTATCAACAAATAGTGTACTTTATGGAGAAGCAGGGGTAACTGGTTTATTATTTACAAGTGATGGATCTTTAGTAGATATTCCATATTTTACTGTTATTTCAATTGGATTAACTGTTCTTTATATCATAACTAGTAGTATATTTATTCGTAAAGTATCATTTGAAAAAACAGTTTGAAATATTATTAGATTACTATAGAGAGAAGGATAACAAATGGGAGATACATCTCCACTCATTACAGTCTTTTTATGCATTGCACTACTAATATTTTGGCGTCGTTTTCGCTCCATGCATAAGCCAATAAAGGGATCGGGAAAACGTATTTTATGGCCATTACTATTTTTAACACCAGGTATTGTATGGTTTTTAGGTCCCGTACATCCAGCTATATTACAAGTAATTATAGCGGTATTCATTGGTGTATTTTTTGCTGTGCCGCTTATAGTATTAACAAATTATGAACGAAGAGATGATGGGAATATTTATACGAAAAAAAGTGCAGCTTTTTTAATTACTTTTATTGCACTTGTCTTTTTGAGATACGGTTCAAGAAAATATATTGTTGACTTAGATCAGCAAACGATTGGTTTATTATTTTATGTTGTTGCAGTCTCATATATTATTCCATGGAGAATTGCTTGTTATATAAAGTTTAGGAAAGTTTGGCGGGAAAATAATAATCATGCTATATGAAAACTTCTCATTTGAGAAGTTTTTTTATTTTTATAGGTAAGCAAAACAAGTTGCTGAAGGGCAGGCTATCATAGAATATGATACATATTATAATGAGGAAAAGTTGAGGGGATAAAAATGCGTACAATTTTACTTTTTCTAAACAACATGTCCATCGATAAAATAGAGAACATTAGACATAAACATGATCCTTTATTTGGATTAATTCCACCGCATATAACAATCGTATTCCCATTTAAGAGTAATATTTCAAATGATGAATTAAAATCTCATATTTTTAATGTATCAAAAGGGGGAGGCAAAATTGAAATTGAGTTTGCAAATCGTATCACTAGCGTAGGAAACTATTTGTTTTTAGAAGTTGATAGAGGAAGAAAACAAATAGAAGAACTACATGATAGGCTGTATACAGGACCTTTATTACAATTTTTGAAAGAAGACATTCCGTACATCCCGCATGTAACAGTCGGAAGAAAAGAAAGTGCCGAATTAGCTGCTGAAGTAGTGAAGGAGATTCCTAGTTTTCATGGGAAGTTAAATTGTGTGATTGATAGAATAAGCGCGGAGCGAATTGGAGAGAACGGGGAATCAATTATTGAATTTGAAGTGCCATTTCTAAAAAGCTGACAAAAGTCAGCTTTTTATTTCGTAGCATGAAGTAATGCACCAATTGCACCGCTATTACCACCATCTTGTAAAAAGATTGGTGTTTTATTTTGATATTCAGTGTAGCTACTAATAATATGTTGAAGTTGTACGTTATTACATAAAGTCGAACCAATATAAATAATATGTTCAATGTTTTTTGTTTCAGCGAATTGAAGGCTTAATGCAGTAACGACTTCACCGACAAGTCCTTGTACAGTAGCTAGTATATCGGAGCTACTATTATTTGATTCTGTAATGGCTGCTTTTCCGAAGTTGCTAGCAGTTAAGTTATTATCGATGGGGGAAAGAATACCACCATAAATATCTCCAACCGTAATATCTAGTTCTTTTCTAGATCCTACTTTTGTTAGAGGGATTACATCTTCAAAATGATCTATATTTGTTAACAATTTTGAAAGTCCCATAATAGTCCCACCGCCAACTCCGGTTCCACCAGCGCGAATATATTGTTCATTATAAACATAATGGATAGAAGTACCTGTACCAATATTGGTTAAAATAAAATTGTTTATAGCATGTTTTTCTTCTTTTAATATGTATTGGACACCTGCAAGAGTAGCTTCAAATTCGTTTAGCTCTATTATTTTATATGAACCTGTAAGCAAATGCTGTAATAGTTTCGATTTACCACCCGTAATACATATTTGTTTTATGCCATTGTTGTTTTTAATCCAATCTATTATTTTATGTTGTTCATGCGAATAAAATTTTTCAAAAGTTAATAGCTTTTTTTCGTTAAAATAAGCTATTTTCGTTAATGTGCCTCCAGCATCGATACCGATAGTACGTTCCATTTTCCTGCTCCTAACTACGTAATATGTTTTCCTATTTACTTAATTGGTTGAGAATAGATATTTCCAACTGATATAAGGAACACTTTAATCTGCTTGATATATTAATAGTTTTTCTATAGTTACAATAGGCTGGTCGTTTACAGTTGCAATACCTTTACCAAGAACAAAACCTCGGCGATTGCGCGTTAGTTCATAATGTAAATCAAGTTTATCACCGGGATATGCTTTTCCTTGGAATTCAACTCCATCTAAAGAGGAGAGGAATCCTAGTCCTTCAGAATCACTTGTATGTACAAATGCACTAAGCTGAGCAAGTGCTTCTACAATTAACATATGAGGCATATGTTTTTGACTATCATTTATAAACCATTCGTTATTTGTAATAAGTTTATATCCTGTAACGAATTCACCTTGTTTTACATTTGTTACTTTATCAGTCATTAAAAATGGATAACGATGGGGAAGAGTGTCTTTAATATGCATATGAAAGTACCTCCAATTAATAATACCCCTGCTAAATTTAAGCAGGGGAGTGGGAACTAATTTTTAACTAATTCATTTACTTTTTCAAGAGTGAAAATGCCGCTATTTCTAATGTTTTCAACAACTTGTTGCAACACTTCTTTATCTTGAACGAGTGCAATACGTACGAAGCCTTCTCCGTGAGGTCCAAATGCATGACCAGGTGTAACAACGACATTCGCACGATCCATTAATGCATAAGCGAAGTCTAGAGAAGTCCATCCTTGTGGAATTTCAGCCCAGACAAACATACTACCGGCTGGCTTATCGACATTCCAACCAAATGTTCGGAATCCATCGACTAAAGTATCTCTCCGTTCTTGATAAATATCGCGGTTTTTCTCACAAAATGCCGCGCCATTTCTTAGTGCTGCAGATGCCGCTTTTTGAATTGGTAAAAATACACCGTAGTCGGTATTAGATTTAAATTGAGTAAGTGCACGAACAATTTCTTCGTTTCCAATCATATATCCAATACGGCTACCTGCTAAACTATAACTTTTTGACAAAGAATTGATTTCTACACCAACTTCTTTAGCACCATGTACAGAGAGGAAGCTAATTGGCTTATTACCATCGAAATAAAATTCAGCATAAGCAAAATCATGGACAACGATAATATTATGCTTTTTCGCGAATGCGATTACTTCTTTAAAGAAATCTTCATGAGCCATTGCTGGAACGGGATTCCCTGGGAAGTTTAAAATCATCATCTTCGCTTGATCGGCAATTTCTTCAGGGATGACTCCTAAGTCTGGTAAGAAGTCATTCTCTTTCTTTAAAGGCATGTAGTAAGATGTTGCACCAGCCATTTGAATACCTGTTTCATAAGCTGTATATCCTGGATCAGGAACTAATATAATATCACCTGGATTTGCATAAACCATAGGTAAATGAACGAGCCCGTCTTGTGAACCCATTAATAATAAAACTTCTTTATCCGCATTTAATAAAACGTTATGAGTGTTGTTGTAATATTCAGTTACAGCTTCGTGAAATTCTTGAATACCTGATAATGTATACCCGTAGCTCTCTTTCTCACTCGCTGTATGTACCATTGTTTCTCTTACAAAATCAGCGGGCGGCATATCAGGATTTCCGATGCTCAAATCAATCATGTTATGACCTGCTGCAATTTTTTCTTTTTTATAGGCTCCTAATTCACTAAATATAGAAGATTGGAATGCTTTCATTCTAGTTGCTAACGTGTAAGTCATCAAAACCCCTCCTAAAACAGTGCTTTCATTCTGCGTTTTTAATTATTCTGAAAACACATGTTTATATTTTATCATTTTTTTATGAAAATTAAAACGATTGATAAATTTAGAGGAAGGATTAGCCTATTTTGAAAAAGTATCGATGTAAATAGCGTAGACGTGTTAATTGAAATGTCTATTATAGGATTCATTTTATATAACTTAAGTTATTTTATAGTTTTTATTAAGTATTTGTGGAAGATTTCTAAAGTGAAATAACGCAGAAAATATTTTCTGCGTTTCCTCTGAAATGTAATCATTTCTTTTTATACGTGCATAATTTTTCAGCTGTCAAAAAGTATACATTTAATGTACCGTCGGCAACTTTTAAAGTTTGCTCTGATGTAAATGAATTACCATAATCAATGTGATATACATTAGAATTTTTGACAAATGAGCCTTTATATAAATCGTCTTTATTCTTTGTGGTTTGCATTTCTGCTAAATTTTGCACAATTTCCTCTTTATTTTCTTTTTTGACAACTGTTTCAAATTTATAATATACAGGGCATTCACCATTTTTATTGTCAACGACTTCCCAAGAACCGTATATATCGTTATTGCTGCATCCACTAAGTAGGATGATTAGTATAGGAATTGTAAGTAGAACCTTTTTCATTTTGTGCTCCTTTCTTTTAAATTTGAATAAACGTGCGAATACGATAGGGATATTATAATAAATAAAGTTTAAATTTTTTTAAAGAATTATTTAATTTCATATAAAAATTTAGGAGAAATTAAATAAGCATGAATCTAGTGTAAAGTCAGATTCATGCTAGTACCATAGCCTATGTTATGTCTTTTTTGAGGATAAATAAAGAGGAAAGCAGAAGCACTATTCCATTTAATATATATACGCTTGCGATCATAAAGGCTAACGTACCTGCGCCAAATCCTACTTTATCGAATATAGAAGCAAATGTTGCGATAGTCAAAAAGATAATGGGAGTCAGTAGTAAAAATATGAAACCTGCCACGATTCTTTTTTTAAAACTATGTCCAGATAAGGAAATGGCTAAAAAGTTTAGGATGCTAAACAGCGCAATTGCAAAGAGCAGGACAATAAATACTTCAATGCCATCAGACATTTTACCACTCCTTTTATAAAGAGTCCTCTTTATAATCTATTCGAAATAAAAGAGGGATACTCCTTTAGGTAATTTCAATAAACGTAATAAATAGGCGTATTATAAAACAAAGAAGTATGGCTTCAATATTATATCCATACTTCTTTGTTTATTTTATAAATTCGCAGATTGCGAATGCTGTTTTTCATAATGTTTCTGCTTAGAAAGGGAAATAGAAATAATCAATAATGAAACGACTCCGAAGATGAGAACCATATATTGTAACCCAATTGTATCTAAGAAGAACCCTGTGCCAAGTAAGACGATTTGGAACATAACCCTTTCAAACATATTACGGAATGAGAAGAGGCGACCATGATAACTTTTTTCAACTTTCGTTTGGAAAATCGTCGACATAATAGGGAAGAAGCAGCCAACACTAAACCCAAACAAACCAAATGATGTAAGAGCCATCCATTTTATATCGCTAAAGAACAATGATAGGTGTGCAAAAGCAGTACAAACTGCGAAGAAATATAGTAATTTTTCAGGTTTGAAATGATCAGATAGACGTTTAATTACGAAGGCACCTAACATAAATGCGACACCTTCAATTGTATATATGAACCCTTTAATCGTAGGATCATGTTGCATTTCGCTAATGTTAATAACCATTAAATTAAACCCAGCTATAAATAATAGAGGGATAATACTTAATATAAGTGCTGTAAAAGCAATAGGAATTCCTTTTAAAATACGAAATACTTCCATAAAGCTATTATCTTTTGCAGCTTGTTTACTTGGTGTTGTTGATTTCTTATCTTCGAATTGTAGGAAGAAAGTCGAGAGGAATAATAAGGCGTATGCTGCCATTGAGAAGGCATACATGTACTGTAAACTCATCACAACTAAAAGAATTCCACCTAGTGAAGTACCTGCAATACGAGCGATTGTACCAACATTCATATGTACACCGTTCATTTGTAATAACTCATGCTCACTTACGATGAGTGGAATCACAGATTGTAATGCAGGGAAATAAAATGCTGCTGAAATTTGAAGAGCAACCATAAATGCAATCATAAATGCGATACTTTCAAATTGAATAGCGAAAAACATAAAAATAACACTTAAAACTCGACCAAACCCAGCGTAAAGAAGAACTTTTTTCTTCTCATACTGATCGATGACACGGCCAGCCATAGGTCCAACTAGAACACCGGCTAATAGTCCGATAAATAATATAACTGATTTCATGAAATCAGAAGGGACATATTTTTGCATAAATTCAAGGTTGCCAAGAATACCAAGCCATAATCCTAGACCTGCAATAAACTCCCCAATTAAAACAATCCAAACGTTTTTATTACGCCACATAACATAAAACCTCTCCGTCTTTTAAAATGAAAAACTCGTATATAAAACCTCCTTATTTATGTATTATTTTCATACGAACTTTTTTAGAGTCAGAGTCTATATTACGTGTTTCATAATTGGATTTCAATCTTTTTGATTTGCCGAAAATTTGATTCGTTAATTGATGAAATAAGCAATTAAAATGTAAAAGACATATGGTTAAAAATAGGGAAAATAAAAAAGCAAGAACGTATAACTACGTCTTGCTTTTCTCAAGTGCAAAATTAAAAATTAATTTCACTTAGCAACATTTACGCTCTTGTCCAATAGCTAAAGCGCTAAAAGATAGTGGGCCAACAACTTCTGCGCTTGCACCACTAGTAAGGTTTTCTACAGTTAATGAATATTCGTGTGTTCCACTGCCAACGTTTTGATCTATAGCTTGAAATGTTTGTACATAAAATTGTTCAGAATCTGTAGATTCAATACCTACTTGTGCATTAAAAATTTCAATGTTATCACGGAAAATTCGGAATAAAACTTGTGAAGTCCCAGTTATACCTTCTACACCAATTGTAGCGATTAATTCTACTCGATTATTACGTGAATCTCTACTTGAAATTCTCAATTTCAAATTTGCTAAAATTGCTTTATTTGGAGAAGAGGGGATTGCAAAAGTTGTTTCACCAGTTTTACTTATAGGTTGAGTAGCTTGGTAATCAATGATATGAGTCATATTCGTCACCTCCTCATATACTAGAATATGAGGAGGTGACGAATTAGCTTGGACAAATACTAGATTATTTAATAGAGTCAACAACAATTGTTGAAAAGAAGCAATTTACATAAAAGCATTAAGAATATATCACAATAAGATGATATTTTTCTTAATGCTTTTTGTAATTAAGCGGAATATTCTTCTTTACGTACTTCAAAAAATTCATTACGTCGTAAGTAATTATAGATTTTCTCTGAAACCTTTTCTTCTTCAGACACTAAGAAACGATGATCAAAAGCGTAGAATGATTGACCTTTAATTAATTTTACGTAATACATATTAAACGCCTCCTGACACTTGATTATTACTTGCTTCATATTATGATGGCCTATATGTCTGCTAAAAATACTTGGAGTTTCAAAGGGGGGGAAGTAAAGGGATGAAAGAGCTTACAATTCTGTAAGGTTTATGTCACCTTTTTCGATAGTTTACATTCACCAATTTCTTCTATACTACAAATAAGTTACATAAAATAAGGGGGTAAAAAGATGGATGAAGTAATTGGAGAAGTTGTAGCAGGTATTTGTGAATTTGTAGTGGAAGTAACAGCAGATGCTATAGGAAGTTTAGTTTCCGGAAATGATGAGGAAAAAGAAACATTATAATAATTTGTAAAAGTATAAAGTTGATCAAATTATAAAGGCTGATTTCTAAAGGGAAGTCAGCTTTTTTATTTTTTACATTATATTAATCTGATTTGAATATTCATTTGTTATTATATTGAAGAAACCTATATAAGGAGGTGAATAAACAAATATGTCGAATTCGGGGGCTGATTTATCTGTTTCTCGTTTGATTGTGGCAAATGTAGAGGAAAAGGAATATCATTTTATTGTTCGTGAACATCCGATTGTAGGGAAATTTATATCGCTATTTGAAAATGGAAAAGAATATGGTTTACTAGATAAACAAATCGCTAATAAAGATAAATTTATTACATCGGAGCTTACTAAATTAGATTATTTTAACATAGATGTTTTATATCATACACCTGGATGGATATGGATTGGTATGGATCAATTTGGATTACATGCTCGTGAGGCTACTTATAACGAAGTAGATGTTATTATGAAGTTGAAAGAGGATTTATATTATATAGACGTATATGAAGAAATGAAAATGTAATAAATATTTAATCAGGTTAGGGGAGAAGTTCCCGTAGCCTTTTTTGTTTAATAGTAAAAGTAAAATTTATATTATGTTGATGATAGGACAGCACGATAAGAAGTGAGATGAAAAGAGGATTTGAAAATACATGAAGAGAATTGTAATAATTATATGAATCGTATATGTAAATTACAATAGAAAGAAGATGATAAAATGAGTAAAGAGGAGCTTGTGAAAAAACAGTTTGGCAGTAATGCAGATAAGTATGTGAATAGTAAAATACATGCTAAAGGACAGGACTTACAGCATGTAGTTCAACAAGTTGAATCTCGCCATAATAATCGTCTTCTTGATGTTGCTACTGGTGGCGGACATGTTGCGAATATGTTAGCACCTATGTTTGAAGAAGTAGTTGCACTTGATTTAACAGAACAAATGTTAGAAAAAGCAAAAAGTTTTATAAAGCAGAATGGTCATGAAAATGTGTCTTTTGTAGCAGGAAACGCAGAGGATTTACCATTTGCAGATCATTTTTTTGATACAATTACATGCCGGATTGCAGCCCATCATTTTACGAATCCGGCTCAATTTATTTATGAAGTAAATCGTACGTTGGAGGATAATGGATTATTCATCTTAATAGATAATGTTTCGCCAGAAAATAATGAATATGATACATTTTATAATTTTATAGAAAAGAAGCGGGACCCAAGTCATGAACGAGCTCTAAAAAAGACAGAATGGCTTACTTTATTAGAAAAAAACGGTTTGCAAATGCAGTCATGTCTTACTTTTGATAAGAAGTTTGATTTTGACTGGTGGTGTAATATGATGGATGTCCCTGTACAAAAGCGTGAAAAATTAACAGAATGTATGATGAAAGCACCAAACGAAATGAAGGAATATTTTAATATTCAACTTAAAAATAATAAAGTAGATTCGTTCTATACTGAAATGGCTATGTTTATATGTAAAAAAAGTACAACATTAAAAAGATAAATGTGTTGCAGTCTTTCTGAAGTACGATATACTTAGTACAGAGAAACTGTGAATTGAGGAATAGTTATTATGATTCGTGTACGCATTGAAGGTACTGAGGAAGAAATGCTTGAATTTATGGGGAAAATGCCAGACATTCCTGGATTTGAAAAGACACATATGAGAGAGCCAAGAAAAGGAAATAACCCGAAATACGATTCAAGTAAAAATGTACTAGCATATTTGTCTTATAAAAAGATTGAAGTCGCCAATAAATAGGCGGCTTTTTTAGTTTGCGCTGTTTCACCGCCTTGTCTTTTTCACATAATAATAATAGTAGATTATGCTGAAGAGGGGTGAGAATAGTTAATAAGAAAATCATCTTTTTTGGAGACTTTGGTATTGATGACGCCGTAGCGTTAATTTATGCAAATAAAACATGTAAATTAGATATTCTAGGTATTGTTGCAGAGTACGGGAATGTATCACGAGATATCGTTACGGAAAATGTTTATTTTTTAGAAAGGTACTATGCTACACAAGTGAAAATTATTGAAGGTGCGAGTAGGCCGATGACAGCTGAAGAACCTTTGTTTTTCCCTGAAATCCATGGGGATCATGGTTTAGGTCCTATTATTCCACCTGAAATGAGAATTTGTAAACGAGAAAATTTTTGTGAATTAATCAAATTAATCGAACCTTGTCCAGAAGATATTATAATTGTGGCGACAGGAAGACTAACGACGCTTGCTACGTTATTTTTATTGTATCCAAATATAATGGATCGTATTTGTTCGTATTATATAATGGGCGGCGCTTTCCTATTTCCAGGTAATGTTACACCAGTATCTGAAGCGAATTTTTATGGTGATCCAATTGCAGCAAATATTGTTATGAAATATGCGAAAAATGCTACTATATACCCGTTAAATGTAACACAGGGTGCGCTTATTACGCCTGAAATGGCCAATATAATAGATAAACAAGGAACTGGACAGGCGAAACTCATTAAACCAATGATTGATTTTTATTATGAGAATTTTTATAAAAAAGAATATCCAGGTATTGGTGGAAGTCCCATACACGATTTACTACCGTTTGTCTCGTTTATAAACGATAGTATTTTCGAATATAAAAAATCGGCAGTGTGGATTAGTACGACAAATGATGTGACTAGGGGCCAAAGTGTAGCTGATTTTAGAAAAATAGCTGAACCAACAAGGTTTGATGATCGGCCGATTCAGAGAATTGCTGTTGGTTTTAACTATCCTGCTTTTAAAGAAGAGTTTATGCGAACAATATTGAAGCCAGATTGTCCTTAATGTGTGTAATAACAAGTCGGATAAATCGTTAGTTCGAAAAATAGTTTATCGGTGTGTATTATTCTCAAAAATCTTATAGTTGAGCAGCATGAATAACTTATGAAAAATGTCACATAACTAATGGTAAGCAATTGTTTCTAATTATATTTTGATTGGTTAAATATAAAGACCTGCGGTAGTATGTCAACTGAGAAATAACAAAGTTTAAAGTTGTCAAAGGT
>NZ_PCOB01000016.1:0-126255 GCF_002975115.1 Bacillus sp. MYb78
ATAGGCTTGTGATGTACTCTCGTCAGTTATACGAGATAGTCGTTGAACGTTCATCCTATCCATTTTGACTTAGATGATTCGAGGCGGAAGACCCATTGTTCTAATGTTTAGGATTTAACCTTGCATCATCTGATTGATTTTTTCTGCTTTCGCAACATTCACGCTCGCTATTTCTAGCCACGTTGTAGTTCAATCAGCTTTAGGGATTGCCCGCAGTTAACCCTCACTACTAGCCAATCACTTGACTAGCAGGGCTTACTGATATATTTAATTAACTTTCGTTATAATTGGTTAAATAAATCGTAACAGTTAGTTACCCTTTGTTTCATAATTTGTGTAATAAAGATTTTAATTTCACCTAGTTAATTAAGCTGGTGAAGTATCATTTATCATTATATTACAAATGCATTATTTTTCCAACAATATGAATTCGACATTATTTTGACAAGATTTAAAGAATGCGCTTACAACCTTTTGTTTATCTTAAAATAACATTTTTATATCTCTTCTAAAAATGCACAAAAATACTTCCACCTATTCACATTATTAATAAATTTATAGTACCTTGCAAAGAATAATAGTAAGTGATATATTTGTAAATAATGGAATACCCATTATTTGGAATGTTATTCACGATTAGTATATCTCCTTTCAAAAAGTAGATATAGATTGTGTGTGCTGCTTAGAAAAAAGATAGGATTTTCAGCCATAATTCATCATTTTATAAAGGAAAGTGATCGTTATGAACAAGAGTGAATTTTTAGAACAACTTAGTTCTTCCCTACGGAATATGCCTAATTCAGAAAAGGAGGATATTATCTCGGAGTACGAAACTCATTTTATTAGTGGTAAACAAGATGGAATATCTGAAGAGGAAATTTCTAAAAAGCTAGGAAACCCTAAAACTATCGCTAAAGAACTTACTGTTTCATATGTAATAAGTAACGCTGACAATAGACGCAGCCTAAAAAATATTATGGCAGCACTGTTTTCTGTTATGAGCTTAAGTGTTTTAAACTTTGCCTTTATCTTTATCGCCTTTTTCGTACTACTCTTTTTATTACCGATTCTTCTAGCACTTATCATTGCCACGCCAGTATTAATTATTTCGCCTATTTTATTAATAGGATTAGGATTCTTTAAAGGGTTTCATCAAATTAGTTATTCCGATGTTTATAATGTGTTCATCGCTTTTTGCGTCGGTTTACTCATATCCGTCATATCTTATCAAATGGTAAAACATCTATATGCACTTTTAGTAAAGTATTTGAAATGGAATATTGCTATTTTACAAAGACACTAATGAATGTAAAAGGAGATTAAAATGAAGAAATATACTTTATATTCACTCATGCTACTTACTCTTTTATTTCTATCAGCTTGTTCAAACAGTGTACAACCTAGGGAAGAAAACGATGTACAATCTATTAAAGATGTTGCTATTAAAGTTCCAGAAAATATATTTAGTTCCTCAAAGAAAAACGAAACTATTAGTGAAGACGAAATGAAACAAAATATAAAAAATTATATAGATTATAGTTGGGAGTTATCTGAAAATATTATCCCTCTCGCTTCAACAAATTCTGATAAGAATTTCACGGAATCTGACCGAGAAAAATTACAAAAACTAATTGATTTAGCGAAACAAAACGATATGAATTTCCATGAGTTTATTAGTAATAATAATTTACCTACTGATTATAAAAAACCTTCAAAAGAAATCTATGCATTTATGTCATCATCTACGGATATTTTCGTAGAGCTAGATCAAGAATTAGACAAACTCACCCAAGATGGTAACTTATTCAAAGCCAATTTTTCTTTTACAAAACGCCTTGAGAAAATAAATGGGAGGAAACAAAAAGAGATTGAAACGTTTTTGAACGAAAAAAATATTAAAACTTCAATTAACAGCAATAAAAAAATTAACAGATGTGTTACATATCCCTTTCAAAATAACCAATAAGAAATGGCTATTTTGAAAGGGAGTTTTTGTGGTATAACTATTAAATTCCCTAAACAAAAAAGACACTCCTAAACTAGGAGCGTCTTCCACTATTACGCTTGTTGTTGCGCGCTATATAATTCTTCAAGTGGCTTCATGATAATTTTGTTAACGTCACCGATTACAACGTTTAGGCGTTGCTCAGTTTCCATTAATTTTGTAATTTTAGCATCTTGTTGAATGCGAGCTACAACTTCTTGTGCTTGTTGGTTGTCTTCTTCAGTGATTTCTTGGCCTTGCATCATTTTTTGTTGTAGGCTAAGTTGCATTGTACGGAACTCATCGAATAAGTTCTTTGAAGCTGTGTCAGCTTGAACTGCTGCGTAGCTCTCTTTTAAAGTTTTGAAGTCTTCGTTTTCAGCGATTGCTTTTTGTAATTCATATGCAACATCATGAATGTTCTTTGTCATTTTATTTTTCCTCCTTTAGAAGGCTAGCGCTTTTCATACGCACTGCCTTTTCAGTGCATTTACATACGCACCTCTTCTTACCATATCAAACTATGCAAGAGATGTGAAGAAATTTCACTTTTATTTCTATGTACTCACCTTATTATCTAAGAAACAATAGTAACAATCCTTGTACGAGTCCGATCATTCCACCTAATAATGCTCCTAAATACGTAATCATTTTCAATTCGTTTTTCGTAATAGACAGAACTAAGTCTTCTAATCTTTCTGTTGAGAATGTAGACACTTCTTGCTGGACAATTTCCGCAAGGTGTAGATTATTTAGTATACTCTCTACGTTTTCTGTTCCCCACTTCAAGCCTTTCTTTACTGCACTTGGAACCACTTTTTCAATAATTGTTTCTCGAACCGGCTCACATACTTGCTGAACAGATTGATTTAAAAACTTACTCACTGTTTCCTCTACTTTAACTGCTGACAGCACGGAGCTTACAATCATTTCTTTCTCTACAAATGCTTCTAATTCTTTTACATCTCTTCCTTTTAACTTTTCCCACTCTTTTTGCAGTACGTCAGTTAAAAGCTGCTTTGTACCATCTTGACCTAAAAACTTAATAACTTCTGGCTGCACACGATCCACTACACTTACATTTCCTAAAAACATTCCGACTAAGTTAAGTAGCGTTCCGCGAGAAGCAAAGAAATCATCAATCATTTTTGAAAGACGTGCTTTCCCTTCTTCACTTTCAAAAAAGCTAATTCCTCGCTCTAAAATAAACGCCGAGACATTCGGAATCGCATTCTCTACTTTTTCATTTACAGAATGAGGTAAAGCCTGTTCCCATGTATATGTATAATACTCTGCTAAAAATGCATGAATTTTTTCTGTAATCACATGTTCGATTTTTCGAGTCGCTTCTTCTTCTACATGCGCTACATTCCATTTTTCTAACATATGTCGCAGTGATTGTTCATTCGTAATTACTTTATCCACTTCCACTTGCGCCCAGTGAATTAAACCTTTTTGAAACTCTTCATTTGTTAGCTTTTTTCCAATTCCTTCTGGTGTTAACAAATGTTCTACAACCATATTTCCTAATTGAACAGCAAGTTCATCACGACGCTTCGGAATTAACCCTGGTGTAAATGGAACTTGAAACTTTCCGATATAAATAGGACGATGAGGACGAAATAACATTTTTATCGCTAAATGATTCGTATATCCCCCAATAATTGCTCCGAGTCCTGTCGTCGTTAACATATTTAACCATATATTCATTACAATCAACCTTTCACTTCTCCAAAACTATAGCATATCATCATACGGACAAAAGTATAATGGTATAAAAACGTATTTGCAATATATAGCTTCGCCTATTATGCAAATAGTAGTAAAGGAGTGATTTCGTTGGTTCTCGGTCTTTTAGCTTCTAAATTTCATTACGAACAAACGTATTACACCGAAATCGCTAAACGCGCTCGGCTTTATCATAATGTCGTTGCCCAGTTTACGCCATTTTGTATTGATCCTAAAACAGACCTTATTTCTGGTCTTATTTACGATACAGATACAGGAAAATGGAAAGAGCAAACATTCCCTATTCCTTCTTATATATATGATCGTTATTCTTTTCACGAGGAAACAGACTTTGAAAAAGCAAAATCAATTATTCACTCTTTGCACAATCGTCCTTCCACTACCTTTTTAAATAACACACTTATTAATTTAAGTGAACTACATGATTTATTTCTCACTAATAAAAAACTGTCTCCTTATATACCAAAATTTGAAATTGCAACGATACAAAACATTTTCAAACTGTTGTTAAAAACTAAAGATATTATTATACGCCCCACTAATATACATTCTAAGGATAACTTATATCGAATTGCTTACAAAAATAAAACGTTTTATATCGATACAGTAAATGAAAAATACCATACTTCTATTACAATCAAACGGACAGACGAATTTATATCTTGGTGTAAATCTAACATACGTTCATCCCGTTACATAGCGCACACTATGCTACAACCACCAAATCAATTAACATATCCACTCCACATTCGAACCATTTTGCAAAAAAACAAAGAACAAACTTGGACTGTTATCGGTCAATTTATACAAAAAAGCTCATTTCCTAATCAACTTTTACCCTCAGCAACGGACGATGATTCATTGCATTCATTTTCAAAAATTAAATACGTACTATCTAGTACGGGTGTGCAACTATTGCACGACGCTTTACATGACATTATAAATGAAGTATTCCAAACACTAGATCAGTCTTATTCTTCGTTATTTGAACTAGAACTTTCCACAATTATGGATCAAAAAGGTGCAATCTGGCTTATGTATGTCAACACGATCCCTTCTTACGAACAATACATTCGTCATAGTGATTCATTAGCTGAAAAGATATTTCATGGACCACTTAAATTCAGTCGCTTTACACCATAATGAAAGGAGGTAAACCTATTTTGAAAGAACATATATATACATTAAACATTTCAGATGAACATCCAAATAGCATTACTTTACCTTACGTTTTTTCTATTACACCACCTATTACATCCCTCTCCTTCGGTATACGTCACCTTGCAAGTGAAGAGGTGAAAATTCATTATTCCTTTACTCGCGAAATTATTATCGGAAAACATATTGCCGAAAAACTTTTACTACCTCAATCCACTACTATTCATGCATTCACACAAAACCAAACAATTATTTTCGGACCATTAATCGGCATTTTTACAACTGGCTTTAACGATGATTCTTCTAACCCTTTAGGAAATCGTTCAATTGCTCTCAGTGAGTTGTTAACACCACCATTCTCATTACGACCGTTCGTATTCGTCTTTGGCGTTCAACATATAAACTGGGAAGAAGAAACGATTGAAGGATATTTCTTTCAAGAGAAACAATGGATAAAGAAAAAGGTCCCTTTACCAAATGTCATTTACGATCGATTACCGAATCGACAAGCGGAAAATTATAAACCAATCGTCAGAGCAAAAAGAAAGTTAGAACAAGACTACTCCATTCCATGGTTTAACCCAGGTTTTTTCAACAAATGGGAAGTTCATCAACTTCTTATGAAAGACGAATCAATTAGACCCTTATTACCAAACACAGAAGCATTTCAGCATTTTGAACAAGTAGAACGGTTTCTTGGCACGTATAAATCTGTGTACATGAAACCAATACACGGGAGCTTTGGTAGAAATATTCATCAAATATTTTATTCTCAAACAGAGAATTGCTACTACTGTCGTTATCGCGAAAATGAAGAAAATAAACTAAGAAAGTATCAATCATTAGAAACTCTTCTAAACCACGTATTAAAAGGACATGATTTAAAAAAGTTTATCGTACAGCAAGGTATTTCGTTACTTCGCTTCGATGGGCAACCTGTTGATTTCCGCATTCATACAAATAAAAATCATTTCGGTAATTGGATAGTTAGTGCAATCGTCGCCAAAATTGCCGGCAAAGGCAGTTTAACAACGCACGTAAATAGCGGCGGTGATACAAAATTGCTACAAGAGCTTTTTCCAGATTCAACGAAACAAGTTCAAATTGAAAATAAATTAAAACATACTGCCTTACAAATAAGTTACGCGCTCGATGAACAAGTAACCGGAAATATTGGAGAAATCGGTTTTGATATCGGTTTAGACACAAAGGAAAATCCGTGGCTCTTTGAAGCCAACTCTAAACCTGGGCGAACTGTATTCCAAGATAAAAAATTAAAAGAGCAAAGTGAACTGACGCGCCAGTTATTTTACGAATATGCCGTCTACTTAACTGAACATTCTTTACGTGATACAAAAGAAAAAATGTCTCAAATAAAATCAGGGGCTTCATCAAACACCGAACATATCCCTTCTCCTATGATTCACTCACAAATACAAAAACAAAAACTTCCACCTAGATAATAAGGTGGAAGTTTTCTATTTACACAAGTTTCACTACAACCTCAGTTTCCACGTTACATACTCCGCAATAAAAAACATGATTGCAATATTCATTTGAATTATTATGCGTTAAACCATCTACTGCACTTAATAATTCTTGATCCATATAGGCACTATAATCGTCTATGTAATCTACAGACTTCCCATAATCTTGGAGTATACTTTGGCAATTTTGACAAGAATATGTTTGTGATTCTAATGCGTTGCAAAGCGGGCAAATCCCCATCATGATTCCTCCATACGTTATCGTTTAAAGCCTCTCTTTTTTAGATTGAAGAGAGCACCTACCCATGCATAGGAGCGGTCACTCACTCCATCCCTACTTAAAAATAGAACTATGAAGTTGCTACCGATTTCATTTCAATAAATCATAAATAAGAAGCTAATGATTAGCCTACAAGTAGCAGGCTACAATGAGAAAATTATATTTAATATCCTCCTTAGTTTGGCCTGTTTTCTTAAAAATACAACGATTACTCTTATTTCATAATTTACGAAATCAATACGTTTTTTTGACAAAATTTACAAATTATTATTTTGTATATCTTTCTAGGTAACATCCATACTATGAGTACAAACTTAATTACCGATGGATTAGCGCCAACCGGGGCGATAATCTGGTTCAACTCCAGCTAGTCCAACCAAAAAAAATTTTTATAACTCTAAGGAGGATATATTCCTATGGCAAACCAAAATTCTTCAAATCAATTAGTAGTACCAGGTGCAACAGCTGCAATCGATCAAATGAAGTACGAAATCGCTCAAGAATTTGGTGTACAATTAGGAGCAGATTCTACGGCTCGTGCTAACGGTTCTGTTGGTGGAGAAATCACAAAACGTCTAGTTGCAATGGCTGAGCAAAGCCTTGGCGGATTCCAAAAATAAATATATATGGCAAAAAGGTCTCAAGGCATATGCCTTGAGACCTTTCTTAATTATTGAAGCATTTGTAAAAACTTCTTCGTACGTTCTTCTTTTGGATTTGTAAATACATCTTCTGGTGTACCTTGTTCGACAACGACACCGCCATCCATAAAAATAACGCGATTCGCAATTTGATGAGCAAAACGCATCTCATGCGTTACAATAACCATCGTCATGCCTTCTTTAGCAAGTTCTTTCATTACCTTTAGAACTTCTTGAACGAGTTCAGGATCAAGTGCTGACGTCGGTTCATCAAATAGTAACACTTCCGGCTCCATCGCAAGCGCGCGAGCAATTCCAACGCGCTGTTGTTGTCCCCCTGATAATTGGAACGGATATAAATCCACTTTATCTGCTAAACCAACTTTTTCAAGGAAATAGTTTGCTTTTTTCTTTGCTTCTTCTTTCCCTACTTTTTTCACTGTAACGAGCCCTTCCATTACATTCTGAAGTGCTGTTAAATGAGGGAATAAGTTATGGTGCTGGAAGACCATACCTGTTTGTGTACGAAGATTTACAATATCTTTCTTCGATACTTTTTGAGCGAAATTAAGCTCTTTATTACCGATGCTAATATTACCAGCATCCGGTGTTTCTAGTACGTTGAGACAACGCAAGAATGTCGTTTTACCAGATCCAGACGGCCCAATAATAACAACAACCTCGCCCTTCTCAACTGTTAAATCTATATGCTTTAGTACGGTATTATCTCCGAAACTTTTTTGTAAATGTTGAATTGAAATCATAAAAACAAAAACTCCTTTTGTAAAAGGATTATTTTAACGTATAGCGTTCTGAACGCTTTTCTAACATCTGTTGTACGATTGATAATAAGAAACAAATAACCCAATAAATAAGACCTGCTTCAAAATAAACAATTAAAAATTCGTAGTTCATCGCCGCAATTTCCTGCGCTTTTCGGAACATTTCTGTTACTAAAATTAACGATGCTAATGAAGTATCCTTCACTAAGCTAATAAATGTATTCGAAAGCGGCGGGATTGATACGCGCGTTGCTTGTGGTAAAATAACACGTTTTAATGCTTGTGGATATGTCATCCCAATTGTATAAGCTGCTTCCCACTGCCCTTTCGGAATGGAAAGGATAGAAGCACGAATAATTTCAGATGCATATGCACCGACATTTAATGAAAATCCAACAACTGCTGCTGTATATGGCTCAACTTCAATATTAAGAGTTGGAAGACCATAGAAAATAATAAATAACTGTACAAGAAGTGGCGTTCCGCGAATGATAGATACATAGATACGAGCAATCCATTGTAAAATACGACTACCTGAAATACGTGCGAGCGCTGTTAACGTCGCAAGTATAAGACCGATAATAAATGTAATAAGCGTTAATGGAATTGTTGTAAAAACAGCTTCCTTCAGCATAGGCATGAAGGAAGTCTGCATAATATCTATCCAAGTAGACAATCGATCTGAAACTAATGCACTACTTAGATACATTTTCACCGAACCATTTTTTCGTTATTTTGTCATACGTACCGTCTTTTTTCATATCTTCTAAC
Source organism: Bacillus sp. MYb78 (assembly GCF_002975115.1). NCBI lineage: Bacteria > Bacillati > Bacillota > Bacilli > Caryophanales > Bacillaceae > Bacillus > Bacillus sp. MYb78. The sequence goes on from NZ_PCOB01000016.1 coordinate 8,853, forward strand.
GCTTTATCTACTTCTTGTACAAGCTTATCGCTACCTTTACGGAATAAGAATCCACTTTGTGAAGCTTCTTTTTCTGTATCTACAATTTTAATTTTTGCATCTTTTTTCGTTTCTAAATAATTTAATACTGATAACTTATCATTAATTGTAAAATCAACGCGTCCTGAAGCTAATAATTCTGCCGCTTGGCTAAATCCTTCTACACCAATAATTTCCGCACCATTTTTCTTAGCGATATCTGCATAGTTACTCGTTAAAGATTGTGCTCCTTTTAACCCTTTTACATCAGCAAATGTAGCAGGCTTATCTTTATCTTTTGCAATAACTAATGCCGCTGAAGAGGAAACGTATGGCTTAGAGAAATCATATTTCTTTTGACGATCTTCACGAATACCAACTTCGTTCGCAACCATATCGAAACGTTTTGCATCTAGGCCAGCAAGTAAGCTATCCCATTGTGTTTCTTTAAATACAGGCTTTACACCTAAACGTTTTGCAACTTCTTCCGATAGTTCAACGTCAAATCCAGTTAATTTATTGCTTGAATCGTGGAACGTAAATGGTGGATATGTACCTTCTGTACCAATTACAAGTTCACCGCTTTGTTTAATCTTTTGTAACGCATCTTGACTAGCTGTATCTTTTTTCTCTTCTTTACCGCAGCCGGCTACAATCCCGATCGCTAATGTAGTTACTGCAAGCACTGAAAATAATTTCTTCATGATTGTAATCCTCCAAGTATTCTGATAGGAATTTAAAAACTATATTGATTGTATGCAATCTTGAACAATTTTTCAATGAAAATGTTCTTATTTAGTTTATCCTTTTTCTTCATAATCAAACAAAAGGGAAAAATAACGCTACATACAAAAAATAAGTAACATTTTTTAATATAGCATTTATAAAGAAAAAGGTAAAACAATACTTCTTATTTAACTGTCGTAATTCGCTAAAGAGTCGACATGTTCATCAATAAAAAAGAACTTGTGAAAATCACAAGTTCTCCTCCATACCTATTAAGCACTCTGATTGCCTTCCATTTGCGTTTTATACATATCATAATAACGCCCACGCTTTTTCATTAGTTCATCATGAGACCCTTTTTCCAAAATCGTTCCTCTATCGAGCACAATAATTTGATCTGCGCTTTTAATCGTTGAAAGACGGTGAGCAATAATAAATGTCGTTCTTCCTTTTTTCACAACTTCTAGTGCTTGTTGAATCATCGCCTCTGTTTCTGTATCAATACTAGACGTTGCTTCATCTAAAATTAAGATAGCTGGATCAAAAGCAAGCGCCCTAGCAAATGAAATAAGCTGACGTTCTCCAGTGGAAAGCGTACTTCCCTTTTCTGTAATTTCTTCATTTATATTGTTTGCAAATCTTTCAGCACCAACATCATGCAATGCTTTTATGATACGCTCTTTTGAAATTTTTTCGTTCTCTAAGCTTACATTGGAAGCGACCGTCCCGCTAAATAAAAACGGGTCTTGCAATACGATTCCCATATGCTCACGAGTTGCTTGTTTCGGCATTTCTCTTACATCGTGACCATCAATCGTAAGCCTTCCTTTTTCAAACTCATAAAATTGAAAGAGTACATTCATGATAGAACTTTTTCCTGATCCAGTATGACCGACAAGTGCCACTGTCTCGCCTTGTTTCGCTTCAAAAGAAATATTTTTTAACACCTCATCTTTTCCATTATAAGAAAATGATACATTATCAAATTTTACATTTCCTTTTAAACGAGGCATACGTTCTTCTTCTACCGCTTCCCCTTTTTCCTCTAACAATTCAAAGACACGTTCTGATGCAACGCGCGCTTGCTCTAAGTTGGCAAGCTGGTTCACCATATTCGTAATTGGCGAGAATAATCGTGTTAAATAATCGACGAACGCATACAGTACCCCAAGTGAAATAATACCTGTAGCACTTAATGACGCACCTCCGAAATACCAAATCACTCCTGTGAAAGCGATATTTCTTAATACGGCTACTAAGTTATGCGAAGTTGCTGCATTTAAATTTAAAATTTTATTTTGATACTTAAAATAATCGCCATTTAATTCTTCAAATTCTTTTTTCGTTTCACGCTCTTGACGGAACGCTTGAATAATTGGCATCCCTTGAATGGATTCATTCACTGTTCCGTTAATATCAGATAAACGAGAGCGCATTTTATGATTGTATACAGACGCGTATTTTCTATAAAGAATCGCCCAAACAATTAAAATTGGGATAATTAATAAACATAGTGAAGCGAGCTTCACATCTAGTAAAAATAGTGCAGCAAATATCCCAATAATATAGATGATACTAGAAACGAATGTTGCAAGTACCGTTACATATAAATCACGAATGGCCTCTGTATCATTCGTCACGCGCGAAACAATTTTCCCCGCCGGTAAATGATCAAAGTACCGAATCGGCAACGTTTGAATATGAGAAAAAACATCTTCCCTCATAATTTGAATAATTTTGTTCGCTGCCTTCTGCAAAAAGAACTGCTTTCCGTATGCAAATAATGATACAACTACTAATAAAGCGAAATAGCCACCACCAAGTAATAATAGACGGTTTATTTCTGGTTTATAAAACGCAAACACTTCTTCTTTCGTTAATGCCTTCGCTTTATACACTTGCACCGCCTTACCATTTTGAACGGTAATCATATCCCCTTTTACAGTACGTGATCCTTCAATATTCACTTTATTCGGTACAAAGTAATATTGAAAACCGACTTGCATTACGCGTACTTCTTTACCTTTTGTCTCGCCTTGTTCAAAGCGATCACTTCGCTTATAAAACGCGCCATTATATGAAACAGCTTCTTCACTCTTTTCTGTTTCATACCAAGATTTCTCTATCCCGACGATATGATCATCAATCATCGTTTTAGCGACGAAAGGACCAGCAAGCTCTGCAATGACGAAAATAAATAACATCGCCATCGCTGCAAAAATCGTCCCTTTCACTTTCATCGCGTATTGAAACAATCGTTTTGAAACGTTCATATTTTCACCCCACTATCCGCACTTTCACTTTCACCTTGTTGTCTTTCAAACTGTTCAGCATACCAGCCTCCGCTCTGGATAAGCTGAGCATGCGTACCTTCTTCCATAACTGCGCCTTCATCCATAACGAGAATCCAATCCGCATGTTGCACTGCAGATAAACGATGCGTCGTAATAATCGTCGTCTTTCCGCTTCTTTCCGTTCTTATATTTTCAATGATCGCTGCTTCCGTACGAGCATCTACAGCTGATAAAGAATCATCCAAAATTAAAATTTCTGGATTTTGAATAACAGCTCGCGCAATTGAAATCCTTTGCTTTTGTCCACCTGATAAAGAAACACCTTTCTCTCCAACGAGCGTTTCTAACCCTTCTGGTAAAAACTCTAAATCCTTTGTAAACGCCGCGATTTCAATCGCTTTCTCGAGTTCTTCTTCAGTCGCTTCTCGGTTTCCGAATAAAATATTTTCCCTCGCTGTTTTTGAGAACAAAATATGTTCCTGAGGTACATACCCAATCCATCCGAGTACATTTTCATTCGCTATGTTATCTAACGTCACATCAGAGACTGCAATATCTCCATCTCCAAGCGGATATTGACGAAGAAGTTGACGTACAAGCGTCGTTTTCCCACTTCCTGTTTTTCCGACAACCCCAAGCGTTTCTCCTTGCTTTAATGTGAAAGAAACCTTTTTTAAATTTTCTTCAGTTGATGAAGGATATGAGAAAGACACATCATCAAACTGAATATAATCCGGCTCTTGCACAAGCTTTGGATGTTTCGGATTCTTTACATCTGGCTCATACGCTAACGTTTCATTCACACGGTCAAGCGAAGCATTTCCTCTTTGCATAACATTAATTAATTCACCAATTGCAAACATCGGCCAAATCATCATCCCTAAATACACGTTAAAAGAAACGAGTTCACCAAGCGTCACCTTTGACTGGAACACAAGGTATGCACCGTACACTAAACCGATTAAATAACTAAGACCGACAAGCATTTTCACAGTTGGTTGGAATAATGCATCAATTCTCGCTACCTTCATATTTTTTTCGTAGACGTCATCTCCTAAATGATGAAATCTTTCCTCGTCTGCATTCTCTTGTACGTATGCACGAATAACGCGCACACCAGCGATTGATTCAAGCACTTTATCATTCATATCACCGAACGCATCTTGCGCAACTGTAAATCTTTCATGCAATTTCTTTCCATATATATTCATCGCATACGCCATAATTGGAAGTGGTATAAGCGCTGCAAATGTAAGCTCCCAACTAATTGTAAAACCCATCATACAAACGATCGTAAGCATATATAAACTAGAATCCACGAGCGTTAATATACCAAAACCAGCTGTCATAGCGATTGCTTTTAAATCATTCGTTGCTCTCGCCATTAAATCGCCAGTACGATTTTTTTGATAAAAAGTCGGCGTCATCTTAAGTAAATGCCCCATAAATTTAGAGCGCATCGTTTTCTCCAGTACAAATGCACCGCCAAACAATTGATGTTGCCATACGAAAGTGAGGCCATATCCAACGATCGTAACCCCTATTAAAATGAGAATAGATTGCATAATTGCTTCGTTCGATAACGTTCCTGTTTTTATGTTATCTATCGTAACCCCTAACACTTTCGGGGGAATAACTTCAACTATATTCACAATTAAAAGAGCTCCAATGGCAATACTATATCTCTTCCAGTGCTCTTTAAAAAACCATTTTAACTTTAGTAATACTGATAACAATGTAACCTCTCCCTTCTCGTTCTCGTTTACTTCTCATTTCTTTATCCGCTATCCAAACCCATCACATTTACATTTCGTAACCCATACAATCTCATCACATTTTTCCACCTTCCAAAATTTTATATAGTAACATGGAAAATAAACAAAAAAAAGCATACCGCCGCTTGACGATATGCACAGGAATGCATAAAAAGCGTACGTTACGATATACGCAACGTACGCTTTTTATAAGACAAAGATGCCCTATATATCCGCACGGGTTGCGTAATGATATAAATGTTTTCTGCCATTTAACAGAGCTAAGCTCATTACATTTACGATTACAATCATTACGCACACCCCCTTCATTTATTTTCCATTTATAATCTTACAACTTTATTGAGTATTCTGTCAATTGTTTTTTTACACATAAAGTAAAATGCACGAAAATGCAAATGGTTCATGACATAATAAACCAGTTTGAAATAAAAGAATGTTCTGTAAGAAAGGGCATACAAAATAAAAAAAGAATAAGAAATCGTTTTCACAAACATTTCATTTGAAAAATGTTATCAAACCCCCTACAATCACCTTATACTCACTCTTACAAGTTGCTATTTTAGGAGGACTAATCATGACAACTAGCAATACGTACAAATTTTATTTAGACGGAGAATGGAGAGAAAGCTCTTCAGGAGAAACAATCGAAATTCCATCTCCATACTTACACGAAGTAATTGGACAAGTACAAGCAATTACTCGCGGAGAAGTAGATGAAGCAATTGCATCTGCAAAAGAAGCTCAAAAATCATGGGCTGAAGCTTCCCTACAAGATCGCGCAAAATACTTATATAAATGGGCTGATGAGCTCGTAAATATGCAGGATGAAATTGCCGATATCATTATGAAAGAAGTCGGTAAAGGCTATAAAGATGCGAAGAAAGAAGTTGTTCGTACAGCTGACTTCATTCGTTACACGATCGAAGAAGCTTTACATATGCACGGAGAAAGCATGATGGGCGATAGCTTCCCTGGCGGAACGAAATCGAAACTTGCGATCATCCAACGCGCACCACTTGGTGTTGTATTAGCAATCGCACCATTTAACTACCCAGTAAACTTATCTGCTGCAAAACTTGCACCAGCATTAATTATGGGTAACGCTGTTATTTTCAAACCAGCAACTCAAGGTGCAATTAGTGGTATTAAAATGGTTGAAGCACTTCACAAAGCCGGCCTTCCAAAAGGTCTTGTAAACGTAGCTACAGGACGCGGTTCTGTAATTGGTGACTACTTAGTAGAACACGAAGGCGTCAATATGGTATCGTTCACAGGTGGTACAAACACAGGTAAACATTTAGCGAAAAAAGCTTCAATGATTCCACTTGTATTAGAACTTGGTGGTAAAGATCCTGGTATCGTTCGTGAAGATGCTGACTTACAAGATGCTGCAAACCATATCGTAAGCGGTGCATTCTCTTACTCTGGTCAACGTTGTACAGCTATTAAACGTGTACTTGTACACGAAAACGTAGCGGACGAGCTTGTTAGCTTATTAAAAGCGCAAGTAGCTGAACTATCAGTTGGATCTCCAGAACAAGACAGCACAATCGTTCCATTAATCGACGACAAGTCTGCTGACTTCGTTCAAGGCTTAGTTGACGATGCTGTTGAAAAAGGTGCTACAATCGTTATCGGTAACAAACGTGAGCGTAACTTAATTTACCCAACATTAATCGACCACGTAACAGAAGAAATGAAAGTTGCTTGGGAAGAGCCATTTGGCCCAATCCTTCCAATCATCCGTGTTTCTTCAGACGAGCAAGCAATTGAAATTGCTAACAAATCAGAGTTCGGCTTACAAGCAAGTGTCTTTACAAAAGACATTAACAAAGCATTTGCAATTGCTAACAAAATCGAAACTGGTTCTGTTCAAATTAACGGACGTACAGAGCGCGGCCCTGATCACTTCCCATTCATCGGTGTAAAAGGTTCAGGTATGGGCGCACAAGGTATTCGTAAGAGCCTTGAGTCTATGACACGTGAAAAAGTAACTGTATTAAACTTAGTTTAATCTTATAAAAAGAAGCTGATTTATTTTTAAATCAGCTTCTTTTCTATATAAATACTTCCGAAAAACGGAGTATTTCATTCTACTTCCGATTTGGTTTTCCAAATCGAACTAAAACATGCCATAATAATTTTAATTCCTGAAGCACTTCTTCATAAGTGCCACGATCACTCCAAGATAATGGATTGCGTTTCAAATCCACTACAGCAGAGCCAATTATATTTGCATCGATACAATGATTCCTTGCAATGCGTCTTGCTAAAGATGGCATTTTTGAACCTCTAAAATCCATCGGAACTTCGTCTACCATAAGTACAAAACCGATGTGCCAATACAAATCAATAGCATACTTCAGGCAAATTTCTTCTAAAACTCTTCCTACATCCGTACCCTTAAATGAAGGATCTGCAACAAGCACCTCTACGTCTTCTTTAAGAGAAATCTCTCCATGAATCTGCGCTTCAATATAATGATTAAGATTACGGGCTGGCTCTTTGCTTACTAAATCTATAAACGGCCTTTTCAGATTAGCCAGTAAATGATTAATTAATATTGTTGGAGTCAAATTTCCTTCACCAATTGCAAAATCTCTTACAAATGTCTCTTCCAAAAGAGCAGCTAAAATCATATCAAACTCCTCATAAGTCCCCTTTTCTTTCGGATCTTGATGCGAATCTAAATACGTATATGTAGAGCGCGAAGAAACTTTTGGAGATAAAAGAAAATAACATGAACCAAAACGCGGAGCCGGCCCATCTGGATGTAACATTAAATTTAGCGCTCCGTATTTTGGCCGTTGCTCATTCGTTACGCCTTCTAATTGATATGCCCCTCCAAATATTCTCTTTTCCCAAAGGTCACGTTCACCACCAGGGTAAGCAGATACGCTTCCATTAGATAGTAATGTTTCAAATTGACTTTTATATACTCCTTGCTCAAACAATGCTTCAGCAACACTTTTCATACTCGAATCAAGTCTGTCTGGATGAAAGTGTAAAGCAATCCTTGCATGAGATTTTAAATTAGCGACAGCCTCTTCAAATATTTCATCTGTAATATTAGACATTTTAAGTATATGATTAATCGTTGCTTTAGCCTCACGTTTTTCGTTCTCTGCATATTTTGAAATATACTCTAAAGCAAATAATTGAGATCTTGATAATTCCATAATCCAATCTCCCCTTTAATTGAAATGACCTTAATCTTTTCAATTAAAAGTGCATTTTTTCCTTCTTATGCAACTAACCTAATTTATTGAACAAAAAGTACTTTAATACAGTCTAATTACAGATACGAGCATTCTTTACGGGTAAATCCACACATTCTACAGAAATTTGATACCCTAGCCATCGCTCAGCAATATGTTCAAATGATAAAACAGATCCCGTTGTAAAAAAGCGATGCTTCGGATTCAGATTGTCAGACAAAATTCCTTTGTGCTGTAAAATGGTACTTAACTCTATCGCTGTTTCTTCTGCAGAACTAATAATCGTTACATCTTCTCCTAGTTCCTTTTTTATATAGGACTCTAGAAGTGGATAATGCGTACACCCAAGAATTAACGTATCTATATCTTCTTTCGTTAATGGAAGTAACGCTTGTTTCACTTGCTGCGTGACATATGCTATATCTTCTAATCGATTTTCTACAACTGTAGCTAAAGTCGGACACGCATGACTATGCACTTCCAAATATGTATCAAGCTCGTGTAATGCTTTTTCGTACATATTAGATTTTATCGTACCTACAGTTCCAATTACTCCGATTTTCTCTTTCTTTGTTACTTTAATTGCCGCTCTTGCTCCTGGATGTATAACGCCAATAACTGGAATGGAAAGTGCTTCTTGCAGCGCAGTCAATGCAGCAGCTGCAGCAGTATTACATGCTACGACTAGCGCTTTTAATGGAAACTGTTTGAGGAACTCAACCATTTCAAATACGAAAGATTGCACCTCCTCTACACTTCTTGGCCCATACGGGCAACGCTTATTATCACCAATATAATAAATGCTCTCTTTAGGCAATTGTCTTATAATTTCGCTCGCAACTGTTAATCCCCCAACTCCCGAATCTAACACACCTATTACTGAATGTTTATGACAAACAGACATTTATTTCATCCCCTTTTCAATCATCTAGCGCCAATAACATGTATTATATTACGGAAATTCAAATATCACATAACAATCCCTCTTACTTTTAATCACAAACTCTTCTCTATAATCTGATTATTACTATATCCATTGACGTATAAAAATACATTTGTTACTCTTAAAGACGTTAATTTAATATTTAAATCCTCATTCGTATCTCGGTGAGGTAGAGGTTGCAATCATTAAGAGTATCATTTCAGGAGATGTAGTGGCATTGATGAAGGAATGAGAAAGGAATGGTTGCCGAAGTAAGTCGTGTCCACCATGCACGCTTGCTGGGTCTGCATTTAATAAGTGCAGAACTGTCACAAACGTTTCGTTTGTGGAGAGCTATCGAGAGGTATGTCGTGGGTTTCTTATAAGATAGAAAGCATGTAGCGGCAGATTACGTGCTTTTTTTGTTTTGTTTGGGACTTCTCTTCTCTACTAAGAAGACATACATATCTCCTCGCTTGACTTGGTTATACTAACTTTGGAGGTATTTTCTATGCAACAAAAAAAATGGGGCTTTTGGGTACTAACAGCTTTCGTTGTCGGTAACATGGTTGGCGCTGGTATTTTCATGGTGCCAAGTACGTTGGCACAAACAGCAAGCCCACTCGGTGTCACTTTAGCTTGGTTAACAACAGGGTTTGGTGTTTTAATGCTAGCTCTTGTTTTCGGTAATTTAGCAATTCGTCGTCCTGATTTAACGACAGGACCACAAAGTCATGCATATGCTTTATTCTCAACACCAAAAAAGAAAAAAATGGCTGGATTCAGTATGGTATGGGGATATTGGGTTGCAAACTGGGCAAGTAACGTTGCCATCATTACATCATTTGCGGGATATTTATCACTCTTCTTCCCAATTATGAAAGATACGCGACTACTATTTTCAATCGGTTCTTTTAACATAGAAGTCGGAAAACTAATTACATTTACGATTTGTTCCATCTTACTTTGGGGAACTCATATTATATTAACAAATGGTGTAAGCGGAGCTGGAAAACTAAACTTCTTAGCAACAACAACGAAAGTAACTGGATTCCTTTTATTCATCGTCGTTACGTTATTTGCATTCGAAGCTTCTAAGTTTGGACAATGGTACACGCCGATGATTGATAAATCAGGTGTATCACATGGTCTTCTTTCACAAGTAAATTCAGCTGCTCTTACAACGCTTTGGGCGTTTATCGGAATTGAATCAGCCGTTCTTTTATCAAACCGTGCTGTTTCTCCAAAAACGGTAAAACGTGCAACAGTTGCGGGATTACTTATTACAGTTGCGATTTACTTAGGAATTACAATTTTAACAATGGGTGTACTTCACGTTGATAAATTACAAACTTCTGAACGTCCATTAGCAGATGCACTAAACGCTGCAATGGGTCATGGCGGCGGGAAACTGATGGCATTACTTGCTCTTACTTCCCTGTTCGGTTCTATCTTAGGCTGGATTTTATTAAGCTCAGAAGTACCTTATCAAGCAGCAAAAGAAGGTTTCTTCCCTTCCTTCTTCACGAAAACAAATAAAAAAGGAAGTCCAATTTACTCATTACGATTAACAAACATTATGTCGCAAGTATTCCTATTCTCAACATTATCAGGAACCATTGCGGAAGCTTATACATTCGTTATTACCGTATCGACACTGGCCTACCTCATTCCATATCTCGTTTCACCAATCTTCCAGTTAAAACTAGTCGCAACTGGTGAAACATATAAAAATGAAATGCGGGCAAGAATTACAGATGGCATAGTCGCAGTTATCGCACTTTGCTACGCACTATGGGTTATTAAAACCGGCGCATCCGATATAAAAACGTTCCTTCTCGGAATTGGTTTATTCGTAATCGGATTTGCTTTCTATCCATTAATGAATCGTGATCAGAAAAAAAATAACGAAAAGAAAAACGGGCAAGTTGCATAACGCAATTTGCTCGTTTTTTCTTTTGTAAAACATATATAATAGAACAAAGAGGTGAAAAACATGTCAATCGAATCGCTATGGAGCAGTCGCTTCCAACAACATATTCAAAATATCATTACATACTTTGCACGTATGATTAACGGTTTACTATATAGCTTTATCTTTATTTCATGCGTTGGTGCATATTATTATGCTCAGTTTCTAAAAGCATCTCCTTCTAAAGGAATATCTTTAATAATTATAACGATTGTACTTACATTCATTATAACGAGATGCCCTATCCGTACATTTATTCAAAAACCTGATGCTGTCTATTTACTAGCACTAGAAGAGAAATTAACATCTTATTTCAAAAAATCTCTTCTATACAATTACATCATTCAGCTTTTCCCATTGTTATTTACGTTCCTTATTCTCGTTCCACTTGCTATGCAATCATTGCAATTAACGGTTCCTTTTTTATGTACAATCTTTATCATGTTAATGATTACGAAAGCCTGGAACATGTACATACATTGGATGTGGCGTGATAGTCACGAAAAAAACATATGGCTAATCATTCGTATTACTTGTAACGCCCTAATCATTTTCATGCTGTTTTATTCCGCAAATGTTCTCATATTGGGCGGACTACTCTTACTACTTGCTTTCCTACTTCTATATACGAAAAAACAGCCTACAAAACGAATACCTTGGGATTACATAATCGAGCAAGAAGAAAAAATGAACGTTCGTTTTTATCAATTTGCTAGCATTTTCACAAATGTTCCGCAACTGAATAAACAAGTAAATAAAAGAAAATGGCTTACAAATTGGATTGAACCTTTATTACATAAAAAACGAGCAACTTTCTTCTACTTACATACACTAGCATTTTTACGTGGAAATGATTATTTCGGCATATATATTCGCTTAGGATTGATCGGTGCTTTCGCCTTATATTTCATACCAAATATATACGTAAAAGGCGCTATCGCTTACATCGTTCTATATATGATTTCTATGCAGCTCCGTTCACTGTGGAAATATTTTTCGGGAAATATTATTGTAGCATTATATCCGATTGGTACTGAAGAAAGAATGAAGCAATTTCTTCGCTTAATCTTTATATTGCTAAGCATTCAACTCATTGTATTTTCGAGTGTTATACTCATTGCTACAGGTCAATTTTTACATAGCCTTATCATTATGATTGTCGGGTTACTCTGGATCAAATTTATTATTGTACCAAAAACGAAGCAAAGAATTTCCGCATTTTAACGAAAAGAATTATCTTAAAAGCCAAGGAGAAAATAAATTATCTCCTTGGCTTTTTTATTTTTTAATGTTAAACCTATCGTTCATACTTAATTACAAACTTTAGGTATGTTACTCCTGTTTTTCTTAAACATAGAGTGCTATACAAACTCCCTTTCTTCCCCTTGATGTTTTAGGGTTTAATTATGATTTTTACATACAAAAATCATAATACATGTTTACGTCCTAATAAAAAGGGTATCTATTAAATTAACAGCGTAAAGGAGGGGCCTATATTGTGAATAAAAAAATGGAGCAATTGAAGCACCATGTTACCGACAATCAATGCAAACATGCTTTAACAACAAACCAAGGAGTAAAAATAGCTGAAGATGAATTTTCTTTAAAGATGGGCTTAAGAGGCCCAACCTTAATAGAAGATTTCCACTTTCGCGAGAAAATGACCCACTTTGATCATGAACGAATTCCTGAAAGGATTGTTCATGCACGCGGAGTTGGCGCTCATGGTTATTTTCAGCTTTATGAATCGTTAGAAGCATATACGAAAGCAGATTTTCTTACTAATCCTTCAAAGAAAACACCTGTATTTGTACGGTTCTCAACCGTTCAAGGTTCTAAAGGATCCAATGACACAGTAAGAGATGTACGCGGATTCGCCACAAAATTTTATACAGATGAAGGAAACTATGATTTAGTGGGTAATAATATGCCAGTATTCTTTATCCAAGATGCCATTAAATTTCCTGATTTTGTCCATGCAGTTAAACCAGAACCACATAATGATATTCCTCAAGGAGCTAGCGCTCATGATACCTTTTGGGACTTTGTTGCGCATAATCCTGAGTCCACTCATATGGTCATGTGGCAAATGAGCGACCGAGCTATTCCACGTAGTTTACGAATGATGGAAGGTTTTGGAGTTCACACATTTCGACTCATTAATGCAGAAGGAAAAGCCCATTTCGTAAAATTTCACTGGAAACCTACCCTCGGGGTTCATTCATTAGTATGGGATGAAGCTCAAAAGATTGCTGGGAAAAATCCTGATTTTCATCGTCAAGATTTATACGAAGCAATTGAAAAAGGGGATTATCCTGAATGGGAGCTTGGATTACAGTTAATTCCAGAAGAAGATGAACATAAATTTGATTTTGATATTTTAGATCCAACGAAATTATGGCCAGAAGAAGAAGTTCCCGTAAAATTAGTTGGTAAAATGACATTGAACAAAAATGTTGATAACTTCTTTGCTGAAACAGAGCAGGTAGCTTTTCACCCTGGTCATGTCGTACCAGGTATTGATTTTTCAAATGACCCTCTTCTGCAAGGAAGATTATTCTCCTATACAGATACACAATTATCTCGTTTAGGGGGCCCTAATTTCCATCAAATCCCTATCAATCAGCCCGTATGTCCTTTTCATAATAATCAACGTGATGGTATGCATCAAATGCAGATTCATCGCGGTCAAACAAGCTATCATCCTAATGGATTAAATAACAATCAACCTGCAACCGTCCAAGCCGAACAAGGAGGATATGAACATTATCAAGAAAAGATTGATGGGCATAAAATTAGAGGTCGCAGTAAAAGCTTTCTTAACTTTTATTCTCAGGCTAAACTTTTCTACAATAGTATGAGCCCTATTGAAAAGCAGCACATAAAAGAAGCTTTTTGCTTTGAAGTTGGGAAGTGTAAATCAGACATGGTGAAGGCAAATGTAATTGCTCTCCTAAACCACGTCGATCGTCAATTAGCACAAGAAGTCGCTAACATTATTGGATCTCCTTTACCTAAGGAAAATCACGAAGTAAATTCAGATGCAAAATCACCTGCACTAAGTATGTCTAACACTATTTTTAAAGCTGACTCCAAAAATGTTGCAATTCTATTAAATGGTGACCCAAGTGTCTCCCTTCTGTCCGAATGGATTCAAGCTTTTGCACAGCATCGTATTAACTATAGCATCATAGATAATAAAATTTATCAGTTCAATGATTCCATTAAAGTAACTGATACTTATACAACAACAGACTCCTCCCTTTTTGATGCAGTATTAGTGTTTAGTAGTGAGTCTGTCATTCAACCCCCTGTTTTAGAATTTGCAGAAACTACTTTTAAACATTTTAAACCGATAGCTCATGTCCTTAGTAATCCTCATGCTTTGGACCATAGTAAGATTAAACTGGATGGAGCAGGAGTTTACAACTTAACAAACACTTCAATTGAATCATTTATAGAAAGTATTGCCCAAGGAAGATTTTGGAACCGATGATATAATGTAAGGAGCGGATTAGAATGAGTAAAAAAATTGCTATTTTAATAACGGATTATTTCGAGGATACAGAATACACAGAGCCAGTAGGAGCTTTTAAACAAAAGGGATATAAATTAACAACTATTGAAACTGAAAAAGGGAAAACGGTACACGGTAAACAAGGAAAAAGTGAAGTCGTAATCGATAAAAGTATTAATGATGTTTCTCCAGAGAACTTTGATGCCCTCTTCATACCAGGCGGGTTCTCCCCAGATATACTTCGTGCAGATGAACGTTTTGTTCGCTTTAGTAAAGCATTTATGGATGCGGAAAAACCTGTTTTCGCTATTTGTCACGGACCTCAGCTACTCATCACTGCACAAACACTTGAAGGACGCGATGTAACTGGATATAAATCTATTGAAGTCGATTTGAAAAATGCCGGCGGGAACTTTCATGACAAAGAGGTTGTCGTATGTCAAAATCAGCTAGTAACAAGTAGACAGCCAGAGGACATCCCAGCGTTTATTGAAGAATCGTTGCGTATATTAGGATAACTACTTTGGTTAACTAACCTTGTATTTACATGAAAATAATGAATCAACTGGTCGTTTACAGGAAATCCGACCACCACAAATAGCAGGATAAATAAAAAAGGGGGGAATCCAAAAGTTCAGTTTTAATAATCTTTTGGATTCCCCCCTTTTCTCGCCCAAAAATTCCTTATCACTTTTCATAGGCATTTCTCATATAGTGAAAATGACTATATAATTCCTATCCATAAGTTAAATAATGATTTCGCACATATATAAATACAAAAGATGGGAGCCTTATTTATGAATAACAATCCACCTTCAACGCCCCCAAATCCAACGGAAACGAATAATAATGAAGTGAGCTTACAAACGTTACGCGTTATTGGGCTAATTGTACTGATTAGTGGCTACATATTAGTAGCGCTTTCTGAAGTAGGCACATTAAAAAATCTTTTGCTACAGCCGAATACCACTCCAAATTTAGCTGAAGTTGATCCGTTCTAAAAATTATATAAAAAGCGAATCCCAGTATAGCTGGTTCGCTTTTATATAGTTTCATCCAATTTGAGAAACATTTCTCTCATCCTCATACTTCTCTTTCCCTATCGCTTTCATAAATAGTAAAATACTGCTCATACCAACGATAAAGTACAGAGCACTCATGCCCCAAGATGCAATAAATGAACCTAGCATAACACCTAATGCCCCGTTCATTTTTGCCACTTGAAAGACCATTCCGTTAATCGCCATATAAGAACCTCTTGCCTCATTTGGCACCATATCTGCCATAATAGATTGACGCACTGGCACATACATCATCTCACCTACCGTTTGGAAAAGCCCTGCAATTAATAAAATCCATAAGCTATTGCTCGTTCCGAGTATTGTAAATCCAATTGTATAAATGAATAAACCTACATATAAGATTTTCAAATCGTTGAAGCTTTTCAGCATTTTAATAAGAAGTGCTGAACATAACACAACTAAAATTGTATTCTCTGCAGAAATCCAGCTCAGCATGCGAATCCCTGTTAAATCAAACGTAATACCATTCCCGAATAAAAAGTGCACCGTTTCAAATTCCTTCTGCAAGCGAACACCTAAATAATTATTAATTTGAAACTCTAAAGACAATGTACATATACTCGCTGCACAAAAAATTAAAAATGCTTTATCTTTCATCACGACTTTATAACTATCTGCCATACCTTTTAATACATTTTTCTTCTCCACCGTTTTTCGTGCTACATACACTTCTTCCATATACACAGCCATCACATATAAAGTAATAATTGCAACAAGCGTTAATATGATAAACAATTGTAATCTATAGTTTTCAAATAGTAATCCACCAAATATTGCTCCAATCGCAATGGATAAATTAATAGCCCAATAATTAATGCTATACATTACTTTTCGATTTTCAGGTGTACTCACATCAATTAACATCGCCTCTGTCGCAGGATTCATAAGTCCAGAGCCTAAACTATTCACTAACATAAACACAAATGTTAGCCATGGTGAGTCAACGTAATCCGAATTCGCAACTCCCATACAAGCAATGGAAATGACTTGTATACTTTGACCGATAATCATAACCTTTTTACGCCCAAGCCGATCCCCAACATATCCACCGTATAAACCAATTACTAACGAAGCTATGACATTAATAAGTAGTAACGCACCAGCAATCGCACTACCTAACTTTATTGAAAAATAAATCGCCATAAATGGAAAAATCATTGTGGACACAGTACGTGTTAAAAACGAAGTTATAATTCTAATTTTTATATTTCGATGCATACTCCAAAATCCCATTGTTTCCCCCTCCTTATGCTTACTTATTTTACTTTGAAAAAAAGGAAGAAAAAGGTTAGAATATTCTAAAGAGTTTCCCCTTTTATGATAGAAGGAAGTGTATATATGAAAATTATGGACTATTACATTAGACTAAGACTACATGCACAAGATCAACAACATATGCGAAATAGCTTACAAGAATTAGCGGATGTTTTATATTGTAGTACGAAAAATGTAAAGATTTTATTAAAGAAAATGAGCGAGGAGCAATTAATTAGCTGGACTCCAGGGCGAGGCCGCGGAAATAAAACGGAAATTCTATTTATACATAATTTCGTAGAAGCGATTGAGTCCTATACAGATGAACTGTTAGCGCAAGAAAAATTAAAAGATATCTTTCTTCTTTTAAAAGAACCCCTCCCCCTTGCACTTCAAAAAAAGATAGAAAATAAACTACATCATCATTTTGGATACGAACCTTCAAACGATATGTACGACGTATTAAAGATTCCTATATCGAGAAAGATATTCCCATTAGATCCGGCTTTTGTGGCTGTAACTACAGAGAGCCATCTTACGAGTCAAATTTTTGATACGTTAGTCGTCTATAACGATGTTACTGAAAAAATGGAGCCTCACATTGCGCATACGTGGGAATTAAGTGAAGATGGACTTACGTGGACCTTTTATTTACGAAAAGATATATATTTTCATAACGAAACAATTTTAACTTCTAAAGATGTACAATTTTCATTTGAAAGACTAAAGCAAGTTCAATCTCCTTTTGAATGGTTAACAGAAGAAATTATTCAAATTGAAACACCATCACCACTGCAAATTCAATTCCATTTAGCAAAACCAAATTTATTTTTCTTACACTATGTAAGTTCTATGCAGCTCGCAATTTTACCGCGTGATACGAGTATTCAAAATCATCATTATATAGGTACCGGACCTTTCAAACTTGCTCATTACTCTGAAGATAATATCGTACTCGAAGCGTTCAACCATTATTTTAAAGAGCGCGCGTTATTAGACCGTATTGAATTTTGGGGTATTCCTGACCATGTGCAAATAGATGCTGATTATGAACTACCAAACGAAGAAGAAAATGAAAGGTACGACATACAAGTAGAAGAAATAGGCTGCATTTATGCTGGCTTTAACTTTACAAAACCTGGTCCCCACCATGACATTTACTTTCGAAAAGCTTGGAGAGAACTATATGATGTTGAAACGATACTTCGTAGCATAGAGGGTAGACGAACAATTGCTGCATCAAGCTTTTTCCCTGAAAGAAGTAGCCAAGCTTCTAAAAGATCTTACTCTTTAGAAAAAGCGAAAGAGTATTTAAAAAAGAGCACCTATAATGGAGAAACACTACATATTTACTTCTTCGCATTTAAAGATAGTGCAAATGATGCATATTTCTTAAAAGAACGATGTGAAAGTTTAGGTATACAAGTAGCGCTTCACCCATTTCCCGTTTCAGATTATATGGATCGCTCTATTGATAAACATGCCGATATTATTTTCATGGGAGAAGTGTTTGCTGCCAATCATGAAATTGCATTCTTAAATGTATTTAAAAATAAAAGTTGCTTCGTAAATCGGTTCATGGACCCACACTACGAAAAACAAATTAACTGTTTGCTAGATACATTTTTACTAGAAGAAAATAAAGAAAAGCGTTATGAACTCATGTATGAGATTGAAGAGTTTTTACAAGCAGAACACATCATTTTATTTAACTATCACGTTTTAAAAAGAAAAACATACCCTTCTTCTTTAAAAAACGTAACAATTGATTCATTCGGTTGGGCAAATTTTGCGAAGTTATGGATACAACCATCCACGTATTAAAGTATGATTTTTTATAAAAGGAGAAGGTACTACATCCTTAGTAGTACCTTCTTCACATACAAATATAAACTATTATTTAATTACTCCATCTAAGTGATCTTTCAAGTTTACTAAAAACTTCTCAATATCCGGATTCTTCACCACATCATAACAAGCAAAACTCTTTAACGGGCTCATACCAAGAAACTTCTGCACGCGGTGTAAATGACTAAGCGTTGATTCTAGACTTTCCCCTTCAAAGAACTTCGTCTTATCTCCAAATGAATTTTCAGGTGCATTCCAAGTTGTAGAGAACATATACGATTTCTCTTTTAATAAACCACCTGTTCCATATTCATCTGCACCTTTAAAGAACAAACCGTATTCATACACTTCATCCATATACGTTTTAAATAAACCCGGAACGCTAAACCAATAAATTGGTGTTTGATAAATTACAACATCGGCCCATAAAAATTTATCCTGTTCTTCTTTAATATTGTAACCATCTTGAATCGTTGTTGTTTTCACATAATGATTCTCGCCTAATAGAGTAACCATATAATCTACTAACGTTTTATTTAATCGTCCTTCCTTTGTACCGTATTTTTCATGTCCATTTATAATAAATATATTTTTCATTACTTTTCTCTCCCCTATATGATCTACTCTTTAGCTATTAAGCCGAGTTGCTGCTGTAGTGTAAGATTATCTTCTAAATGCCAATCCTCCGTTATCTTTCCGTCTTTCACATGTAAAATATCAATTGCAAAAAAATTAATTTTCTTACCATTATGCGTTCCTGTAAAAGAAAGACGGGCTGTTACTTTATCACCAACAACCAATAAGTCTTCAATCTCGCAATGTATATCAGGCACAACTTTACGAAAATTTTGCGCTGCAAACTTTAATCCTTCAATGCCTTGTGGTCGCCCTTTCGGCAATGTATTATCGAAAAAATTTTCAGTAACAGTCTGCGGAATAATTTCCTCCTTACCTGTATCCCAAAATGCATAAAAACGCTGCGCCGCATGAACCATTTCTGTCGCTTCTTTTTTACTTATTGAGGGATCAATTGTCATTGCTTTTGGCTTTGGCATTTCTTTTAATAACTGGACTTCAGTTTTTTGTTCCACACCACATGCTACAAGCACAATACAAATAACAAACAAACTAAGAAATCCAAATAACTTTTTTATCCCCATGGAAATCACCACCTCCTTATATAAATCCTCTTTGTTTCGTATTGCTATTGTATATGCAATAACTTCCTTTATGGAAGTAGTGATATTTTTTTCATATAGTTACCAAAAGTATAGTTTTGTGATACTATAAAGCAAATTCATCCAAAAAAATTTTATGGAGGCTAGTTCCATGAACAATATAGATCCAATTGAATTAACGAAAGGTTTACCTGGCATACCTTGTCCTATCGCTAAAACGCTTGATGTAATTAGTACAAAATGGACGTTTTTAATCATTCGTGATCTTCTTATCGAAGGAACATTACGCTTTAGTGATTTACAAAAATCAATGGATGGCATTAGTCCAAAAACATTATCGCTTCGACTAAAAGAGTTAGAAACACAAGGTATTATAACGAGAAAAGTATATCCAGAAGTTCCGCCTCGTGTAGAATACACATTAACGGATAAAGGAAAGCAATTAGAGGGGATATTTATTGAGTTAAAGCGGTTTGGATTAAGTCTATAAAATGAAACTTTAATTGGGATTTTACAGGATAAAACAAAAAACCCCTTACCGTCGTAAGGGGTTTTATTACTTCGCAAAACTTTCAGCCAACTGCTTCTCTCTCCACATAAATGTAATGCCGAGACCAACTATTAAAACAACGCCTGAAAATGCATATGGATAATGAATATTCATATCAAATAATATCCCGCCCATCGCTGGTCCTGCAATATTACCTAAACTCGTATAAGTCGAGTTCATACCAGCAACGAATCCTTGTTCTTTTCCAGCTGCTTTTGATAAAAACGTCGTTAATGCCGGACGCAGTAAATCAAATGCTAGGAAAATAAAGCAAGTAACGAGAAGTACGATCCAATAATTAGAGACTACAGTTGAGACGAATGCTAATATTGCACCTATAATTAAACATATTTGGATTAATACTTTTTCACCGAACATGTCTACCAATTTGCCAAACATAAATACCTGTACAACTACCCCAAAGATCGAGCTAATTATAATAATTGCTGCAATATCTTTCGGTGAGAAACCAAATTTATGATCAGAGAACAAGCTAAACACTGTTTCATATGCTGATAATCCGAATGCGAGTACAAATACGATAATAAATGCAATTGCATACATTGGATGTAATGATTTCTTTAAATCACCAATAAAACTTGATTCCTTCGTATTAGCAGAAATCTCCGCAAGTTCTTCTTTCGTTAACGGTTCTTTTAAAATAAAAATTGAAATTACACATGCAAAAAAGGCAATTACTGCGGCCACAAAGAACGGCACACGTATACCGTATTCTGCAATAAATCCGCCGATTCCAGGCCCTATAATAAAGCCGGTACTAATAGCCGCTGATAAATATCCCATCGCCTTTGGACGTTCTTCCATAGATGTAATATCCGCAACATATGCCGTAACACCAGGCATAATAAACGCCGCACTAATTCCGCCTAATACCCTCGCTACATAAAGCATCCATACATCTTTTCCTAATCCAAAAAGAAGCTCTGAAACACCAAAAATAAATAATCCAATGATTATCATTTTCTTCCTACCGTAAAGGTCAACCCACCGGCCTGTAATAGGTGAAGTAATGAGCTGAGCCATTGCAAATACTGCAACGAGATATCCCATCGTCTTCCCTGTTAAATGCATATCATTCATAAAGGACGGCATAACCGGAATGATTAATCCAATCCCTAGAAAAGCGATAAATATATTACTCAAAAGAATGACCAATACCATCTTTTGTTCTTTTATCGGTTTCTTCACTTTTTAACACCTCTTCCCGTAAGTTCCTCTCAAAAAATAATGCCCAAGAAGCTTTTTCTTTATCCTGCTCTTTGCAGGCTAGTAATGAGTGAAGATGCCTCCACTCATTAGAATTTCACTCTATCCTTCCACACATACATAAGCATTAGGTGAATGACTATCATTCAGTTTTCCTCAAAAATGAACCTACCTTTTCAGACAGGTTCATCTTACTACTTCTTTATATGTAGTGCATGTGTTAAAAAATCTAGTACTTCTGCCTTTTGTAGCTCGACTTGCTCATCATCTTTATGATCATATAAATAAACTTGTTCCGCTGCTGATTCAACAAGAGCGATAAATAACTTCGCTGTTCGTTCTGCGTGAACCGAATCACGAATTTCACCAGCTTCTTTCGCCTCACTTAAAAATTCGCTTAACCACATATAAAGAGGCTCATACACAGCTTCCCACTCTTTTATATGTTCTGTAGATGCAAGACCCGCATACATTAAAGCTTGTATTTCACGGTATTCCTCTATAAAGTGAAACACCGCATCGATTACTTGTGCCACTTTATTTGAAAAAGGTACATCTTTTTGTACTTTCTCTTTCACTGCAAGTATCATCTTTTCAACCATCACTTCTGCTATTGCAGGCATAACAGATAGCTTAGAAGGAAAATATAAATAGAAAGTTCCTTGCGCAATGCCAGCTAATTTCACGATATCAGAAATCTTCGTTTTTTCGACGCCCTTTTCCTGAAACACTTCAATAGCTGCATAGACAATTTTCTCTTTTTTATTCATCATCTAAACCCTTTCACACGCATATTGAATGACTGTCACTCATTTTATAAGATAATTGATTGTACTGTCAATGATAGTGAACTCTAAGAGGACGTCATTTTTTTATAATAAAATCTCCTAATAAACAATTAGGAGATAAAAATACAATATATCTTTAAGAAAGTGCCTTTAATCCTGTCACTCCACATACAATAAGAAACACACTAATAATACGCGCTTTACTTTTCGACTCACCAAACAAGAACATGTTTAATAAAACTGCACCTGCTGTTCCAATACCGATCCAAACCGCATACGCGACACTGACTTGTAAAAATAAGAAAGATGTATACAAGAATGCGAAGGATGTAGCAAACCCACCTATATAAATCGCACCATTGGCTAATGTTTTATCTTTACTATACATTTTAAGTCCTATCACACCGACTATTTCACTAATTGCAGCACAAAATACGAAAAACCAACCCATCTTTAAGCAGCTCCTTCCACAGTTTCTTCTTTATTATCAGCTAACTTTAAACCGATAACGCCGGCTACTACCATAAGAATGAAGAATAGTTTGCCTGCGCTGAAACTTCCACCGAAAAGAAATACATCCATTAAGAAAGTACCTACCGTACCAGCTCCGGCGAAAACAGCATATACAGTCCCTGTTGCAAGATGTTCACACGCTTTAGAAAGGAAGTGAAAATCAACAGCGATAACTCCTAAAATGATAATCCAATGCCACCAAGTATCGGCTGTATTAAAACCAAACACCCAAAAAATTTCAAAGATACATGTTAATATGACATATAACCAAGCTCTATTTTTCATACCTCTCACCTCTTATGACTGACTATCAGTCATTTTTATTTTAAAAAAATATACTCTTTCATTATTACTATATAAAAACAACTATCATCCTCATTTACCTTTGTATTTGTTCCATTTCTAAGCTAACTACATCATTCCATACAAAAATGACTGAATGTCATTCATATATATTGTACATGAACATTTTAAAAACTGTCAATGCCGAAAGTTTATTTAAAATTTCTTTCATCCGATTTGTATATTTCTCAATAATCTGTCAATACTGCTAGTAACATAATATTTTCTCCACTCCCCCTTGGAGAGATCCCTTGAATGGAGCAGTTAGCTTTTGCTAGCTGCTCTTTGTAATTTGTCCGCACACTATGATGAAATACTCATAGATCAACCATCTATTTATTTTCCAATGAGTTTTTGTATGCACTAATTTTATTCTCAAGCATCTTCTCTGTAACTTCTAAGTTTTCTCTTTGAATCTGAATAGATTTCCTATGATCTTCTAGGAGTTGTAAACGAGCTTCTGTTGTATGCTCCCCTTCTGTATATAATCTAGCGTATTCTCTTATTTTCGCTATTGGCATTTGCGTTTGTTTTAATTTCATTACAAACTGCAACCACTTTATATGTGACTCTTCGTAAAGTCGATTTCCATTTGTATCACGATTTGCAATTAATATATTTTCCTTTTCATAATAACGTAGTGTATGTGTGCTCATGCCTAATAACTTTGCTACCTCGCTAATTGTGTACATACTAAAACTCCCTTCACATGCTTACCCTTATATATTTTATGACCGTATCAAATTTATAAAAAACATTTGACTTAGAGTATACTCTAACAAATACAATCTAACCATAAATGAATTTGAATTTAGGGGGATTTTATATGAAATACACGGTTATTACTGGCGCAAGTTCCGGAATTGGTTATGAAGCAGCTTTAGCATTTGCATCTCGCGGAAAAAATTTAGTACTTGTAGCTCGAAGACAAGAAGAATTAAACGGATTAAAATTGAAAATTAACGAAATGCATCCTGAGTTGGATGTTGTCATTCGAAGAACTGATTTATCTGTTACTGAAGATGTTTATAAACTTTATGAAAGCCTACAAGCTTTTCAAATTGAAACGTGGATTAACAACGCAGGTTTTGGTAATTTCGCCTCAATTGCTGAACAAAATTTAAATAAAATCGAGACGATGTTGCATGTCAATATAGAAGCACTAACAATACTCTCTTCTCTTTTCGTTCGAGATTATTCAATGGTTGATGGAACACAGCTTATTAACGTTTCATCGGGCGGCGGATACACGATTGTTGCTGATGCTATTACGTATTGCGCTACGAAATTTTATGTAAG
This sequence comes from Bacillus sp. MYb78, assembly GCF_002975115.1. NCBI lineage: Bacteria > Bacillati > Bacillota > Bacilli > Caryophanales > Bacillaceae > Bacillus > Bacillus sp. MYb78. The sequence continues at coordinate 33,376 of NZ_PCOB01000016.1, forward strand.
TGCCTTTACAGAAGGGCTGTCTCACGAACTGAAAGAACAAGGCGCAAAACTGCAAGCAAAAGTTTTAGCTCCTGCTGCAACTGAAACAGAATTTGCGAAACGTTCATTTGATATTGATGAATTCCAATACGATAATGTTGTACCAAAATTCCACACTGCAAAACAAATGGCACAATTTATGCTCGATCTTTATGATAATGATAAAGTTGTAGGAATTGTCGACGGTTTAACGTATAACTATGAACTTAAAGATCCACTTTATAATTTTGCCGTGAGACAAAAGAATTCAAATTCTTAATAACCTGTCCATTTCTTATGGAAATATATATTCCCACTATATATGTAAATAATAGTGGGAACTTTTTCTCTATAAATTTTTTATCCAACATACCGCACCATCGCCACTTCATCACAATAATCCACCTTTGGGCAATGTCTACAATCAATCCATACTTTCTCTGGCAACGTTTCTTTATTTACAAAATCAAATCCACACTTTTGAAAAAATACTGTTTCATATGTTAAGGAAATTACTCTTCTTACATTTATTTTCGTAGCTTCCTCCATTACATGATTTACGAGCATACGCCCTATCCCTTTCCCTGCATATGTATGCGAAACTACTAATGATCGTATTTCTGCAAGATCTTCCCCTAATACATGTAATCCAGCAACTCCAACAATTCTCTCGTCTTCTTTCATAACATATAAACATTGCAAATATTGATAAAGAGACAAAAGAGAACGTGGTAAAACAACTCCCTCTTTTGCATAAACCTCAATAAGATTATAAATTTCTTTCACATCACTCGTCACCGCATTACAGATTTTCATATTACATCCCCTTGCCCTCGATATTAATATTTATAACTTTAAATGAATTTTAATTCATAATTTTATATAATAATACAGCTCTCTTTTCTCCTCGTCAATCACTTTATGCAAACAAAAAACCAAGCAATCTAATTGATGCTTGGTTCCTCATTTCGTATCGGCAATACCGTCGAATATTTAATTTCACGAAGTGCTAAACTTGTCTGTATCCTTGTAATACCAAGCTTATTCAGCTTTCTAATAAACTGCTCCAGTTCTTTACGATCACGATTTGCAACCTTTAATAAATAATCGTACTCTCCTGTTAAACAGTGACATTCTAACACTTCCGGCATCGATTCTAATTCTTTCTCCAACACTTCCAACTTGTCAAATTGATGAATATTCGTACTCATAAAAATAAAACATAATAAATCAAACCCAAGCTTTTCTTGATTTAAAATCGCAACTTGCTTATCAATGAAACCTTCCCCATCTAACCTTTTTATTCTTGCATGCATCGCAGCCGGTGATAAATTAACGCGACGTGCCAGCTCTGCATTACTTACTTGTGACTCCTTCTGCAATATATCTAAAATTTGTACATCCAAATCATCCAACACTTTAATAACAGACGACTCCATTACAACTCCCCCTTTTTTCTTACCGATGATTATTCGAAAAAACACCTTATACCTTACGCAAAACTGAATATCATTCCGTAAATATCATTCACAGATAAATATTTTATCGAGTTTTTACCATTATACAAAAGAATATATTATACAATAAAGAAAAATGCTAAAATTATTTACAATTCGTATTGATTATAAAAAAGGGGATTTTAGCATGCCTTATTTTTACGTCTTTTTACTATTACTAACGAGCTTATTATGGGGAGGAAATTTTGTCGTTGGAAAATCACTCGTCGATCATGCATCGCCGATGACACTGACAAATTTAAGATGGATGATTGCGATTGTTTGTTTATTACCAATGGTGTGGTTTAAAGAAAAGAAAATCCTTCCACCACGTACCGCAATACTTCCTTTAATATTGATGGGAATTTCAGGGGTCGCTCTTTTTAACATCTTTCAATTTTTAGCATTAGAAAAAACATCCGCTACGAATGTAGGTCTTATCTCTACTTTGAATGCAATTTCAATCGCATTATTTTCAGTATTATTTCTAAAAGAAAAAGTAAATACACTTCAAATCCTATCCATGATTCTTTCATTCTTCGGGGTTATCCTCGTCCTATTAAAAGGTGATTTCTCGCTTTTATTTTCACTACATTTTAATAGTGGCGATTTATGGATGATTGCAGCAGTCTGTATTTGGGGAATCTATTCTGTTTGTAGTAAATGGGCAACAAAAACAACTACACCACTTATGGCAACGTTGTACTCTGGTATTTTCGGCGTTATTTTATTACTACCGTTTAACATAGGTAGCTTCACTGTTTCAAATATAAATACTTCTTTCATCACATCACTTTTATATACCGGGCTTATTTCGACAGTTCTTTGTATGGTATTTTGGAATATTGGTGTACAAAAATTAGGTGCAACTACATCAGGTATTTTTCTAAACTTCAATCCAATTTTCACAGCCATTTTAGCATTCATATTCCTCGGAGAAGAATTAACGTGGATACAAATTTTAGGAACAATTGTCGTTGTAACAGGATGTTATTTATTTTCTCATTTCAAAACTGTCGCTGTTCAGCCAACTAGAGCTTTAATGCGAAAACATTCTTAATGAAAAAACATCGTCATCCAAGTGGCGATGTTTTTATTTACTCTTCATTTCTTTTATATACTGTTTTTCCTCTTCTGGCGATAAACGTTCCGTCGCCTTGCCAGTATCCCCACCTTGAAGGCTCCATAAAAAGTTATGTTCCTCAACGGTTTGAGAAAAATCTCCTTTTTCCCATCTATTTATAATAGAAAATAACTTCACTTTATATTGAAAACCTGTACTATTTTCAATATCTCTTTTTACATTAGAAATTTCCTTTTTTGACATTTCTACAAATCCCCATTTTTCAGAGGATTTTACCTTTTGGTGGACCATTTTATGCATAGTAGAAATAATTTCACCTTCACTAATTTGCGGAGCTTCTTCTGCAGCTTTTTTCTCTTTTTCGTTTGCCGCTCGCTCGGTTTGAATATTTGTATTTTCTTTTTCCACATATGCAAGCAATTTCTTTCCGCCAACTATAGAAGAGATGATTACCATAATGGTAATACATATACCTACAATCCATTTAAAAAGCATTAGCTCTTCATCGCTTCCCTAACAATATGACTATCTACATACTGCTTAAACTTCACGATTTTTCCATTTTCAAGCTGCCATACATGAACAAATTCTGCTTCAAATGATTTTCCTGTTTCTTTATAAACTCCAGAATACATACCTTCAGCAATAATTACATCTTTTCCGTTTACTTCATGATATGTATTTACACTTGCTTTATAATCATCCCATTCTGATCCTAAACGGCTAAATACATTTTTCATTATAGCTTCCACGCCTTTATATGTTCCGCCGTACGGGAAACCTTCTGCCTCTGTCCATTCCACTTTTTCAGAGAGGGCTTCTGCTAAATGCTTTGCATTCGAAGAAGCTGATCCTTCATACGTGCTTTGAATAATTTCTAAATTTGATTTAGGCATATTACTTCCTCCCGTTTATTTATTTTTACACAAGACGTAACCAATGCGGTTACATCTTGTGTAAAAAAATATTTAAATTGTTTCATTCGTAATTCATTAGTTGTAATCATTATAGTTACAATAATTCTTCAAGTCAACAATTTATAAATAAAATTTACTTCGTTTTCATTACTTTCTCTTTTAAGAAACGATCTACATATCCTTCTGCTTTTACTACGAATAAATACGCACCCATTGATAATAATGCAAGATCTAATTCATATCCTGGATTCTTTCCATCTCCTAATAAACCTGCTGCTCCATTTACCTTTACGATAGCTCCAGCTAAAATAAGAGCGAATAACAATCCTACATATCGTACACCTAAACCGATAATTAATAATATACCACCAACTAATTCTACAGTTGCTACGCCGTATGCAAGGCCACCTGGTAAACCGATGCTTGTAAACCATCCTGCTACATTATCGATACCTGATTGAAACTTTGCTAAACCGTGTGCAAAGAACGTAACTCCTAACACGATACGAATAATTAAATTCCCAATATATTGATTCATTTTGAACTCTCCTTTTTGTTTTGTTATGGTGAACTTTTATTTACAAGTCAAAACAATACGGTATTTTATTTCATTCGTCAAATACTTTTTTAAAGAAAACAAAAAACATTATCCGTTTTACGGATAATGTTTTCTTACAAAATAGCGCTAATTCAAGCTTTTATTCTATCGCATAGAAAAAGTTGAAACATTTTTCCAGCACCAATATAAGGCAGTAAAGAAACGTCCTCTTCCACAACCATTCCAACAACATTCACTTTCTCATCTACAGGTAAATCATGTGTAGCAACTTGCATCTCCCCTGCATATCTACCGTACAATTCATTATCAATTGTAATGCTGCCTTTCTTTCTTACAATTGTATGCATCGGCTGTAAAACCACTCTGTTTCTTTCCCTTGATTCTACAGATCGAATAACATCACGAGCCGGATCTAGTCTATTTGTATGCACTTGCTCCACCACTTTTAATACTTCTTTATCAGTTATAAATGATTTGTAACGCAATGGAATAATCCCTCTACTCGCACTAGCTACTTCTTGCATACTTTCCAAACTTGCGCTTATATCTCCAATCAATACTTTATCAACACCACAATCTTGAACAAGTTCTAAATACGCTTCAAGCGGGCGCATATTGCGATGTTTTTCTAACGTTGGTAACCCTTCATATAACGGACCACGTTTTTCCGCGTCTCCTGGAATAAATGCCATCGTTTTTATTCCGCACTTCTGTAAATATTGATTTTGTTTTTGTAAGAAGGACTTTGCTAGTCCCGTCTCTGGACGTGGATAAAAATTATGCCACGCTTCTACATTCTCTACTCTTATATGTTCTGCAAATAATTCTTTCCAAAATGGCTTTGTAATCGTACTCGCATTTAAAGCTACTTTCATCTTATGAGATACGCTTGCAATTTCTTTTGGCGCAATGCCGTAATCCATTCTTAAACCGGTAATGCCCCAGTCCAATAGTTCTTCCACATTTTCATATGTTAGCCCTAAATGATGTAACGATTTTGGAGAAACATCAACCATTAACTCCATTTCATGTGCAAGAGCTTGTTTCCCTAATATTTGAATTAACTCTTTATACGTATTTGGATCATCTTCTGGAATGTGCAGTGATGTAAAAATAGATGTAAACCCATTTTCCTTCGCTACTTTTAGCCACTCTTCTTGTTTCTCTACTCGTTCTTTTGAAAGATAAATGGAAACTCCGATCATATAAATCTCCCTTTTTATTAATAGAAAAAGAGAAAGGAATCCCTTTCTCTATATGTTTTCTGCCATTTCTTCTTTAAATCCGAAGAAGTACGTAAAGATAAATCCGAAAGCATATGCAATTACTAAACCTAAGAAATAGAGTAAATATTTATTGTCAGCAATTAACGGAATTAAAGATAGCCCTGATACGCCAATTCCAAGAGAAGCTGTCTGCATAACTGCTTGGAATGCACCACCGACAGCCGCTCCTAAACAAGCAGTAATAAACGGTTTCCCAAGTGGTAATGTCACCCCGTATAATAACGGCTCACCAATTCCTAAAAAGCCAACTGGCAATCCACCTTTAATTACGTTACGAAGTCGTTTGTTTTTTGTTTTCACATAAATCGCAATTGCTGCGCCCACTTGGCCAGCACCAGCCATTGCGAGCACTGGTAATAAAGGTGTTACGTGTGTTTGATTAATAAATTCCATATGAATTGGTGTTAAACCGTGATGCAATCCGACCATAACGAGAGGTAAAAATGTTCCCGCAAGTACTGCGCCAGCAAATGCTCCGCCAATATTTAAAATAGCATTAATTCCGCTCGTAATACCATCTGATAAGAAACCTGCTAATGGCTGAATGGCTAACATCGTTACGATACTTACAACTAGTACAGTAATGAGTGGTGTCACGATAATATCAACTGCATTTGGCACTGCTTTTCGAACTTGTCTTTCCACTACAACCATAAGCCATGCTGCAAAAATAACCGCAAACAATCCGCCCCGTCCGGGCACTAATGCTTCACCAAACAATTTTACGTTTGCCATCGCCGGGTTGAAAATTAAAATACCAGCAATTGCCCCAAGAACCGGTGTCCCGCCAAATTCTTTCGCTGTATTCCAGCCGACTAAAATTCCTAAGAATGTAAAGATACCGCCGCCAATGAGTAGTAACATTTGTAACCACGTTGCATTTGGATCAGCACCAGCATTTTTCGCAAAGTTAGCAACCCCGTTTATAATTCCTGACGCAACAAGCCCCGGAATTAATGGGATGAAAATACTTCCTATTTTTCGTAAAAAGTTTTTCACCGGTGTATTATTTTTCTTCTTAATCTCTGATTTCATCTCTTGCCCAATATCTTCAAGGTGATGATCTGCTACCTCACCAATTCTTAGTCCTGTCAAACCTTCCATTTCAGCTGCTACTTTATTTACTGTTCCTGGACCAACGACAACTTGAAGAGTCTCATCTTCTATAACGCCCATAACGCCTTCAACTTTTTTCAAAAGGTCCATATTTACTTTACTTTCATCATGAAGCGTTAAACGTAGTCTCGTCATACAATGAGCAATACTACGAATATTTTTTATTCCCCCAAGTTGCTCCGAAATTTCCTTGGCCATTCTCTCTTCTTTCTTCATAATAGAATCCCCCTCCCTATTACTTTATAGTGCTTTCTTCACAAACCCTTTTGCGTATTTTAGTTTCTCCAGTGCTTCCCCATACTCACACTGCAACAACACCATAACAATGGCAGCTTTTACGTTACGTTCTGCCTTTTCATAATACTCTGCCGCTACTTCATAACTAGCGCCTGTTGCTTCCACAATAATTCGTTTTGACCGTTCTACTAACTTTTCATTTGTGGATTGAACATCTACCATTAAGTTTTTATATACTTTTCCTACACCAATCATCGAAGCTGTTGAAATCATATTCAGCACTAATTTTTGTGCTGTACCAGCTTTTAAACGCGTTGATCCTGTTAATATTTCTGCACCTGTCTCTACTTCCACATTTAACTTTGCATATTTACTTATTTCAGCATTTTTATTACAAGAAATACTCGCTGTACTCGCTCCTACGCTCTGTGCGTATTTCAAGCCGCCAATTACGTAAGGAGTTCTGCCACTTGCAGCAATTCCAATCACTGTATCTTTCTCATTTAATCCAATACTTTTTAAATCTTCTTCTGCTAACTCTTCGCGATCTTCGGCACCTTCCACCGCTTTAGTAAACGCTTTCAATCCACCTGCTATAAATCCTTGCACCATTTTATCATCCGTACCAAATGTCGGCGGACATTCCACTGCATCTAGAATACCTAAACGACCACTCGTACCAGCACCAATGTAAATTAAGCGTCCCTCTTCTTCAAAAGATTTAATAACAGTCTGTACAACCTTTTCAATTTGTTCTATCTCTTTTTCAACTGCTAACGCAACAGTTCGATCTTCTCCATTCATACTTTGCAACACTTCTTTTATACTCATTTCATCCAGATTCATTGTTTTCTCATTACGATGTTCTGTCGATAAATTTTCTAACATATTGCCACCCTCTTTGAAATTATATTTCACACTTTTATTATAACTTTAAGAAACTAAAAATCAATAACTCTTTCTTATTTTATGAAATAAAATTTCACAGAATGACATATTTGTGTCAAAGATAATAAAAAAGATGAGTCTCCTCATCTTTTCTTCTACTTTAACTTCCGTAACCGCAACGCTTCTTCTCGCGTCTCCATAAATTGATCCAATACTTTATTACCAATTCGATTGAAAGTAATCACATATAAAGCATCGATCATATTCAATTGTGTCATTCTCGAAGCAATACTCGCAATACGATGATCTTGTTCTACATCTGGCATACAAAGGCGAATATCCGCTTCTTTATATAGGGGTGATGATTGATCTAATTTCGTAATTCCAATAACAGTTGCACCTTGTCTCTTTGCATACTGCGCCATTTCAAGCACATCTTTCGTTCGACCAGATGTTGAAATCGCAACAAATATATCGCCTTCTTTTAAATTCGTCACAAGTGGCAACATCATATGAAAATCAGATAGCATCATCGCTGTAAATCCAAGCCGCGTAAATTTATAAGCCCCGTCCATTGCTGGCGTAGCTGATCCGCCTACTCCGTAAAATATAATTTTATTCGCATTTACAATAAGATCTGCAGCTTTCTCAAGTTCCCTCTTATCTATTGCAGTAACACTCGCCTCAATTGCAGCTTTATTCACATAAGTAACTTTATTAAATAAATCATACGGTCCATCTTCTGTATTCATCACTGAAAAATCGTTAATATTATAATCAGCAATCGTTAATTCACGAACGAGTGCTATCTTAAATGCTTTAAAACTTCCGATTCCAATCGATTTACAAAAGCGAACGACACTCGCTTCACTTGCGCCTGCATTCGTTGACACTTCTTTCGTCGTTAAATTCGGTACAATTTCTGCATTCTCCATTATGTACATGGCAACCTTCTTCTCAGCTGGTGAAAATTGATCCATATTACTTTCAATTTTAAATAGTAATGTTGAAGCTTTCACTATTTAACCTCCACTTCTTACGGTTGCGTTCACTTATTTTCTCTTGCTTCAAGAAGGTAATAACCATCATCGCCAGGAGGATGAAACACATTTACAATGCGATTCCCTTTTTGATAAACAGTTCTTTCCCCTTCTGTCCACTTCTTTTCCCAACCGTTCATCCAAATAGCAACATCAGGTAAAAAAGCAGTATATTTCAGCTTCTGACCGTACTCACCATCTGCTTCTTCCGAAAAAATAGAAACCGGAAAATCTTTCACTTTTGATTCTTTCCATGCAGTAAATGGTATACATACTGCAATAAGTACGATTACACCGATAACCTTCTCCTTCGTAATCTTCACACTTCCCTCTCCTTGTCATATCACATACATAGATTTTACCATAATTACAAACCCTTCATACTATATGATCATTGCTTTTGGGAATAAAAAAAGAGCTTACCTACATCAGATAAGCCCTTCCTCTCTATACAAAATATTTCTTCAAAAGTGGCGGTGTAATAATCGTCGTCAATATAACAACAATAACAATCGCTGTGAAATTTTCTTTCGCTAATAAATTCGCCGTAAGTCCATTTGCTGCGATGATAAGCGCTACTTCACCACGTGATACCATCCCCGCGCCAATACTAATAGAAGATTGGAGGTTAAACCCTGTCAGCCTTGCTCCTAAACCTGATCCGATTAACTTTGTGAAAATCGCAATGAGAGTCATAATAATAATGAACCAAAGCTGGCTTCCAATGCCTTGAAATGTAATTTCCATTCCGATACTTACGAAGAATACTGGAACAAATATTGCATAAGCGATCGGTTCAATTTTATGTTCCACTTCATGCTTATACTCTGTTTGAGAAATAGCAATTCCCGCGGCAAATGCTCCAATAATACCTGCAATTCCCATCATTTCACTGTAATAAGAAAAAGAAAAGCAAATAATAAGAGCCGCGCTAATTAACGCTTCTGTTACACGAAGCGGTACAAGCATTTTCATAATCCAAGGAACGACTTTCCAAGTAATAAAAACAATACTTACAAAGAAAATAATTTTCTTTGCAATGACAAGTGTTATATTCACATCTTGTGTTCCTAAAAAACTCATTACAAATGCCAATAAAATAACGACAATGACATCATCAAATACGGCAGCACCTAAAATTGTTGTACTTTCTCTCGTATTCATTTTTCCTAGATCACGTAGCGTCTGGACCGTAATACTAACCGATGTTGCGCAAAGTAATAACCCTAAAAAAATGGCATGGGACTGTATTAATCCAAACAGCAATCCTGTTACATAACCACCGATGAAAGGAAAAATAATTCCACCAGCCGCTACTGCAAATGAAGATTTCAAATTCCGGTTTAACTCTTCTAAATCTGTTTCAAGTCCTGCCATAAACATAAGTAACAAAACACCAATCTCACTCAGTTCATCAATTAGTTCAGAACTATTAATAATACCGAGTACAGCCGGACCGATAATAATACCAACAATTAACTTACCAAGTACAGAAGGCTGACCCAGTCTCACACTAATGTCACCAGCTAATTTCGTACAAAGTAAAATGACGACAAGTTCAAAATAAAATAACATAGCATCTGCTCCTACTTTAACTTTAATCAGTGGGTCGTTAACCCCCGTCCATTTCTGCAAGTAGTTTCCCCTATTGATCCGCATTTTATTTGTCATATTTTTATTTGACAAAATATTCTGAATTATATTAAGATTAATCCAGCAATTTTAAAAAACTACATACCATAACTGCACCTCCACTTACTTACTCTTTTTTAATGGGCTCATACTATAGTCGCAGTTATGGAAATGAAAAAACGGGGGGAGAGTCCAAAGTGAAGTCATTATTACGAAAAAAAGCGCTTAGTACTGAATCACCAAAGCAGCTAGATAGAACATTAACTGCACTCGATTTAACGTTTTTAGGGATCGGCGCCGTAATTGGGACAGGGATCTTTGTATTAACAGGTATTGTTGCAGCAAAACATTCTGGTCCTGGTATTATGCTATCATTTCTTATTGCTGCATTTACTTGTGCTTGTGTAGCCTTTTGTTATGCTGAATTTGCTTCTTCTATTCCTGTCTCAGGAAGTGTGTATACTTACGCATACATGACAGTCGGAGAAGTCGTCGCCTTCATCGTCGGATGGTGTTTAATGCTCGAATATTTACTTGCCGTTGCAGCAGTAGCTGTCGGTTGGTCTGGTTATTTGCAATCATTACTACAAGGGTTCAATATACACCTGCCCGCCATAATCACCTCGGCCCCCGGCGTAGGAAAAGGTGGTCTCATCGATTTACCAGCTGTCTGCATTTTACTTCTTATTACTGGCCTTTTAAGTTTTGGTATACGTGAAAGTGCACGCATTAATAATATTATGGTTCTTATTAAACTAGCTGTTATCATTGCCTTTATCGTAGCAGGTGCAAAATATGTAAAACCTGAAAATTGGACACCGTTCATCCCATTCGGATACGACGGTATTATTACTGGGGCTGCCACTGTGTTCTTCGCCTTCTTAGGATTTGATGCAATCGCAACCGCTGCAGAAGAAACGAAAAAACCGCAGCGTGACTTACCAATTGGTATTATCGGTTCTCTTCTTATTTGTACTGTTTTATATATGATTGTATCTTTCGTTTTAACAGGTATGGTTCCTTATACGCAATTAGACGTTTCTGATCCAGTTGCATTTGCATTGCATTTCGTTGGTGAGGACACAATTGCAGGACTACTCGCTGTTGGAGCGATGACTGGAATGACAACCGTTCTCTTAGTCGTTATGTATGGACAAGTTCGCGTTTCGTATGCAATGAGCCGTGACGGTCTACTTCCAAAAGCGCTAGCACGTGTAAATAAAAGAGTAAAAATCCCTTTATTAAATACGTGGATTACTGGCGTTGTTGCTGCTTTATTAGCAGGACTTTTAGATTTACATTTGCTAGCGAATTTAGTAAACATCGGTACGTTAACAGCCTTTACATTCGTTTGCTGCGCTGTACTTATTTTACGAAAAACACATCCTGATTTAAAACGTGGATTCCGTACACCTTTCGTACCTGTATTACCAGTTGTCGCGATTCTTTGCTGCTTATATTTAATGATCAATTTGTCTAAAACAACATGGATTAGCTTTGCCGTTTGGCTTATAGTCGGCTTATGCTTCTATTTCTTCTACTCTAGAAAGCATAGTCACTTAGCTACCGAAAAAACGAATGATGAAAAGAAAAAAGCATAACAAAATAGCTCGCCGATAAAACGGCGAGCTATCTTTCTGTACTATTATATTTTTTCGTTAACGACTGTAAAATGAAAAATATGCCAATGCAAGCTGTAAACCATGCCCAATTTCCTATTGGCGTTGCGTATTTAACAATTCCAATACCTACAAGTAATAGGAAAATAATCACCTGATATATGAGCTTCCACTTTTGCATATATTCCCTCCTTTACTTCGTTCCCTTCTTTTTATTCTTCCAGGCATTCAAACTATCAAAGAAAAAGTTAATAAATAACGTTCCTAGTCCTGCTAATAAGAAAGTCATTAAAAATAAAACCCAAATACTTTTCTCTTTTAAGAAATAATATCCTACAAGGAGCACAACCGCAATCCATACATATTCAAGAATTCTTTTTAGCTTTTTCTGTTCCAAATTATTCGCTCCTTCATTCTATACTACTTTTAGTATAACAAAAAAGAAGCCTATCATGATAAGCTTCTTTTCTTCTCTCTTATTTGTTTATGCTTTTTTCAACAAGTGAAATCGTATACTCTAAAGTACGATTCATCGTTTCTACCTGTGCATCTTTTACTTTTACATCTTTCACTACAGCTTCGGCCACTGTAATTTTTTGACTCAATGCTTTCACTGAACCGTCCGTTACATTTGCATCTTGCGCTTTTTTCACTACTACTTTTGCAGATTCAATATTGATTTGTAATTTTTCTTTCGGTGTTTTCGGTTGTTCTACTACTTTAGATTGTACAAATGTTGCATTAGCTGTTTTTAATTCGTTATATGTTTGAACGATTTGCTCTCCCGTACTCCCTACATTTTCAAACACTTGTTTTGCATTATTATAGCTTTTCTCTAGTTCTTGAAATGCTTCCTTTGAATATTGACCTGGTTTATCACCAAATTCATACGTACCAGCTAGCACTTCCTTTACTTTTCCAAGCTCTTCAAATAACGCAGTTACTTGCTCTAACTTCGTACGGTTAGAGAACTCATTGTACGCTGCTAATACTTCTGAAGAACTTAACGCTTTACTATATAATTTCGCAAGCGCAATTTGTCCATTTAACGGAATACCACCATTTCCGTTACTATCAGGATCCGCTCCAAATGCAAATGGTACGTTTGGATGATACACTTTCCCAGTAGCTGGCTGGCTATTTACTTTTTTACCATCTACGTAAATTGCCACTTCACTTCCGTTATACGTTCCTGTTAAGTGATACGTTTTGTTCGCTTCTAATTGAACTCCAACACGTTTATAGCTGCCGCCAATTTGAGCCCATAATTCAACATATCCACTTCCTGTAGACTCAAATCCAATTCCGCCGCTCTCTGTATTTTGCAAAATACCTTGACCACGGATTTGATTCATTGAAAATACCGTTTCTAGCGTAAATGTATTTGCTACTTTCTCTTTTTGTGCTGCTGAAAATGGAAGGTATCCAAATGTATTAGATTGTCCGTTTAACTTCATAACATTCTTTTTCAATGCTTTATCATATTCAATAGTCACATTGCCCTTCACATCACCTTTTGTACCAAATGGTGAATTGTCTTTAAATGTACCATCTGCAAAGTTTACATCGAAAACATCAGCTTTTGGTACTTTCACATTCGGGTCAATATTATCTTTTTTCGTAGTAATTTCCACAGTTAACGGCTGCGCGGTTTCATTGCCAAATGAATCAATCGCAACGACTTCAAGTGTATATGTTTTCCCGCCATCTAACCCTGCAAGCGTAAACGTAAGATCTTTTGGCACTGGATCACGATAAAACTCTGAGAATGCTAACAATTTATTTTTTATTTCACCCGTTTGCTTATCTCTAGCCTGTACACGGTAAGAGTGAACAAGAAGGTTGTCCAATGCTTGCGGGAATGTTACTGTTGCCGCATTTTCTGTTACATTTGATACAGCAAGCTTTGCATCCTTAGCAAAGTAAGGCTTTTCTTTATCACGATCTTCTACATGTGTAAATGTTTCTTTCTTTGCTGGTAATTTAATTTTCCAAGGCTCGCCTGTCCAAGAATTCGTATGGAAATCACGACGATTAATCGTTACTTCTTTATCATCTACTTCTACTAATAAACCTTGGCTTAACGTACTAGCTCCTGGCGGGATATTCCCTTGTACTTTACCACCTTCAACTTCCATATAACTTACTGAAGATGTACCAACTGATGTAAAGTCTTTTTGATGAATCGATCTTGGATCGTCTAACGGATAATGCGAATGACCTGAAAACGTAATAACTTGTGGATATTCCTTTAATACTGCATTAATTTTTGCGCTATCTTGTGTTCCCCATTCATGACTACCGTACACTGTATCTTTAATATGTTGATGTAAAAATACAAAAATCGGTTTTTCTGGATCATCTTTTTGCGCTTTTGCCATTTCTTCTTTTAACCAATTAATTTGCTTGTCCGAATAATAGCCATGAGTTGTTCCATTCTCTGGAGACATAACAAGGAAGTGATAACCTTTTACCACTTTATGATAATAAATTGATTCCATACCTGTTTTTTCTAAGAAACGCTTCTGCGCACCTTCTACAGATAAACCGTTCCAATAATCATGGTTACCAAGAGAATTCATTCGCACAGCATCTTTATTTGCATTTTCATTGTACACTTGCATGAAACGATCATATTGCTGCACCGATCCTGTATCCGTGAAATCACCTACAATAACAAATGCATCTTGCTTCGGTGCTAATGTATTAAACTGTTCGATCGCTCTTTTCCAGCGAAACGTATCATCTGTTCCACTATTTTTAATATGCACATCACTTACAACTGGAAAAACTATCTTCTTCTCACTTGATGCCTTTTCTTGCTTTTTCTCTTCCGCCTTGACTGATGTACTCCACGGAAATGATACGAACGCTAATACAAAAACCATTAATAATCCAATAAGGCCTTTTACTTTTCTTAAAGCATTTCTGTCCACGTGAATCCTCCTCATAATAATTGATTCATTACAAGGGCTATTTTATCTAATACATGTTAATGTCGTTTAAATAACAAATGAACTTTATTAGATTTTTGTAAATATACAGTTAATTAGAAATTAAGTCCAACATTCCTCGTACTATTGTATACAACCACCTTTTGTCTAAAAGAGTCTGATCATTCTTTTCCTATGACTATTCACATATAATCTTTTCTATAACGCTAATGATAAGTTAAGGTTTAAGCCTATTAGACAATCTTAATTTTTAATATTTCCTTCTTTTTTTAACACATCGGCCATGCTTTTACATTTAATAGTAGTAAAAGACAACTTAAAAGGAGGGGTTGTATTGAAGAATAAAAAAAATATCGGTTGTTTCGCTCCTTTATCTATTATTTGTCCAGACCCTTGTCCACCGCCCCCTCCTCCAAATCCAAATTGCGAGCGAGTAACAAATGAATTTGCAGGGAATTTCCTCATAACTAATAACACCATCCCATCTGCCAAAGATGCATCACAATCAATGATACTATGGCAAAGTGATGGGATATTACTTATATCAGGTACTGTCTCGGTTTACAATAGTACTAGCAGCACCGAAACAATTACAATTCAAATCGTTGGAACAGTAACCAATATTTTCACTGTGTTTCCTGGTAATACAATATCGTACACAGGAAAAGACTTACACTCGGTCAGTATTATCAATATAACAAGTAATCCTTCACTATATTTAGAAGGCAAGTACTGTTGCGAATTTACATGTTGCTTATAGAATACCAATTTCATTATTTCCTTAATATAAAAAGCATACCGTTCATGGTATGCTTTTTATGAGATTGGATAACGTACTGTAATACAAAACTCTCCTTGATTAACAGTCGTTCCTGTCGTAGTAATTCGGACAGTAGTAAAATATCGGACAGTGAAAGTACCACTGCTTTGTGGTTGTACAGTAATTGTATCAACTACTGTTGCACCTACTAAAAAATCAACTGTAATCGGGTTGGCTCCTACATCATATTTCACGTAACCTGAACCATATACTTCTTGCGTGATATTATTTGTATATACAATTTGAGTACCAGCACCTGTAATAGACCAGTCTGTACATACTTGGTCTTGCACAAGTGTTTTATTAGAACAACAAGACAAACTGGAACTTCTCATTCCCATTTCGATCCTCTCCTATTCTGCTATGAAAGTGGATAACGTGTTGTAATACAAAATTCTCCCTGATACGTTCCAGCAGGTGTTGCAGGTAACACAACTTGTATACTATCAAAGCGACGATACGTAAAAGCAATACTCGTTCCTGGGTTTAATGTTTGTGTATCAATTGTACCCCCAGCAGAATCAAGTGCTTCTACAGTAATTGGGCCTGGTCCAACATCATATTTAACAAAACCAGTACCAACTACGTTTTGGTTAATATTATTTGTATAGAGAACATTATCAATTGCTGTTGCAACTACAGTAGCAGACCACGGACTACACACTTTATCTTGTACATAATTTTTATCTGGACAACAAGTTAATGCTGACCCTGAGCACTCACAAGACATAGTTGTTTCCCCTCTCTCTTTTATATTCCCTATATGTGTATGTCCCTCAGAGTCTTTTGCCTGTACTATTCATCTATTTTCAAAAAATATTCAAATGACTAAATAGATTCCGTTTTATTTCTTTTCTTCATATATTTATAGACAAAGATACTAGCAACGATAAGAATAACGCCTCCTAATATTGGTAGCATATATTGTCCAACAACGTCCGCTGCCTTTTCCCAATGCGGACCTAATTTCATTCCAAAATAAACATACAAAGTCGTTAACGGGAACATTGCTACAAATGTATATATACTAAATTTCCATATGTTCATTTTCGCCATACCACACGGAACAGAAATAAGCGTTCGAACCCCTGGCACAAAGCGTCCAACAAATGCTACAACCGGTCCATATTTCTCAAAGAAATCATCTGCTTTTTGAATTTGTTCTTCTTTAATGAAGAAGTATTTCCCGTATTTTATTAATAGAGGACGACCGCCGTAATAACCGAGTGCATATAAAGTTAAAGGTCCTGTCGTTCCGCCCAGGGTTCCAGCTAGTACAGCAAGCCAAAAATTCATATCTCCCTCGTACACCCAATAACCAACCATGGGCAAAACTACTTCTGCTGGAATAAATTCAAACGTTAATGCTAACACAACTCCAAAATAAGAAAACTGCTTTAAAAACTCGATTATATCTAAAATAATTTGCTCCATATTTTTAACTCCTATCCTACGTTTACGTTATGCTTTTCTTGTAATTGAATTGGCGCCATTTTTACAATTCGGTTCAAAATAAATAACACAATTCCAATATCATCTAAAATACCGATAAACGGCAGGAAGTCTGGAATTAAATCGAGCGGCATCGCAACATAACCAACTAAAAACGCAATAGATAAAATTTTCTTCTTTATTGAAACCTCTTTTGAAGTGAAAAAGTCAAATAGGAATGGAACAAATCGGCGAACATGAAATACAACTCTTAATCTACTAATAAGTTTTTTCATTTTTATATCTCCTCTCTTTGTATACAAAAAGGACCCTACCAAACATGGTAAGGGTCCTAAAAAAGACAATAAGGGGCCTTTACCATTGCTGGTAAAGGTCTCACTAACAACGAAACGTTGCCAATAAAGCCGAGGGTTTCTCCCTGTAATGACGACTTTACTGTAATAAGTTACTCCCCTTTATATACACAATTTTATACAATCACATTAAAATATTTTGGAGGGCTTGTCAATATATTTTATATCCCACATCCTCCTGCTTAACATTCCGTAAAAACAAAAAACGTATAGGAAATTTCTTACTATCTCATAATATACATAATCATTTTTGAATGAAAGGAGAGGCTTCATTTGCATACCGTATGGAAAGGTGCCCTTTCACTTGGACTATTAAATATAGGAATCAAACTATACAGTGCCGTAGAAGAAAACGATATAAAATTTTTAAGTCTTCATAAAGAATGCTTAACACCTATTAAATATAAAAAATTTGCTCCTGATTGTACGGATGAAGAAATTAATGATAAAGATATTGTAAAAGCCTATGAATACGCACCTCATAAGTACATTATTATGGATGAAAAAGAATTAGCTGAGTTGCAAAAAGCTCACGAACCAAGATCTATTCGTATTATATCTTTTGTCCAAAATAACGAAATTGATTCTGTTCTCTACGATCGTTCTTATTTTATAGGCCCTACCTCAGGACATGAAAAATCGTATTTATTATTAAAAGAAGCTCTTGAACGTACGAATAAACTTGGTCTTATCCATATTTCCATTAGAAAAAAACAACATTTAGCTATTATCCGTAACTTTGAAGATGGGCTTATATTACAAACTATTCACTACCCTAATGAAATTCGCGATATAACAAATACACCTAACTTACCAAGTAACGAAAATTATCCGATTCAAAAACAAGAACTCACAGCAGCAATCAATTTAATCCACCATCTTACAAATCCTTTTGAACAAGAGATGTATACAGATGAGTATAAAGAAGCCCTTACCGAATTAATCGAAAATAAAATTGAACAACAGGAAAAAACCGAAACAATCTCTCCAGCTCCGAACATCATCAATATTATGGAGACATTACAGGCAAGTATTGAACAAGCAAAAATAAAAAGAGACAATAAAACAGAAAAAGAGGCCAAATAAAATTGACCTCTTTTTTCTTTAAAGCGGATTACATTTTGGCATTTCAAGTCCAGACGATTGAGCTAGTTTTAATAAGTAATAACATTCTTCTCTTGCCATATGATCTGCCATTCTAGCAGATAATGCACTTAATATTTCATTCGATAACTCCATCTCTTCAACCTCATGGAGAAAATGCGAAAATAATTTTAACTCAAGTGAAACATCTTTTGTAAACTTCTTTAATGCAGGAAAATGATGAAGCTCTGTCCGTAAATACCCCGTCATTTCAACTGCCTTTAAGTAAAATTGTTCAAAGTGCTTCGTAAAATCTTCGCTTTTCTCTTTTAATCTTTTTTCAACAAGATCTAATCCACCAGAAATAGAGCCTGCATGACCAGCCGCATCCGTTAACCAAACGAGATGGTAATGTAATTCATGAAAAACAGGCGGAACTTCTCCTTTCTTTAAAAATTCTAACACCGTTATATATTCTTCTACTTCGTTTACCATATGATTGATGAAAGTTGGCGTAAAATGAATAGTGATTTTTCCCTCGAGTTGTTTCTGTATAATACTTAATTTAAACGTTCGTATTTCCTTTGCGGCTCGTTCTGCCTCTTTTGAAAATGCAATGAGATTCACATTATGAACTTTATTTAAAAGATTCGTAAATGTTTCAAGAAAATATGTGGCCTTCTTTATATCTTCTTTTTCCTTCGGAGCTAATGCATCAAGTAAAAATTGCGAATGATCAGTAAGCACCCTTAGCCAAAATTGATGCTCAAACAACGCACTTTCTTCATAATTCCTCTCCACTAAATCGCCTCCGTTTATTCATCCTTCTCTATCACTTGAAGTTTATATCCATCTGGGTCTTGTACTACAATACTCTTCTCACTTTTGTTTTCTGTATATGCAATTTTATAAAACACTAACCTCTTCTTTAAATTCTCTATGTTAGAAATTGAAAATGTTAAACCAGCGCATGAATTCGTAAAACTCTTCTCTCGTCCCCCTAACATACGATTCATTACAAAACTAATTCTCGTTGAATCAGTATCATACCAAACCCCTGTTACATCTAATTGGGGTCTTTCTAAACTAGGCTTGATTCCTAAAATCCCTTCATAAAAATACAGAGCTTCCTTTAAGTTCTTTACTTCTAACACGATTAAATTCTTTACATTCTCCACATTCATTCCCCCTGTACTTATTACTTTTTTATATGTGTCATAAATGCTCATTATGTCTGAATACAATACGTAGTAATGAACATGTAAGGAGGTTTATTCATGAATAAATATATGAGATCATTCGTACCCTATCATAGTCCTCTCGATCCTTGTCCTCCTATCGGAAAAAAATATTATTCTACTCCTCCTAATTTATTTTTAGGCTTTCAACCGCCAAACTTGCCTCAATTCACACCAAAAGAAGCACTACAAAAAGGGACTTTATGGCCTGTTTTTTATGACTATTATGAAAATCCTTATAAAAAAGGGCGGTGACTACTGACGTGAATCAATCGCTACCAGAAGAATACTATCAGCTTTTACTGGAGCTTCAAGAATTAGACTTTGTACTAGTTGAACTCACTCTTTATTTAGATACACATCCAGATGACACCGCCGCGATTAATCAATTTAATGACTTTTCCTATAAGCGGAGAGTATTAAAACAAAAGATGGAAGAAAAATACGGACCACTCCAACAGTTTGGAAACAGCTATTCTAATGCCCCTTGGGAATGGAGCAAAGGTCCTTGGCCATGGCAAATATAAAGGAGAGAAACTATGTGGATTTATGAAAAGAAATTACAATACCCAGTTAAAGTGGGAACTTGTAATCCAGCACTTGCAAAATTATTAATTGAGCAATACGGTGGTGCAGATGGAGAATTAGCTGCTGCACTACGTTACTTAAATCAGCGTTATACAATTCCCGATAAAGTCATTGGCCTCCTTACCGATATTGGTACAGAAGAATTTGCACATCTTGAAATGATTGCTACGATGGTTTATAAGCTGACAAAAGATGCGACTCCTGAACAGATGAAGGCAGCTGGTCTCGACCCTCATTACGTTGACCATGACAGCGCACTTCATTACCATAACGCAGCTGGTGTTCCATTTACTGCAACCTATATACAAGCTAAAGGTGATCCAATTGCCGACCTATATGAAGATATTGCTGCTGAAGAAAAAGCGCGTGCCACATATCAATGGCTTATTAACCAATCTGACGATCCCGATATAAATGACAGTTTACGCTTTTTACGCGAACGAGAAATTGTCCATTCACAACGTTTCCGAGAAGCGGTTGAAATTTTAAAAGAAGAACGCGATAGAAAAATATATTTTTAATACACGTATCCTAGCGATATGTGTTTTTTTATGTTAAAAGTTAAATCCTTCCTATTAAACATATAAATAGTATATTTATTCGATTTAATGCATTATTTTTTAATTTTTTCAAAATTCCCTATTGCTTTCTAGTCATCAGACCTTTAAAATAATAACAGTTACTCGACAAATTATTTGAATTTTCGACAAAAATACTCATTAGGAGGATTTTCTTTATATGCGTACAACTTTAAAACCAGCGCAAATACTTTCGATTAGTTTATTACTATTCGCAGTTTTCTTCGGTGCTGGTAATATGATTTTCCCGCCCCTTCTCGGTCTTTCTTCCGGAGAAAATATGTGGGTTTCTATTACAGGATTTATTATTACAGACGTCGGTTTATCTTTACTTGCTATCGTTGCTGTTGCCCTTGCTGGTGGTAGTTTTAACACTTTAGCGATCCGTGTTCATCCAAAATTCGCAGCAGTATTCGCTATCATTATTTATCTTTCAATCGGCCCACTATTTGTTATTCCACGAACTGGATCTGTATCTTATGAAATCGGGATTGCACCACTTTTCCCGGATCAATGGTATTCTATGTTAGTTTTTAGTGCGATTTTCTTTACAGTCGTTTACTTCTTATCATTAAATCCATCCAAGCTAGTAGATCATATCGGTAAAATATTAACGCCAATTTTACTTGTAATTATTGCAATTATGGCAACAAAAGCGATTCTTTCACCAGGAACATTTGCAGAGCCTATCGGTGACTATAAAAACATCCCGTTTTTCAAAGGATTTCTCGAAGGATTTTTAACGTTAGATGCAATTGGCGCTCTCGTACTATCAACAATTGTTGTAAATGCAATTCGGCAAAACGGTATACAAGAGAAGAAATCTATCGCGAAATATACAATCATTTGCGGAAGTATCGCTGCTCTATTCTTAACAATTGTTTACTTCTTACTCGGTTATATTGGAGCTTCAAACGGAAACTTAGGGCAATTCGAAAACGGTGGTCAACTATTAGCTACTGTTATGTATCAATTCTTTGGGACAAGCGGTAATATTTTATTAAGTATCGCCATTATCTTCGCTTGTTTAACGACGGCAATTGGTGTTGTAAGTGCATTTGCAAATTACTTCACAACAGTACTAACAAATGTTTCATACAAAAAGCTTGTGCTATACGTTTGTATCTTTAGTTTCGTTATTTCAAACTTAGGATTAAGCTTATTAATTAAAATCACACTACCTGTATTAATTATTTTGTACCCAATTACAATCATTTTAGTTTTCGTATCATTTATCGACAAATATACGAAACGTAAACCTTCTGTCTACATCGGAGCGATGATCGCAGCATTTATTATTAGCTGTATTCATGCACTTGATAATGTGGAAATGATACCAGGTTTTATCGCTAATATCGTACACACTATTCCTTTTTATAACTTAGGAATTGGCTGGATCATTCCAGCAATAATCGGTGGTATAATTGGATACTTTATTCCGCAAACAGAAGCTGCAGGTGAAGTTTCTACAAAATAAAGAACAGAAGCAAGCATGAAATCCATGCTTGCTTCTGTTTATTTTCACATCGTATGCTTAAAAGTAAATAACTCTTCTTTCGACTGCACAACAGATTGTTCCTCTTCTACAACATCCTTCTTTAGCTCTCCTCCTAATCTTACTTTCAACATCGCCTCTTCTATACTTTTCACAATCATATTTCCTGAAAAAATAGTAAGCCCGAAAAATGTAATTGGGACGAGAGGAATCCATGGATGCACTGTTAATGATCTAAAATAGACTCCAATTAAGCCTGACCATTCATGTGTATAAGATTCTATTTCTTCTATCGGCCCTAAAAAATTAACCGTTCCACCAAAGAATATTTCTAGTAATCCTAAGTGCAGTAAAATAGTAAGAGTCTGCGTAAACTGTTGAAGAAATACGAGTATAAAAGTCATATAGAGATGCGGAAAAAGATGTTTTATAACAATACGTCTCCTCGATCCGCCTAATATGCGCGCAGCATCAACAAATTCTTCCGTTTGTAATTTACGAACTTCCTTCGCGACATACAGTGCAATAACTGGCATCACAAGCATTACAAGTAATACAACTTGAAACGAAGCCCTTTCAAAAAAGCTTGTTGTTTCCTCCCCGCTTCCAAATAGATTTGCAAATTGAAGAAAAAAATACGCAATCATAACTGTTGGAATAACTGTGAAACTATCAAAAAAAGCCTCAATCTTTGAAAAACCTCTTCTTACATATGTTCCAAGTACAACACCAAAGAACACACCTATTACCATTCTAAGTGCCGCAATTAAAATAGATATACCAATCGTCCACTTCGCGCCTTCAATAACTAAATGTAAAAGGTCGTATCCTTTCCGATCTGTCCCGAGTAAAAATTGGAATGAAGGTGAAAACGGTGGCACTTGTGGATTTTCATCCGCATCATATTGCAATGTAACTTGCCTAATGTGTCCATCATTCCATAACGTATTTCCGATGCTCAAAAGAACTAATATGAGAAGAAACCCAATGCTTATCCAAAATCTTTTATCACGTTTTATATACGTCCACATATTATAATCTCTCCTTCATCGCAGCCGGAATGAGATAATGAAACAATTTAAATAAAATAAAAATCGGAATATAAATAAGCAGTACACTAACGATGAAAACCTCCACCCTAATACCTTCGTACGATTTTAAAAACATGAAAATACCACCCGTATTAAAAATCCATTCTATAATATATAAATTAGATAACATAAAAAAGATATTCGTTTTCGCAAAGAAAAGTGTACTAAGCAACACATTTCGTAAAATATGACGATTTAAAATATGAAAACGCCCCAAACCTTTCGCCTTAGCAAATAGTACATAATCTTTTTCTAATTCATTTTCAAAACGAAGCACTACCATTTTTACAAACATAATCGTAGTCGGGATGCTCAAACAAAGTATCGGCAATCCTCTAATCGACTCGCCTCCAATTGAAGCAATTTGAAAAGGTAAAAAACCTGTTTGTTTAAAAAACCATACAACTAAAATTTGTGATACTAAAATAAGAAGAATATCTGGAATGGATTCTAGGAAGATAAGAAATGATTTAATTCGATGTTGTATACGCGGTGAACTACTCATAATTACATAAACGATACAAAATGCTACAAATAATGAAATGAAAAAAGCAGCCAAAAAAATAATAATCGTTTCTTTATAATGGACGAACAACTGTGGAAATAAAAATTTACCTCTCACATATTGCAAATTGGAAATATCCATTAAGTTCACAAACACTTCTTTTAAACTCTGTATGTACTTTGATACATCCACCTTAAATCCATAAAATAATTTCGGCAAAGCCCCTAAAATAATAATCCCCAAAATCGAAATAAGAAATTGAATCGTCACTTCCATTCCATTCAAAAATACCTTTTTGACCATTTTCGCCCTTCTCTCTCTATAATTTACCCCTTAATTTTATTCTTAATTTTCTGAATTGTAAATATTTTAAGAACAAAAAATCACTAGGCTATGATCCTAGTGATTCCTTATGCGCATGCCTTTCTCTTTTCGCAAACGGCATATACAAAACCAAACATCCAATAAGCGCAGCTATTTCTAATGAAATAATATAGTAAGGATGCGGCCCTAACATATCAAGTAATGAAGCTGTTTCTGGCTTATGAGCTAAAAACATATAATTACCACCTGTTTTGTAATTTACAAACGAAACAATTGGAATCAATATGTTTAAAAATATCATTGTGCGTTTAATAGATTGTACTGTCGGACGATATCCTTCCACCCAAGTCATAAAGAGTGGTGCCCAAATGAGCAATATATGCGCGATAAAATATTCAATGAAACGAAAATGCGGAAAAGCATACTGCAAGTTTGGCGTTAAAATAGCTTGTGATGCACCAATAATTCCCGTGAAAAATACAATCTCATATATGCGGTAACTTTTCGTTACGATCATAATCGACGCTAATAATAAACTAATCGTACATAATTCAAACGGTAATGAAGTAGCTAGCTCAAAAATCCCCGCTTTCCACTCCCACATATGAAGCCCAATTTCACTACCTATAAATAAAAATGCAATTGCATATCGAACCGTTATATTCCACTCACTTTGACGTAATACATCTTGGTATTGATACAGAAAAAATATCCCCACCAACATAATAAATAATATAAGGGCATGTTGCCTTGAGTATGGAATAAATGGTTTTAATGGGTGTGCGCTAAAATAAGCTTCCATCTTCCTTCCTCCTTTCCTCCATACAATATTATTGTAAGAAAGAAACGACGAGTCAATTCATTTGCTTACACTAGGACAACCTCTACCTTACATTTACATATTCATACCTTACAAAACTGTAAGGTTATTGTAAGCTAAAACGATTTGTCAGATTCTTCACCTCTTCTATACTTAATGTAGATACTAAAACGAACGAAAAGGTGATAAATAGATGAAAAAGAAAAATAAAGTGTTAATTACTAGTGTAGTAGCAATCGGAATTGCAGCTGGATCATACTTTGCATTTGCTGGGGGCGGTTCAGATGTAGCAATGGCATATAGCGGATATAAAGTAACCGAAAAACAAATCCAAAACGCGCAAAAATTTGGTGGCGAAGTTATTCCAAATGGAATTGAAACTATTTCATTCGATCCAACAAAAGGAACATATGAATTAGCTGTAAAAAAAGGCGATGAAGTGAAAAAAGGTCAGCTTCTATTTAAATACAATGACCCGACTGCTAAACAAGGGGTAACAGAAGCAGAAATGCAAAAGAAAATCGCACAAAAAGAAGTAACGTTGTTCCAAAAACAAATTGATGCGGCGAAACAAAAATTACAAAAAGATAAAAATTCAGGCCTTCCTGCTGAAGCATTAAAAGCATCAGAAGCTGAAGTTGGGCAATTAGAATCACAACTTGAAATGAAAAAGTTTGAAGTTGAAAAAGCTGATGAAATGATTAAAACAGCAAAAGAGAAAGTAAACACTCTTTCTGTAACAAGTCCTGCTGATGGCGTAATTGATGATATCGTGAAAACTGCTGACGAAAAAACAGGTATGAGCGGAGTTACTCTTCGTCACGCTGGTCAATTTAAAGTAAAAGGTCAACTTTCTGAATATGAGCTTGCTAGTATGAAAGTTGGGCAAGAAGTAACTGTTTCATCAAAAACTGTCGCTGGTAAGACTTGGGCAGGAAAAGTAACAGAAATCGGTTCTACACCATTAAAGAGCATGGATGAAAATAAAACTGTTTCTAACTATCAATTCACTGTCACATTAGATAATAGTGACGAATTACAAAACGGATTCCACGTTTACGTAACAAGTAAATCTGGCGAAGCAACTGGTACAATTGTTCCGAAAAGCAGTATCGTGAAAAAAGGTGACAAAAATGTTGTCTTCGTTGTAAAAGACGGTAAAGCGAAAGAACAAGCAGTTACTGTTGAATTCGAGACTGATAGCGAAGCAAAAGTTTCTGGAGTGAAAAAAGGAGAGGAAATTATCTCTAAGCCTGAAAAAGACTTAAAAGATGGTATGGAGGTTGTCGCCCAGTGATTAACTTAAAAGGCATCACGAAATCCTTCCAAAATGGTGCAGAGTCCGTTCAAATATTACACGGAATTGATGTAACACTGAACCAAGGAGAATTCACTTCGATTATGGGACCTTCTGGTTCTGGTAAATCAACATTAATGAACATTATCGGTTGCTTAGATAAACCGACGACAGGTACGTACGAACTAGCTGGTCAAAACATTTCAAACATGTCTGAAACAGAACTTGCACACGTACGTAATAAAGAAATCGGATTCGTATTCCAAAACTTCATGTTATTACCTAGACTTACAGCACTTCAAAATGTAGAGCTACCTCTTATTTACGCTGGAGTCGATAAAAAAGAAAGACGTGAGCGCTCGTTAGCTGCTTTAACAAAAGTAGGCTTAGCTGATCGCGCTACTCACTTACCGAACGAATTGTCCGGTGGGCAAAAGCAGCGTGTCGCTGTTGCACGTGCAATCGTAAATAACCCAAAATTCATTTTAGCCGATGAACCGACGGGAGCACTTGATACGAAAACAAGCACACAAATTATGGACCTCTTTTACGAATTAAATAAACAAGGCTCAACAATTATTATGATTACCCATGATCGTGAAATCGGGGAAGCTGCAGCACGTCAAATTGTAATTCGTGACGGAAATATCGTCCAAGATTGGAGAGGTTAATTTTGAATACGAGTGAAAATATACGCATGGCCCTTTCCTCTATCTTTGCTCATAAGATGCGTTCTATCTTAACAATGTTAGGTATTATTATCGGTATTAGTGCCATTATTACTATCATCTCAATGGGTGATGGTACAAACGCAAAGTTTAAAAAAGAATTAGGCCAAGGAAAAGATAATGAAGTAACGATTTACTACAACAACCCTGATTACGGAACAGATAGTGCCAAAATCACACCTGATATGCTAAACCGTCTGCAAACTGTACCAGGCGTTAAAGATGTATATCCAGACGTAAGTATGAAAGTAAAAGCATCTGCTGGTTCAAAAGATGTAAATCTTGATTTAAAAGGTGGAACAGGCGC
Source organism: Bacillus sp. MYb78 (assembly GCF_002975115.1). Taxonomy (NCBI): domain Bacteria; kingdom Bacillati; phylum Bacillota; class Bacilli; order Caryophanales; family Bacillaceae; genus Bacillus; species Bacillus sp. MYb78. The sequence continues at coordinate 60,901 of NZ_PCOB01000016.1, forward strand.
CTTTATGAAAGATTCGAAAATAAAATTAGTTCACGGTCGTGAATTAAATGACAGTGAACTAAACCAAGCAATCCCTGCTGTTATATTAAATGAAGAAGCTTTCAACAAATTATTTAGTGGTTGGGAATCAAACCAATACACAGATATAAAAGGAAAGCCTTATAAAATAGTCGGTGTATACGAAACGAAAAACGACTTCGGAATGCCTATGCCTGAAGGTTATACATCACTTGAAAACGCGCCTGTCATTTCAGGAGTAAATGAGTATGACTCTGTAAGATTAACAATGACCTCTCCGACAGAACGTAAAAGTGTAGAAAAACAAGCTGTTTCTGTCTTAAACGAAATGAAAGCTCCTAAATTTGAGCACAAATTCGAAGCACAAGATTTAGGTGAATTTACGAAACAACTAGACGAATCAATCGGTATGATGAAAATGGTATTCGGTGGTATTGCTGCTATCTCCTTACTTGTTGGTGGTATCGGTGTAATGAACATCATGCTCGTATCTGTAACAGAACGTACACGTGAGATTGGTATTCGTAAAGCACTTGGTGCAACACGTGGTAAAGTATTAACACAATTCTTAATCGAATCTTGTATTTTAACAGGACTTGGTGGTTTCATCGGATTCATGCTTGGTATTTTCTTCGCTTGGATCGTCTCAATCTTTGCTGGATGGCCACTCGTTGTCTCAAAAGAACTTGGACTTCTTGCCGTAGGTATTTCAATGCTAATCGGTATTGCATTCGGACTACTACCAGCCAACAAAGCTGCAAAACTTGATCCAATTGAATGTTTACGATATGAATAAACAAAAACGTAGGAGTTTACACTCCTGCGTTTTTTATTTACCTATTAAATCGAGTTTCTTCTATTATATATATTTCACGTTACAACTATCACTCTAATACTCTTCATTATTTATAGATACTAAGGCTATTATCTAATCCTATTATTGCAAAAATACTATGTAACAGACGAAAATCAAGGCGTAATTTTTTCCATGCTTCGACTGATTTTGTAACAATTATATCGATATTTCATTAAATTTCACCTCATTTATATCTTTTTACATCTAAAAAGGTTATCATTCCATAACTATCTTTTCATTCAGACAGTAAAATACGCTATTTTTGTAACACTATAGATATCCACAAGAAATATTACCGTAACATTATTAATGTTACGGTAATTGAAATGCTACTCATTTTGTGTTTTACATGCCCTAATACGCCAAAAAACAACAAGGAAGCGCTATCAGGATATTTATGGAATTGTTACAGAATATTAATGCCCCGTTACGAAAGCTTTGTAATTTTATGTTTTTCGCAAATAAGAAAATAATGGTTGCTATAATGAGGTCAACGAAAACAAATGCAATGGAGGCTATTATGAAAAAATTTATGGGTATAGCAACAGCAGCGGTTTTTGGTCTTGGGATTTTCACAACATCTGCTAAAGCAGAAACGATCGTAACGACTGACGTACTAAACGTACGAGAAAACCCAACTACTGAATCAAAAGTTGTAGGAAAATTATTAGATGGATATAAAGTAAATGTTTTACATACAGAAAATGGTTGGTCAAAAGTTCAATTGAATAGCGGTAAAGAAGCTTTCATAAGCGCTGACTATACAAAAGACACTTACTACGTAACAGCAAACGTATTAAATGTACGTGCTAGTGCAAACACAGATTCAGAGATTCTTGGTAAGTTGAAAAAAGATGATGTAATCGAAACAACACACCAAGTACAAAATGATTGGATTCAATTTGAATATAACGGAAAAACAGCTTATGTTCATGTTCCTTACTTAACAGGTAAAGCACCAGTTAAAGTTCAACCAGTAGTTAAAGCTGAAAAAACAACTACAGTTCAAGATACAGCTAAAGTTCGTGAAGCTGTTAAAGCTCAGGAAGTAGCTGAAACTCAAGCAAAAGCTAAAGCAGTGGAAGCAACTAAAGCTCGCGAAGCAGCTGAAGCTCAAGCAGAAGTTAAAGCTCAAGAAGCGGCTAAAGCTCGTGAAGCAGCTAAGGCTCAAGAAGCAGCTAAAGCTCAGGCAGATGCTGAAGCTCAAGCAGAAGCTAAAGCTCAAGAGGCGGCTAAAGCTCGTGAAGCAGCTAAAGCTCAAGCAGATGCTGAAGCTCAAGCAGCGGCTAAAGCTCAAGAAGCAGCTAAAGCTCGTGAAGCGGCTAAAGCTCAAGCAGATGCTGAAGCTCAAGCGGCTAAGGCTCAAGAAGCAGCTGAAGCTCGTGAAGCGGCCAAAGCTAAAGAAGCAGCTAAAGCTCAAAAACCAGCTACACAACAACCTGTTGCAAAAGAAACTGAAACAAGTGCACCATCATCTTCTCGTGAGTTACGTGTTGTAGCAACAGCTTATACAGCAGATCCACTTGAAAATGGTTATAAAGCAGGCGACCAAGTAAAATCAGCTTTAGGCCACAACTTAACAGCTAATCCAAACATGAAACTAATTGCAGTTGATCCAAGTGTCATTCCATTAGGTTCAAAAGTATGGGTTGAAGGTTACGGAGTAGCAATCGCTGGTGATACTGGTGGAGCTATTAAAGGTAATAAAATCGACGTTTTAATGCCAGATAAAGGCACATCAAGTAGCTGGGGACGTAAAACAGTTACAGTTAAAGTATTAAACTAGTTAAAAAAAAGAGTCAGTCTCATCGTTGAGGCTGGCTCTTTTTTTTACTCTATTAAACTACTGAAAAATGACATAGTAAATGAAATTATATCAACGATTTTTCAAATATATCTATCGTAACCTACAATATATCAACGATTTTTCGAATATATCTATCATAACTTACAATATATCAACGATTCGACAAGAGATATCGATTTACCGACAAATTTTGACGTTAAAAGTACTTTAATATTAAAAAGGCGTTCCAAAATTTGGACCGCCCCCTATCTTCCCTATTCCACACAAGTAAACTGTGTCCAAGCCCCTACGTAATCTAGTAAGAATAACTCCTCTTCCGCAATTATACCGACAATATTTTTCCGTTCATCTATCGGCATTTCTTTTAGAATGATTTGCAGTTCACCTTTATACTTACCAAATGAATTGTTACCAATTACAACTTGCCCTCTTTCCTGTAGCACACTTTCGCGCACTGGGAAGTCATAGTCTTTGTACTTTTTACGTACTTCTGTAGAACGTACCATATACTCTGTTATGTCGCCGCGTCTTACGTGTAATTCTTGCAGCGTAGCTCTCTTCTCTACTTCAGTCACTTCGTCTACAAAGTGCACTTTTAGCTGTAACATGTAGCGATTTAAGTTTCCTAGTTTCTCTAACTCTTCCTCACTCGCATAAGCATTTCCGATAATGACATCATCGATTAGCCCTGTTGCCCATAAATGCTTCGCTTGTACTTCAATTGGTAAATTACGATGCTCTTCTAACGTACATAATCCGTCGTTAATATCCCATGGACCGATGTTTGCGGCATGTGATGTAATAAATGCTGCACTGCGAATACCATGCTTTTTAAAGCGTTCACTACAGCGAATGAAATAATCGTACGGAAGACCAGTGAATTTTTGCGGATAAAAATTATGACAACCAATTAAAGCTGATTTATTCGCTTGATGCGAAAGAATATTTTCTAAGTACGCAATATCGTTACTTACATTTAACTCAATTTTTAAACCGTACGGATTATTCGTCATTTTCGCTTCCGTTAATCCGTCAAAACCTACATCTAAACGAATACCGTCTGCGCCTAACTCTGCGAAAAATGATAGATCGCTATAACTAATACCAAGCTGATCAAACACAGCTGGAGCTACATCTAAAATAACTTCCATATTGTTATCTTTTGCGTGATTGATAATCTCTTTAAATTCAGCTACAATTTCTTCTTTCGGACGATTCACAGATAACAAACAAGTAAATATTCTTGAAAAACCGTGTCGTGCCGCTGCGGAAATATAAGCCATATCTTTTTCTTTCGTTGAATGTTCTGGATAAAGTGAAATTCCTAATTTACGCTCCATGCTTTTGCATCTCCTTCACACGTTGTATTAATGCCATGCTCGTAAATCTATATTTTGCAGATAAACACGTTGCACATAAAATTGTCGGTACAATAATTACGTACGGTGATTGCAATCCTAACATTACATATGCACCCATTGAACAACCGATAAATAAAACTGATACTAGTAGTAACACTAATAAAGATTTACTTTGTATCCATTTCGAATAATGGGCAATACACTGTCCGACCACGAATGTAATTAAGATGATAATTGCTCCGAGCATTCTGTTTTCTCCTCTCCTGCTAATTGTTGTTTCTCATACATTTTGAAGAATGGATAGTAAATAACGAATGAGATCGCAAAGTTAACAAGTACAAGTACACCAGCCATAATTGTCCAGTCCGTGCTAATAATCGCTGCAATTGGTGCTAACATCGTAAATGGCAGTTTCGCCATCATGAGTGGAATCATACCTGAAACAACTGCGAAATATGATACTGTCGTTGTCACTAGCGGTGTAATAACGAACGGAATAATTAAGATTGGGTTCATTACAATCGGAGCCCCGAAAATAATTGGCTCGTTAATATTGAATAAACCTGGTACGAATGATAATCTACCTAACTCTTTTAGGAACTTAGATTTAGAGAACATAAACATAATTACTAAAGCTAACGTTGAGCCTGATCCGCCAATCCATACGAACCATTGAATGAATTGCTCTGTAAATAAGTTTGGTAACTGATGTGCATTTCCTGTAGCCGTGAACACTTCCATATTTTCAAGAATTGCTGAATCCCACATCGGACGAATAATTGGTCCTAAAATCGCCGGTCCATGTATACCAAATGACCAGAAGAACACGATTAAGAATACTGTTAATAAACCACCGAATAAGTTATTTCCTACTAGTACTGATTTTAATGGTGCGATTAAGTATGTAATTGTTGTATTTACATCGAATTTCAAACCGTAGCGAATGCCCCAGAATAAAAGAATAACTACTAATGTTGGAATTAATGCTGCAAACGAATTTGAAACTGCTGGTGGGACACTGTCTGGTAATTTTATTGAGATATTATGCTTAATCATAAAATGATAAATTTCTACTGCAATTAATGCTGTAACAATTGCGCCGAATAAAGACGTTGCACTTAATGTTCCTACTGAAATATATCGACCTGCATCAATAACACCTGGTACAGCTTTCGTAATTTGAATTGGTTCAACTGATGCTAGTAAAAAGGCGAGTACAGATAGTAGCCCTGCACTTAATTGATTGAGCTGATAAAAGTTCGCGAGCGAAGCTCCTACACCAAACGCTGCGTATAATGCCATTAGTCCTACTGTAAATCGGAATGGAATATCTAAAATATGGCGAAACGGTGCAATCCATTCCATATATGCATCAATTGGTAAATTTAAAAAGATAACGAAAAATGACCCGACGATCGTTAACGGTAATGTAGAAATAACCCCATTTCGTATTGCCAATAAATGTCGTTGTCCTGCAATCTTTTGCGTTGTTGGCATAATCTTTTGTTCCATAAAATTCATAAACCCATTCATCAATAGCCCTCCTCTTTCTCTCTACTATAAAAGAATGAAATAAACTTTATAACATTATAATGTTTATATTTAAAAAGATATAATTATGCTAAAACTAATTGTTCTGCTTGCCTAAGCACTTTCAAACCATCACACATGCCATAATCTCGTTGGTCTATAATTGCAACTGGTATGTTGTATGAGTTTGCAAGAAACTCTACAGCTGGAAATAAATATTTCACTTGTGGACCAATTAAAACGACATCAGCTTCCTTAATTTCAAGTTTCACAAGTTCTGAATCAACCGCCTTAATTTTATAATTCTTCCCCTGTTTCTTTGCCTCTTCTTGCATTTTTCTTACGACCATACTCGTTGACATACCTGCTGCACAACATAATAAAATATACATCTTATACTGTCACTTTCTCTTCCACGCGTTTATGAAGAGTAATAAATTCTTTAGCTAGTTCTTTCACTGTAATTGCATTCATTAAATGGTCTTGTGCGTGCACTAACAGTAAACTGATTTCTGCATGATTTCCTCTTGCCTCTTCTTGAATTAAATCCGTTTGAATACGATGCGCTGCTGAAATTTCCTCACTAGCAAGTTTCATCTTTTCACCCGCATTCTCAAAATCTCCTTGTCTTGCAAAAGCGATTGCTTCAAGCGCCGCACTTCTCGCATTGCCACCATGTAAAATTAATGCAAATGGAGTTTGCATATCAGCCATTTTAAATTCCCCCAAGCTATATGTTTTCTATATTTTTATCTTATTATGAAAACGCATACAATTAAACATAAAAAACTTCCGTTATGTAACGGAAGTTTTTATATACTTTTTCAAAATGATAATAAAATCTCTTGAAAATCTTCAATTACCTCGGTCTGAGTAAGTTTCTCTATCGTAGTTTGACTAGACATAATATCATATAAAAAATCATAAAGCCTTTGCAAATCTTCATTATTATTGCGCTTTACACTAAATAAAATAATTACTTGTACTTTTTTATCTCCCCAATCAACAGCCTTTTCAAGTGTGCAAAACATCAAGAAAGTTTCCTCACTTAATAATTGCATCGGATGCGGGATTGCAACTGAATTCCCAACCGCTGTCGGAGACGTATTTTCTCTTTCCATAACAGAAGCATAAAAGTGTTCTGGTACATAGCGTTTCTCAGCAGCTTTCTCACATAAAAACTGAATAACATCCTCTTTCGTAGAAGCACTATGATTTAAAAAGATTAAATCTTCCTTAATATATTGCTGCACACTATTATTCACATGCGTAAACAACCGCTGACCAATCGATTTAATCTCTTTATCATCAAATATTGAATTTACTTTTATAACTGGAACAGGCAAGCCACTCGGTATATGAATCGTACTAATAATACAATCTATTTTTTCTTTATAAAGATCTTCTACTTTCAATTGATAATAGCCTGTAATACCTACAATCTCTAATTTATCTCGGAACTGTGATAAAATTTTATATTTTAATAGTTGTGCACTTCCTTGACCAGTCGCACAAACTAATAAGCATCTTTTCTTTTGATTCTGCTCCTGCAAACGGCTCATCGCTCCGCCGAAGTGAATTGCTATATAACCAATTTCACTTTCAGGGATCGATTCACCCGTATATTCACCAATGATATCTCCAACAAGAACCGCAATTTCAAAAGCATACGGATAATTCTTTTTCACTTCTGCCAAAAGAGGATTTCTCGTATTTAACTTATACTTCAAACGATTTAATAACGTTTTTAAATGAATACCAAATCCAAATAATAATTCTTCATCATAATAAAAAATAAGATTCCGTTCTTCCGCTACTTTAAAAAGAATATGTTGCATAAATGCATATATATCTTTTCCTAATAGCTCTTCTACATTTTCATAGCGATCTCTCGTTGTAACAGCAGTACTTAATAAATGCATCGTCACATATAATACTTCTTCTTCTGGAAATAAAAATTTTAACTCTTTCTCTAAATCTCCTAAAATCTGCTTCGCAATTGTATATTCTTTCTTTATTATAAGTTCTGATTGCTCCGCATGCAGTTCTTTCATATAATGTTGACTTTGACAACGCTTTAATGCTATTGCAATATGAATGACTAAATTATCAATTTCTATATCAGATAAATATATTGTTCCGCCTTCAATATACTTTAATATAATTGAACGAATGAGTGATATATGAGGTAGCGATAAATATGTCTCCGTCTGCTCAAATTGCTCATGAAACGGAGTATGGTCATAACGCGGTAAACCATATTGTGATAAACAAGAACGAATATTAAATTCCCCTCCAACAATACGTATACCATAATACGGTCTCTTCTCAATTTGTAATTTATAGCGGCCACATATATCTGTAACATCTTTCATAATTAAATTGACCGTTGATTTGCTCACATAAATCTCTTCTGCTAATTCTGAAAGCTTCACATATCCCTCTGTCGTTAAAACACGCTGCAGAATATACGCTATTCTTTCTTCATAAGAAGTTGGGATCTTTTCCGTCTGTTTTTGAAATAGACTCACACAAAATTCTTCAAATTTCTTCGTTTGTATAATTTCTAATTCGTACCCAGTCCCTCTTTGCGATTCGATTTTCGCTCCGTTTTCTTCCAATATATCATTTAATAATTTTATATCCTTTTGAATCGTCTTCGTTGATACATGTAAACGGCCCGCTAAAAAAGCTCGATTTAACATCGATTTCTCTTCTAAAAACTCCTCTAAAATAGAAATTAATCGCTGATGCACCTTTGTCATAGCTCTTCCTCTCGCTCTTTATATATAAAGGGGAAAAAGCTGCTGAAATCAGTAGTTTTTCCCCTTTATATTCTCTCTATTTCTTTAATGTGAACCCGAATTTATCCCATGCTTGTAAATAATCTAATAAGAAAATTTCTTCTTCTATAATTCGACCAACTACATTTGTTTTTCCTGTATTCACCATATCTTTTAATGCAATTTGTAATTCGCCTTTATACTGGCCATATTGTTCATTATCAATTAATAAATCTCCACGCTTAATTTCACGCGTATTATGAGGTTTAAACTCTTCTTTTTTATATTTCACACGACTTTGTGTAGAACGAATCATATATTCAGATACATCTCCGCGATAAAAATGTGGTTCGTCTAATACGATAATTCTTTCTAATTCTGTCGTTGTATCATATAGTTCTATATCAAATGTTTGTTTCTCTTTATTTAATGCACCTAGTGCTTGTAATTCTTCTTCTGACGCATATGCGTTTGCAATAATAACATCATCAATTAATTCCGTCGCAAATAAATGCTTCGCCTGTGTTGTCATCGGTAATTCACGATGCTGCTCTAATGTACATAACCCTTCTGTTACTGGCCAAGGTCCGTATGTTGCATCAAATGATGAAATAAAAGCAGCCGTTCTCATACCGTAATCTTTAAATTGTTTCGAGCATTTAATGAAATGATCGTATGATAACCCTGAATAACGATGCGGATAAAAATTATGACAACCAATTAAATTTTCACGATTTGGTCTATGACTCATAATGTTATCTACATACTTCGTACCATTGCTCATATTAATCTCAATTTTCAAACCATACGGATTATAAGTCATAATTGATTCTTCTAATCCTGAGAAACCAACATCTAAACGAATACCGTACGCACCCAATTCATGGAAGAATGATAAATCATTATACGAAATACCTAATTGTTCAAAAACAGATGGACTAATATCAACTAATACTTGGAACCCTAATGCATTCGCATGAGAGATCGTTTCTTTAAATTCTTCTATAATTTTCTCTTTTTCTCCATCCACAGATAATAAACATGTGAACACACGTGTAAATCCATATTTACTTGCTAATGTTAAATACTCCTTATCTTTCTCTACTGTTGAATGTTCTGGATAAATAGAAATACCTAATCGTCTCATATGTACACGCCTCTTTCTTCATCATATTGTAAACCTTTTCAAATATATGTAGTGAAAAAGTATATATCCCCTTCTTGTTCACTACTCCTTTGAATCCGCTTTCTTTAAAGAAAAAACAATTTCTATCATTCTTAACACCTACAAGTCTATACATCTATACTTTACATCTTTTTTTCATAGTTGTGTAGCCTTTACACAAATTTGTCAGTTTTTCACCTTAAAAATTGTTATCCGTTTTCAAGACACCTTCCTTGACTGTTGCATTGGCCAATACATATACTCGAAAGAAAAGAGAAAATTTTATATAGGGGATGAATATATGGGAGAAGCAATACTCGTAAAACGAGAACCGTTATGGACAAAAGAGTTTGTTGCTTTAATTTTTGCAAACTTATGTATGTTTTTAGGGTTTCAAATGTTAATTCCAACCTTACCTGTTTATGTGAAAGAAATTGGCGGCACAAGTTCCAATATCGGATTGGTTGTCGGCATGTTTACCGTTGCGGCACTTTTTGTTAGACCGCTAACTGGGAACGCCTTGCAAAAATTTAATAAAAAAATCATCTTAATGATCGGTACTGCTATTTGTTTACTCGCTATGGGCAGTTACCTTTTCGCCTCAACAATCTTTCTCTTGCTTGCTGTTCGTATTTTACACGGAGCTGGTTTCGGTATTACAACGACTACATATGGGACTGTCGTTTCTGATTTAATTCCCTCAGCTCGCCGCGGAGAAGGCATGGGATATTTTGGTCTTTCTGGAACAATTGCAATGGCCCTCGGTCCACTTATCGGACTATGGCTTATGCAAACATATAACTTCACAATTCTTTTTTTATGTGCATTATCGTGCACAATTGTTTCATTAATATTAACGAAACTACTTCAAATCCAAAAAACGAAACAGCCTCCACAACAATCATCTAGTACTTTTCTCGATGGATTTATTGAGCGTAAAGCTTTACTTCCTTCATTATTAATATTATGTATTACATTAATGTACGGAGGAATCGGAAGTTTTATCACACTATTTGCTACAGAAGTCGGCATAGCTGATATTAGCCTCTTCTTTTTATGTAACGCACTAGCAATCGCTGTAACTCGTCCATTCTCTGGAAAGCTATATGATGCAAAAGGCCATACATTCGTCATCATTCCGGGAGTTATTATAACGTTTACAGGTATTATTTTATTGTCGTATACGACGACAATTCCGAGCTTAATTATTGCTGCAGCATGTTACGGAAGTGGTTTTGGAGCGATCCAACCTGCACTACAAGCATGGATGATTGACCGCGTAGCACCGCATCGACGCGGCGTAGCAACGGCTACATTCTTCTCCGCATTTGACCTTGGAATTGGTGCCGGAGCAATTATTTTCGGATTCATTGCACATTTTACAAACTATGCGACTGTATATCGTTATTCTTCGCTATTACTTATTGCTTTTCTCTTCATTTACATTACAAGTATAAGAAAACAAAAGCACGGAGATAAAAATACAGAAAAAGCTGCTGGATAATTTAGCGGCTTTTTTTCTTGCAAAAAAGACTACTTAATAAATATTAAACCTTATGTTGACGTTATAAAACTACATGCATTTTCCTACATATTTTTTTAACTTTCATCAAAAAATATACGATGAACTCGCAGACGCTTTCCTTGATATTCAACTGAACATTATTATTCTAAAAAGTGTGATTTCTTTACAAAATTAAGATTTTTACAAGATGAAAACCAATAAAATACAGCTGTTTCTTTAAGGGATTGTAAACTTTTCTTCTCTTTGTAAAATTAGTGTAAATTTTACTAGCAAACCGTTTACAGTGCCTCAAGGTTCAGTTAATAATTACATCGTACATGAAATTTAAGGAGTGGAATGCGTGGAATATAATGTTCAAGATATGATCTTCCAGTTCATTGGTGGATTAGGTATTTTCTTATTCGGGATTAAATACATGGGCGATGGACTGCAACAAGCAGCTGGAGATCGTCTTCGAGATATTCTAGATCGTTTTACAACAAACCCACTTATGGGTGTACTAGCAGGTATGTTAGTTACCGTATTAATCCAATCAAGTTCAGGAACAACCGCTTTAACAGTCGGACTTGTAAGTGCTGGATTTATGACATTAAGACAAGCAATCGGTGTTATTATGGGTGCAAACATCGGTACGACAGTTACTGCATTTATTATCGGAATTAAAATCGGAGAATATGCTCTCCCAGTTATGGCAGTTGGAGCAATCTTACTATTCTTCTTTAAAAATAAAAAAGTACATTCTGTAGGTCAAGTTGTATTCGGTTTTGGTATGCTATTCTTCGGTTTAGAATTAATGAGCGCAGGTATGAAACCTCTTCGTTCTTTAGAGTCATTCCAAGATTTAATGATTAGCATGAGTGATAATCCAATTTTAGGAATTGTTGTCGGTACAGTCTTCACTTTAATTGTACAGAGCTCAAGTGCAACAATCGGTATTTTACAAGAACTATTCGGTCAAGGTGCAATCGATTTACAAGCATCTCTTCCTGTATTATTCGGTGATAACATCGGTACGACAATTACAGCAGTATTAGCAGCAATCGGTACTTCAATTGCAGCAAGACGTGCAGCATTAGTTCACGTTATCTTTAATATTATCGGTACCATTATCTTTACAATTTTATTAGTACCATTTACAAGTTTAATTCAATATTTCCAAACATCATTAAACTTGAATCCAGAAATGACCATTGCATTTGCACACGGAACATTTAACGTAACAAATACAATCATTCAGTTCCCATTCATTGCAGTATTAGCATGGATTGTAACAAAAATTATTCGCGGCGAAGATTCTGCTATTAATTTCAAACCGCAACATTTAAATCCAATCTTTATTGAACAATCTCCAGCCATCGCTTTAACTGAAGCTCAAAAAGAGATTATCCGTATGGCTGAGTTCTCATTACATGGATTAAAAGAAGCAAATCAATTTTTAAATACACAAGACAAAAAACACGCAAACATGGCTACTCAATTAGAAGGAGCTATTAACAATTTAGATAAAAAAATTACCGAGTATTTAGTTTTACTATCAGAAAAGCCACTTTCACCTACGGATTCTGAAAAACATTCTGTTTTAGCAGGTGTTGTTGGAGATATTGAACGTGTCGGTGATCATGTAGAAAACCTTGTAGAACTTGTAGATTTCCAAATTTCAAACCGTGTTTCACTATCAGATGAAGCATTAGCTGAATTAAACGAAATGCTAGAATTAACGATTTCAACACTGCAAGACGCAGTTGAAGCTTTAACAAACTTCGATACTGAACTAGCTCAAACTGTTATTGCAAAAGAACGCAAAATCGATCAAATGGAACGTGTTCTTCGTAAACGTCACGTATTACGTCTAAACGAACGCAGCTGTTCAGGTGATGCAAGTATCATCTTCGTCGATATGGTAAGTAACTTAGAGCGCATTGGCGATCACGCTGTAAATATCGCTGACGGTGTTTTAGGCGAACAAGGAAAAATCAATTTAAAACAATCATTATAATAAGAAAGAGACGCTAACTTAAGCGTCTCTTTCTTATTATATTTTAACAACTGTTCTTCCTTTTAACTTTCCTTGCAATATAAGTGCAAACTTCTTCTCTAATTCTTCTAATGTACATTCTTCTGTATAAGATAGTAATTCTTTATTTCCCCATTCTTTCGCTAAAAGCGTCCAGACATCTCTTCTCACATCTACTGGGCATTGCACGGAATCTATCCCTAAAAGGCTTATACCTCGTAAAATAAACGGATATACCGTGGTTTGTAGTTCCTGGCCTGCCACATTACCGCATGTCGTTACACAACCACCATACTTTACTGTTTTTAAAGCTGTTTCTAACATATGTCCACCTACAGTATCGATAACTCCCGCGTATATCCCTTTTAACATCGGTCTTCCTGATTCATCATTCAATTCCGCGCGATGAATCACTTTTTTCGCTCCTAGACGTAGTAGCATTTCTTCCTCTTCCATTTTCCCTGTCGCTCCTACTACGTTAAACCCTAACTTACTTAATATACTAACAGCTACACTCCCTACGCCGCCTGTAGCACCCGTTACTAAAACATCTCCCATACTAGGCTTGATTCCTGCTCCAATAAGCTTATATACCGACAAAGCCGCAGTAAAACCTGCTGTCCCATACATCATACTTTCCTTTAATGACATTCCTTCTGGTAAAGGCACGACCCAAGATGATGGCACGCGAATATATTCTCCGAAACCACCAGAGGTATTCATACCTAAGTCATATCCCGTTACAATAACTTGATCTCCTACCTTAAAGCAGTTATCTTCACTACTCACAACTTCTCCTGCGGCATCAATTCCTGGCGTATGAGGATACGTTCTCGTAACACCTTTATTACCAGTAGCTGAAAGGGCATCTTTATAATTTAATGAAGAATAATGAACTTGTATGAGTACGTCTCCCTCAGGTAAACTACTTACTTCTCTCTCAACAACTTTTCTTACAAACTGATGATTTTCCGTTTCATTCACAACGATTGCTCGGAATGATGTATGATTCATTATGCTCTCTCCTTTATCCGTCAAATTCTTCTTTATTATATAGAAGAAATAAGTAAGCTTACTCATTTCTTCTTGGCTATATTTCAACAAATCTTACTTCCCTATCGCTTTCTCATAATATATATTTTCATTTCTACTAATAGCCCTTATACTTATTCTACATCTACAAAATAATATATAGAAAATCTGACTTTTTATAAATAAATTGAATTTTTACGAAATGTAAATGATTTGTAATGTTTTTTTTCGCTAAATTTCATTATAATAAGTGGATATGAGTGTCGTATTTCAATCCAAATGAAGGAGTACAAGAAATGGAGCAAAACCCATCTTTGCAAGAAAATACACGCAGTAAACCGAAAAAAAATAAGAAAAAAATAAAAATTATTATAAGCGCTATACTATTCGTTTTATTAATAGGCGGCGGTTATACTTGGTTTTTAGTAAATAAAGCATCTTCTGCTGTTCGAAATGCCGCACACGATTTAGCACGCGGTGATAAATCTGATTTACGTGATAAGGCTGTAAAACCTATTACAAACAATGTCTCTGTTTTAATAATGGGTGTTGATGAAAGCGATGTCCGTGGAAAAGAATATGGTGAAGCTATAAGAACAGACGCGCTTTTACTTGCAACATTTAATAAAGATAGCAAAACTGTTAAACTATTAAGTATCCCACGTGACACATATACTTATATTCCAATAGAAAAGAAAAAAGATAAAATTACACACGCTCATGCATTCGGTTCTGCTAAAAACGGAAAAAATGGTGGACCACAAGCAAGCATTGATGCAGTTGAAAAATTAATGAATGTTCCTGTCGATTATTTTGTAAAATTCAACTTTAAATCATTTATAAAAATCGTCGATGACTTGGGCGGTGTTGAAGTTGATGTACCAGTTGAATTTACTGAGCAAGATAGCAATGATAATGCTGAGGCAATTCACCTAGAAAAAGGTGTTCAAAAGTTAAATGGCGAAGAAGCTCTTGCTCTTGCTAGAACAAGACACATCGATAGTGATGCAATGCGTGGACAACGTCAACAACTCGTTATCGAGGCTATTTTAAAGAAACTAACAAGTGTTGGTTCTGTAACAAAAGTTGGCAACATCATTGATGATATTAACGGACAATTCGTTACAAACTTAACATTTGATGATATGCTTTCATTCTATAAATATGGATCGGATTCGGAAATTGAGAAATTACAAATCCAAGGTGATGATTGCTATATGGCAAAAGGTGACGATACATGTAGCAAATCTGCTGGTGGTGGTCGAACTTACTACTACAATCCAGATAAAAAAGAATTAGCTAATGTTACAAATGAACTTCGTACTCATCTTGGGCTACCTGCATATACAAAGTCTGACTCAGACTCTGATTCGAAAAAGACAAAAGAATCTAAGTCTGAAAATTCAAGTGAACGCGAATCAAGTAACAATGAAGTGAAAAATAAGAACAAAAATAGCAGTGAAGATACAGAAACATCGTCTAACGACAATGAATAGTAAAGAAGCAGTACTCTATGGAGGTAGAGTACTGCTTCTTTTTATTTCTTCAGAATCAAAAATCAGAACTTTCTAACTATCTTTTTTAATATTTTTAAATTATAATAAATAGTAGCAATCTATTCCAATTATCAGGGGGCTCATACATATGAAAGCTGCAGTAAAACATAACATCTCAGATTTTAAAGACTACTTAAAATCCAACGATATATACATGGAAGAAAATATAGATGAAAATGATGGCTCTGTTCATTTTTCAGTAGGATTAGAGACAGAAGCTGGCGCAAAAATTCAACTTATCGCTGCTTTCCAAAACGAACATCCTACGGTGGATATATACTGCTTCAATGTTGCTCACGTGCCTGATGCAACATCAACAAATGATATTTTACATGTTATTAATGAATTAAACACATCTTATCGCTTTGCAAAATTCACATTAAACAAGCAAAATGCAATTGATATTTCAGCATCTCTTGCATTCTCAGAACCAAACTTTAATCCAGCACTTGTCTTTGAACATACGAGAATGCTATATAAATTAGCAAATGACGAATATAAAAACTTAATGAAAGTTATTTGGGCATAAAGTAAAACTATAATCCGTTAGGTTTACGGACAATAAATAAAAGGATGGGCTGTAAGCAGCACCATCCTTTTATTTTGATATCATATCGATCCACATTTTAACAGCAGTGCCTACAATTAAAGTGGACAATACATATTGCAGTACTTTTTGATTTAGCCTCTTCCCGACTCGTGCTCCAAGTGGCGCAGCAAATATACTGGCAACCGCAATAATTAGAGCTGGAATGATAACTACTTGCCCAGTAATCACTTTTCCTGTAGTAATCCCTATTGAGGAAATAAACGTAATAGCGATAGATGTCGCGATCGTCATGCGCAGTGGTAATTTTAAAATAACTAGCATAATGGGAACTAAAAGGAACGAACCTCCAGCTCCTATAATGCCTGAAGCTCCCCCTACAACGAACGCTAACAAGCTTGCTAACCATTTATTATACTTCACATCTCCACTATTATTTTGTTTCGGTACAAACATCATAATAGCTGCAATTGTAGCTAATGCTGCATAAACAACATTGACTGTATGTTCCTCTAATATGTTAGCACCGAAACTCCCTATGAAGCTTCCTATTAATATACTAGCTCCCATATACATAACTAACGTTTTATTCATGTCATTACTTTTCCGGTATGCCCACGCGCCTGCAAAAGTTGCAAAGAATACTTGTACCGCTGTAATACCGCTCACTTCATGTGACGTATAGCCAGTAAATCCTAGCAATACTGGAATGTATAAGATCATCGGATAATTAATAATCGCGCCACCAATCCCAACCATTCCTGATATAAACGATCCTATAAACCCAATTATAAAAAGTAATACGACTAAGCTCATCTTACATCCCCCGCCTTCTAAAAAGAAGGTGATTTAAATGAATAAGTTTACATTCCCATCCGAAGCATCTGCTAAATATGCCCCTACACCTGCAAACTCTACCCCTTCCATAATCTCTTCCTCTTTTAACCCTAATAAATCTACTGTCATTTGACAAGCTACAAGTTTAATTCCTTGTTCTTTCGCCAAATCAATTAAATCTGGCAAAGCCATTGCGTTATGTTTTTTCATAATGCCTTTAATCATCTTCGGCCCCATGCCAGCAAAATTCATTTTGGATAATCCCATCTTATCAGCACCGCGTGGCATCATTTTTCCAAATACTTTTTCTATAAATGTTTTCTTTACATTCACATGTTCATCTTTCCTTAAAGCATTTAATCCCCAGAAAGTATGAAAAATAGTTACCTCTTGATCATACGCCGCTGCGCCATTTGCAATAATATAAGCAGCCATTGCTTTATCGTAATCCCCGCTAAATAAAACGATTGTTGTTTTCTTCTGTTGTTCCATATTGTTCTCCCTCCAATTACCTATAGGGGTATTTATTTATTTATTTATTTATAAAAAGGCCCAAATCACTTACTTCACTATATGACTTTACCTTCCCACGCTAACATACCACCTACCATATTGATTGCTTGAAAACCGTAGCTCTCTAGAAACTGAACTGCTCTTCCACTTCTTCCGCCAGAGCGACAAACGATAATATACTCTTTCTTTTTATCCAACTCATGCATTCGAAACTCTAATAGCCTTAGCGGAATATTACATGCTTCTGGAATTCTCCCTTCTGCTACTTCTTCTACTTCACGGACATCTACGATATTTACTGCTTCTTTACGTAACAATTTTTCTTCTAATTCTTTTGCTGTCATTTCTTTCATTTTAAAGTCCCTCCTCACAAAGCATTCATACCACCCGAAACGTTTATTACTTGCTGAAACCCTAGTTTTTTCAACATCTTTGCAGCTTGCTTACTTCTCATTCCACTTTGGCAAATAACGATTACTTCCTTATTTTTATCTAACTGACTTGCTCTACTAGCTAACTCATTTAACGGGATATTCTGAAATCCTTTCATATGATTTCCTCTATATTCACCTACTGTACGAACATCGATAAGTTGTTTCCCCTTTTTTTCCACTATATTCTTTAATTCTTTTCCACTGATATTTTGCACACCTTTCACTGGTAAAAATCGTGAAATAACAAACCATGCAGCAAGTACAATGAAAAGCGTACTTAATATTGTGTTCATATAACCAACCTCTCTGCATTTATAGCAATATTTTTTTCCTACGCCTTCTTAATCCAAAACTTCAGCACATCAGCTTCTTCTACATGCTTTACGATGTCATGACCACTTTTATTTGCCCACGCTGGAATATCCTTAACTGACCCTTTATCCGTTACGTGTATTTCTAACACTTCTCCAGTTTGTAGAGTATCCATTGCTCTCTTTGTTCTTACAATCGGCATTGGACATGCTAAACCTTTCGCATCTAATACTTGTTTTATATTCATCATCAATTCCTCCAATTTGTTATTTTTATAATGACTCATGCACTGCACAACGATTTGGGCCAATCTCCATTTCACGCTCTTCTTCCACACTCGGATGAATTTTCCCCATATTCGTTTGACGAATTTCTTCATATGCATTTGGTTGTGGCGGTAAGTTCTCTGTCACAGTTTTACGAAACTCTATTTCATCAACAATATTTAACCCTACATTCTCTTTAAATAGCTCTTGTAAGCTCGCACTCACAATGCCTCTTTCATCCATTTCACTTATTTTTGAATAATGAGCTGGTAAAACAATTAAATCTTGAGACAGTTCCTTATACAGCGTATATAACGTATTTCGTAAATCACTCACCCAATCTTCAGCCTTACCAGCAAGGTCAGGACGCCCAATTGAATCTACAAATAAAATATCACCTGATAATAAATAAGAATCATCTACAATGAATGACGTACTTCCAATCGTATGCCCTGGTGAGTATAACGCGTCAATTTCAATTTTTGTACCCCCCACCGTAATAACAGATCCTTCTACAAGTGGTTCATATGAGAAAACGACTTCCTCGGCATCTTTTGGCGGTAACCAATACGTACCACCTACCTTTTCAGCTAACTTACGTCCTCCGGAAATATGGTCTGCATGTAAATGTGTATCCATTACATTCGTAATCGTAACGCCATGCTCTTTCGCAAACTCCTCATATGCTTCAACCGTTCTTACTGCATCAATAACTGCTGCTTCACCGTTAGAAACAACCATATAAGATAAACAGCCTTTTCCAAGACGATTAAATTGATATATACTTCCTCCGCCCTGTACATCCCCTACTTTTAACGGCTTCACATATTCACTCCAAGCTTTCATACCACCAGCTAAATAATAAATATTTTGTAATCCCGCCTCTGTTAATTGCTCTGCTACAAATATAGAAGACCCTTCTTTTGCACATACTACTAAAACATCTTTATCTTTAGGTAATTCACTTACAATATGATCTACACCATCTAACAAATCAAAGTAAGGTCTATTAATAGAAGAAACTTGTTTCCCTTCAATTTTCCAATCTTCATAATCCGTCTCATTGCGAACATCTAAAATAAATAACTCTCCGAATAAAACTTTCTCTGCCACATCTTTTGCTTGTAACGGTTTAACATTCATTTAATTACCCCCATAGGTATATTTTCGTTCAAAAAAATTTACTTCTCTATATTCCCTTGCCACTCTACCATACCTGGAATGACATTTTTCACATTTAAATAACCTTTCTCATTCAACATTTGGCAAGCTATATCACTGCGATTACCAGTTCGGCAAATAACATAAATTTGCTTCGTCTCATCTAACACTGCGCTGTCTAATTCACCTAATGGTACCGAAATGGCGGATGGAATATGGCCAAAAGCAAATTCCGCTGCTTCGCGAACATCTAATACAATGCTCTCTTCTCCATGAGACAATATAGACTGTAATTCTGCATTCGTAATTGTATGAGGATATTTCACAACTTCATTCACTTCATGCTCGTTTGCTTTCCTAACATAATGCACCAATACATCCCCCTCTTGTTTCGTCCCGATATATTGATGTCCTACTTTACTCGCCCAACTTTTTATATCTACCGTAGATCCTTTATCTGTTGCCTTAACTTCAATCACTTGCCCTGGTGCCAATCCTTCTATCGCCTTCTTCGTTTTCACAATAGGCATCGGACAAGCCAAACCTTTACAATCTAAACTCATATCCACTTTTATACTCATAATCGATTCCTCCACAATCCATATACATATACCTGCAGGGGTATATTAAAACGTTTTTGAAAATCTGTCAACAATTATGTTTGACAGATTATCGGCTTTTTACAAGTAATTGAACAGCTTCTTTAATTAACTCTTCATTTGAACCATTACCACTTTCAAACTGTTCACGCAAACATTGCTCTAAATTCGTTCCAACAACGAGCCCAATTGTACGATCAAGGGCAGAACGAGATGCTGTTAACTGTGTAATAACTTCTCGGCAATCTTTTCCTTCTTCCATCATACGAAGCACACCACGAACTTGACCTTCAATACGTTTCAATCTATTTTTCATATCTTGATTATATTCCATTCTATAATCACCTCATTACCATTATGTCACCATTTATAACCTATGACAACATATTATACCCTATAGGGTATTTTGTAAACCCCTATTTTTAATTTTTGTCTTATATGTTCGCAAACCAAAAAATAATACCTTAATCTATAGATTTTCATCTTCCACTAAATCTTGAAGTAGAAGATGAAAAATATCAATATACAACACGTTCTGGCAATACTGTCCCATACAACTTAAAACCACCATCTACATTCTTTACCTTATATCCCTTTTCCATTAACATACGCGCTGCAACATACCCTCTCATACCAAGTTGGCAAGTGATATATATTTCTTTGTCCATTGGTACTTCATCCAATCGATCACGTAATTCATCTAACGGAATATTAATAGAGCCTTTAATCATTCCCTGTTTTAGTTCATTAGGTTCTCGAACATCAATAAGGTACCCACCATTTTCAACAATGTGATCTATTTCATGCCATTGCACTGTGTCCACAAAACCATCTACTATATTACTTGCAGCATACCCCACCATGTTTACTGGATCTTTTGCAGAAGAATACGGCGGGGCATATGATAATTCTAAATCTGGTAAATCGATTACAGTTAAATTTGCCTTCATTGCCGTTGCAATAACATCGATACGCTTCTCTACTCCATCACGCCCTAAAGCCTGTGCTCCGTAAATTTTTCCGCTTTCTTTATTAAAGATTAATTTTATTAGCACTGGCGTAGCATTCGGATAGTATCCCGCATGAGAATTTGCCTGTACATGTACTACCTCATAGGGTATATTTAATCGTTTTAATATTTTCTCATTTACTCCAGTCGAAGCAACTGTTAAATCAAAAACTTTAGCCACAGAAGTTCCCATCGTACCTTTATATAAAGACTCCGTATGACCATGAATAATATCTGCTAACATGCGACCTTGACGATTAGCTGGCCACGCTAAAGGAATCATCGTTTCTGTTTCTGTAACAAAATCTTTCACTTCAATCGCATCACCAATTGCATATACATATGGGTCAGATGTTTGAAATTTCTCATTTACCTTTATCGTTCCTCTAACTCCTAATGCTAGTCCTGCAGCTTTCGCTAAACTACTCTCTGGTTGTACACCAATTGCTAAAATAATCATATCTGTTTTTATAAGTGAGCCACTTTTTAAACGTACAACAGTCCCATTCTCTTCTAACGCATCTACACCATCTTCAAAAACAAGCTCAACATTGTGCACCTTCATATGCTCATGTACATATACTGCCATTTCATAATCGATTGGTGGCATCACTTGATTCGCCATCTCTACAAGAGTAACTTCAATCCCACGTTCTCTTAAATTCTCAACCATTTCCACTCCAATAAATCCACCACCAATAACCGTCGCATGACGTGGTTTCTTCTCATCAATATACGCTTTTATACGATCTGTATCAGGTACATTTCGTACCGTAAACAACGCCTTTGCTTCTTCAATGCCCGGAATAGGTGGAACAATTGGTTTCGCCCCTGGTGAAAGAATCAAAACATCATATTCCTCGTTATATGTTTTACCTGTAGTTACATTCTTTATAGTAATTGTTTTCTCTTCTTTATTAATCTTTACCACTTCACTCAATACACGTATATCTAAATTAAAACGCTTTGACATCCTTTCAACAGTTTGTACTAATAATTTTTGTCTTTCTGTAATGACACCGCCAATATAATATGGCAATCCACAGTTTGCAAATGAAATGTATTCACCGCGTTCAACCATAATAATTTCATCTTCCTCACTTAAACGACGAAGCCTTGCAGCTACTGATGCCCCGCCGGCAACTCCGCCTACTACAACTATTTTTCTGGACATATTTTAAACCTCCATATTATTTAATTTTCTCATGTACCACAAAAACATATACCCGTATGGGTATATAATAGAGTATAAAAAATTTAATTTCAATCAATATGTCTTTCTTTCACAAATTTGAAACAAATAAAAAAGAACTTAGATATCTCCAAGTTCTTTACGAATGAAGCAATCCATCGTTCCATTTTCATACTTCCTATAATCTCTTTGTAAAACTATACTCCATGTTCCCGCCTAGTGCTGCAGCTGTATCACCAGTTTCTCTAAAATCATGTGTATATATTTTTTCAAATGAATCGAAATCTACTTGCTTATAAAATTCAAAACAAGGGAATCCATCATGCTCTCCTTGAATATCAATACTACCATCCTTTTTCACACATACATGTAATAAATAATCTACAGGAGGTGCATATATATTTAATGGATTACTTGCACTCGCACTCATTTTAAATTGCACACCACCAGGATTCCATACGATATTCGTGCACACAATATTTTCAGTACTCGCTTTTCCTGTTCTTTTATTCACAGAACCATCTGGATTCGTAACCTTCTCTGTCGTAATACCCGTGTTCGCATATGAAAACACTTCTTCTTTATAAAAATCCACTACTACCTCTTGCTCAACTCTAGAGCGCATCGCATTTACCGCATACGGTGTGAATTCACGTGAATCACCTTCGAATTGAATTACTTTTCCTGTTTCCATATCCTTCTTAGCCTCAGTCCAAGACATTGGAATAAATACACTGGCTCTAATTTTCACGATATTAGTCATAAGAAACACCTCTATAATTTTATTTTAGATACGGCATAATCTTGAGTAAAACAGCCCACAATCTCGCTATCATAATAAATAGCTTTCTCTTTTACGCTTGCTACTTCCTTCTGAAAAATAGCGCTATATTTACAGCTAGATTATCGTTTTAAAGCTATATTCCATCTCTCCAGCTAGTGCTGCTGGGGTATCATCCGTTTTTCTGAAATCATGTTTGTATATCAATTCAAACGAACCAAAATCTACTTGTTTATAAAATTCATAGCAAGGGAAACCATCATGTACACCTTCAATATTCACAGTACCACTTTCATTAGCTCGTATAGTCAAAAAATAATCAGCTGCAGGTGCTGCTGCGTTTAAAGGATTACTTGCACTTGCTCTCATTTCAAATGAAACTTCATCTTCACTCCATACAATATTTGTACATACAATGTTTTCTGTACTTGTTTCTCCCTTTTGATACTCAATTGAGCCATCTGGATTTGTAATCTTCACGGTGACGATACAAGCATCTGCATATGTGAAAATTTCTCTTTTATAAAAATCAATATTTACTTCTTGTTCTAACCTTGAACGCTTTGTGTTCACAGCTTGTGGTGTAAACTCACGTGCATCTCCAGCATATTCAAACACTCTTCCTGTTGCAGGGTCCTTAATAGGTTCCAGCGATGCATACGGTGCAAATACACTCCCTCTAATTTTCACGATATTAACCATGTGAAACCTCCATTGATTCTATATTATATAAATCATTATTTGTTCTACCAACATAATATAGTCAACTTGATTGACTATATTATACATAGTACAATAGGTATTACATATAGTCAACTTAATTGACTACAAACGCGGAGGTTATATACATGGATCAAACATTCAACGAGTTAGATCTTACATCGCTTTTATCATTATCATTTAGCACATTAATCACTGAGCTACATGACAAATTAAGTGAATTAGGATTTGAAGATATTAGGCCAGCACATGGTTTTATGTTCAAACGCATCCTTCCTAATGGGGCAACTGGTATAGAGCTAGCTGAGTATTTGGGGATTTCCAAACAAGCTGTAAGTAAAATGGTGGATTCTCTTGAGAGTAATGGCTACGTTACACGCAAAACACATCCTACTGATAAAAGAGGTAAAATCATCGTTTTAACCGAACGTGGTTTGTCAGTAATGAGAGCAAAAGAAGAAATAGTAGCTGAAATAGAACAGCGATGGATTGAAAACATAGGTACAGAACGAATGCAAATGCTGAAAGAGGATTTAACAACATTCGTTACTAAAGAAAATACAGAGAAATTATCATCAAATATACGACCTGTCTGGTAAACAAAAAACGAATCCACTTTGATTCATATTTTTCAAAATGGATTCGTTTTCATTTCATCTTTTTCAAATACAAAAACTGTCCCATAAATACGCTCTTCAACATTATTTATGCCTGTCTCTCTATGATATCCGACAAAATCAATACCTACAGGCGGCGTAATATCAACCTTACATACCCCTACTTTGCTCATTTTAATCGCTCCATTTCTCTATATAACTCCCTTTTTTCAAGAATAGCATATTTAACTTGGTTCCAAATAAAAAGAACGGACACAGTATCCTATGTCCGTTCTTCCCCTCACACATACTTCCGATGCACCATCTTCCCATCATAAGAAAACACAACGCCCTTACTCTCCACGATGGACTCCATATGCACCGTTCTTCCCCATAGCTGATGAAGATATGGCAATACCTTTTCTAAGTATTTTAAATCGAGCTCGATTCCTTCGTAACTATGTTTAATGTATAATTCTCCGTTCTTTAAGTAGTCTCCATCTTCTACTACTAAGTACGGGAACCCACCATTTGTCCGCATATTTACGAGTTGATCACGCACATTTTCCCATTCTTTATCTATTACTTTATATTCTTTTCCTTGGCGCTGGAATAAGTACATATCTTCTCGCATAACAAGATCTTTATTTAAGTAGTTTCTTAGGAACGATACGTCCCATTCAATTTCGCGTACTTCAAACATTTTGTCACGGCCAGATCCTGGTTTTACGCCTCGTCGTTTCATTTCTTCTGTTGGATTGTTGTACCGTTCTTCAATATCTTCAAACATTTTAATACCTAGGTAGTATGGATTAATACTTGTTTTTGATGGCTGTACAACACCTGCATTTAATTTCGCAAATTCAATTGCTTCATCAGAGGTTAAGTCCATTTCGCGAAGTATGCGTTGATGCCAGTAGGATGCCCAGCCTTCGTTCATGATTTTCGTTTCAAGCTGCGGCCAGAAATATAACATTTCTTCACGCATCATCGTTAATATATCACGCTGCCAATCTTCTAGTTCACGGCTATATTCTTCAATAAAGAGGAGCAAGTCTTTCTCTGGTTGCGGTGGGATCTTCTTCTTTTTGCGTATATTGGATCGTTCTCTCTTTTTGTTTCGATCATCTAAATTCCATAGATCATCGTATTGTGATACCTTTTTCTTTTCTACTTCTTCTAAATCATCAATACTCCACGCAAGTTTGGGACGCATGAGCGACGGGTCAATGTGCTCTTGAATGGCAAGTACGGCATCTAAAAATGTTTCTACTTCTTCTTTTCCGTACTTATGCTCATATGCTTTCACCCGTTCAGCTGTCGCTGACATACTTTCTACCATATCTCGCTTCGTATTTGAAAAACGAATATTATTTTTAAAGAAATCACAGTGCGCTAAAACGTGCGCTACAATTAATTTGTTTTGAATTAAAGAGTTCGTATCTAATAAAAAGGCGTAACATGGATCAGAGTTAATAACGAGTTCGTATATTTTACTAAGTCCTAAATCGTATTGTAATTTCATTCTGAAAAATTGTTTTCCAAAACTCCAATGTGAAAACCTTGTCGGCATCCCATATGCACCAAATGTATAAATAATTTCCGCTGGACATATTTCATAACGCATCGGATAAAAATCAAGCCCAAATCCAGTCGCAATTTCCGTAATTTCCGCAATCGCATATTGCAGTGCTTTATCGTCACTTGCTCTCATTATTTTCCCTCCTTACACTTTCCCTTAAGAAAGTGTATGATGAAGAACAAGCTTTCATGAGGATTGATTGCATAATAAAAAGACACCCTCGTAAAAACGAGAATGTCTCATCTATTAACCTTCAATAATCTCCATCTTCTCCATAATTGGAGTACGAGCTTTTCCTTCTGGTGCTTTATCGAAATAGCCGATATGAAGAATTCCAACGATACGTTGGCCTCTTGTTAAACCGATTCCTTCTATAAATAATGGATTGTAGTTTAATCCGCCTGATTTCCAAACGCAACCTAATCCGCGTTCCCAAGCAAGAAGTTGGAAGTTTTGCATGAATGCACATGTTGCAGCATAATCTTCATCACGTTGAATTTGACGCGGATCTTCATTTATATATACAACGATTTGTGCAGGCGTGCTTAAAAAACGATCTGATAAAATTTTACCGCGTTTCGCTCTTTCTTCTTCTGTGAAAGAGTTTAATACTGCATCTACTAATTTCTTGCGGCCTTCTCCGATGTATAGTTTACAATTCCATGGTTCACGGTGCTTATGATTTGGTGCCCATGTTGCATCATTTAATAGTTCAATTAATAAATCTTTTTCTACTGCTTTGTCTGTAAATGTACGAACAGAGCGCCTTTCTTTAATCACATTAGCGATGGAAGTATATGTAGTCATATTTATCTCTCCCTTATTTTTATCTATATGTATAAGTTTATCGTCAGTATTGATATTGATTTTCAATTTCGATTATACCTTAGTTTTTTACTATTAATCAATGTTTTATGTTGGAAAACTTCTAAAAACGTCATTCCATGCTGTGAATAAAAAAACTTAACTTGTTCACAAGTATTTCACATTTTATGGAAATGATATGTGTACAGTTTTCCACACTATCCATCTAGGAGGAGTTTACATGTACAAAAAAATCGCGGTAAGTATGACTATGGCAGCATTATTATGTGGGATATCCACCTTCCCTACGTCCGCTGCCACACCAAAAGAAGTAACAATGCATCACCATAAACCAATTTCAGAAGAAGAAATGCAGTCGCTAGAAAAACTCGGCTATAACAAACATGAAATTTGGAAAGCTGCTCATATTGCAAGAATCAGTAAACAAGAAATAAAAGGTGTTTTATCTTACTATAAGCAAAATAAATCTTGGGAGAAAACAGCCGAGCATTTCGGTGTAGATCCAAGTAAGCTGAAAAAGCATCATATGAGTAAAGAAACAAAGCAAGCACTGCTACAACAGTTAGCAACTATGCAAAAATCCACACCGGATCAGCTAAAACAAAAAATGAAAGAATATAACATCAAATTGCGTCATCTTACTGTGTTAACAATCATCTCTCAAAAAAGCAATACCCCTCTTGATGATGTATTAAAAATGAAAAAAGATGGAATGGACATTAAACAAATTGCCGAAAAATTAAATGTAAAAAGAGAAGATATAAGAGCGGAAATGTTGAAATTAGTGAAGTCTATTAAAGAAAAGAAAACAAATTAACACGCTAAAAAGGAAGAGGTATTCACTACTCTTCCTTTTCTTTATAAACTTTCAACTTTGAAGTATAAATTTCCGTCTTTCCCAAAAACTAACACAAGTAAATGACGTATGTTAGGGGTGAGAAAATGTTCGGTTTATCATCTAAGAAATCAAAAAAGACTAATACAAAAACACTTTGTTCTATTCCAGAATTTATACAAACCATGAAAGAATCAAGCGATTTTGTCTCTTATAACATACTTAAAGATGAAACGTTGTGCTTGTTTTATTATAAATCTGTCGTGGAAGCACTTATTATTAAACAATTCATTTTAACTCCTATAAAAAAGGAATCGGAACAAATTCAAAACATCTCTGATTTATGTAATATCATCTCTATTGAAGACATTATTACCTCCCCTTCTATTGATGATATTCGTGAAAAATTATTAGGTGGATATATTTTAATACGATTAAAAAACAATGCGAATCCTGATCAATATGCTTTAATTCGTGCCGAAAGTACTGTTTTAGGAAAACGATTATATAACGATACAGAAAATGAGTATAGTGTAATCGGGCCTAAAATCGGTTTCGTTGAAAATCTTGATACAAATATCCACTTATTGCGCCGAAATATCGTAACAGAGCAACTCATTTTTAAAGAAGTTACCGTCGGATCTATATCAAAAACGAAAGTAGCAGTTGCTTATATAGAAGGAATTACAAATGAACAATTTGTCAACACCGCAATTCAACGGCTAGAAGACATTGACTTTGATGTCCCATTTGATTCAACTATGATTGAGCAATTTATTAGTGATAATAGCAATTCACCTTTTCCTGTTCTATTACCTACAGAACGATTAGATCGAGCTGTATTTGCATTAATTAATGGGGAAGTTTTAATCTTAACAGATGGCTCTCCATATGCTTTATCAGGACCAACAACGTTACTGGATTTTTTCATTTCACCAGAAGATTATTATTTACCGTGGATGATTGGATCGTTCTTTCGTATTATTCGTTTTTTCGGAGCTATATTTTCTCTTTTTTCCTCCGCTATTTATACAGCGGCTTTAACATATCATTATCAAATGATCCCTGCCGATTTACTAGGTCCTATTATTTTCTCGAGAGCTAACGTACCTTTCCCTCCTATTCTAGAAGCACTCTTTTTAGAAATTACAATTGAATTGCTCCGTGAAGCTGGAGCGCGTTTACCGACAAAAGTCGGACAAACAATCGGGATTGTTGGGGGGATTGTAATTGGCCAAGCATCCGTGGAGGCAGCTTTGACAAGTACAATTTTATTAATTGCAGTTGCTTTATCCGCTCTTGCATCTTTCACAACACCAACAGTAAAGATGTCTTCTACTATCCGGTTGTTACGCTTTCCGCTTATTCTTTTAGCCGGTGCATTCGGAGGATTAGGCCTCGCTGTCGGATTTGTATTTATTTTAGCTCATTTAATTAAATTAAAATCGCTTGGATCACCTTATTTGTTACCTTTATATCCATTTCGTGGTTTAGGTACAGCAGAAGGTTTTCTTCGATTACCATTTAGTCAAACGGCACAAAGACCTTCTTTTCTTAGACCAAAATCAAAATGGCGATATAATCCAAACAAATCGAAGCAAAAACGTGATGGTGAGAATGAATGAAGAAAATTTTATTGCACCTTATTATCATTATCTTCTTCATTTTACAAACTGGCTGTACACAAACGTATATAGTGGATACGCAGCGTATTATTCATGTCGCTGGATTTGACATCACAAAAAACAAAAGATTCCAAGGAACTATTCTCTTCCCAGAGTACACACATGGTGTAAAGTCTAAACCAGAAACTCAATCAACATCTGCCCGTTCACTTGAGACAATCGCTTCACGATTAAATGCAAAATCACCTCACAATGTCGTTGTAGGTCAAATGCGTGTCGTCCTATTTGGAAAGGCTCTAGGAGAACGTGGAATGGGAGAGATTATTACTAACTTACAACGTGACCCAAATATCGGGCGCGATGTACAACTAGCAATTGTAGATGGATCAGCTGAGGAACTTTTAAATTACGGAAAAAAAAATGGATCTTTATACATTGCTGATTTACTTGAACAAAATATCCGAAATGAGAACATTCCACAAACCGCATTAGACATTTTTTTATATAATTACTACTCTTCTGTATGTGATGCCTATGTCCCTTATCTTAAAATGGACGATAATCATTCCGTCGCTGTCAAAGGACTTGCTTTTTTAAAAGGCGATAAAGTCGTTATGTATACGGATAAAAGACATTCTGTTTTAGCAAAATTACTTATTAACCCTACGAAAAATGGACGTTACGAAGCAGCGATAACAAAGGATAAACATAAAGGTATGGTTGTTATACAAAACTTAGCTGGGGAAAATAAGTATGATATAGATCAAACTGGCGACATACCAAAAGTAAAAATCCATTTAAAATTAAATGGATTAATTAAAAACTCTCCAAATTGGATTGATCTAAGAAAAAAAACAAATATCAACTATATAAAAAAACAAATTGAACGAAATGTTGAAAAAGACTGTGAAGATTTAATAAAACAATTTCAAGAAAAGAAAATTGATCCTTTAGGAATACGAGATGAAATTAGAAGCCATACGAGAAAATGGAATATAAAACAAATTCGAAATATGTATCAAAACGTAGCGGTGGATATAAATTTAGATCTTAATATTGTACAATCTGGAATCGGGGAATAGTGAGGTGAAATGAGCAATGAATACAATGAATAAAACAAAAACTGTCTCTCCATATTTTGCATTTATTTTATTGCATTCTCTCCAAATCGGAATAGGAATTCTCGGATATCAACGTGTAATTTTGAAAAATGCAGGTTATGATGCTTGGATTTCTCTTATTATTGCAGGTATTGCAACTCATATTGTACTGTTTTGTATGTTAAAAATGCTTGAAAAAGACGGAGATTTAATTAGCATTCATACAACAACCTTTGGAAAATGGATTGGCTCTATATTTTCTGTAATTTTCACTCTCTATTGCTTATTATTTTGCCTTACTGTTCTTCGTACATATATGGAAGTAATACAAGTTTGGATCTTTCCTACCATTAAGTTATGGAAACTTACGCTTATGTTTTTGTTAGTCACTTACTACATTATAAAAGGTGGCTTCCGTTCTGTGACAGGGATATGTTTTTGGGGTATTGTTCTTCCTATGTTCGTTGTATTCTTTTTAGTCTATCCGATGAAGTATGCACATTTTCGTAATATTTTACCTATTTTTACACATTCCCCTTTCGACATACTTGTGTCAGCAAAACAATCTGCATTAGAATTTCTCGGATTTGAAACAATTCTTATCTTCTATCCCTTTATTGAAAAAGGAAAATCTTTAAAAAGATGGGCTCACGCAGGGATTGTTTTTAGCACTCTAATTTATGTAGTTTTAGCTATTGTATCATTTATGTATTATAGTGAAGGACAATTGAATCACACTATTTGGCCTACTTTAACGATGTTAAAAATAATTAAAGTTCCTTTTATTCAGCGGTTCGAATATATTATTATTTTTGTTTGGTTTTTAATAATTTTGCCGAATCTTTGTTTAACTATTTGGTCATCATGTCAAACGATGAAGCGTTCCTTTCATATTTCATTTAAATTTACACTACCATTTTTTATTTTCATCGTTTTTACAGCTTCTTTATTTTTTA
The DNA here is from genome assembly GCF_002975115.1 of Bacillus sp. MYb78. Classification (NCBI taxonomy): domain Bacteria; kingdom Bacillati; phylum Bacillota; class Bacilli; order Caryophanales; family Bacillaceae; genus Bacillus; species Bacillus sp. MYb78. The sequence continues at coordinate 92,438 of NZ_PCOB01000016.1, forward strand.
AAAATCGGGAAAGTATCAACGCATTAAATACTGTACTATCTCAAGCGGGATTGTATATTGTATACGCTTATATCCCACTTTTATTTCTATTCCATTCGCTAAGATGGCGCTTCAAAAATCAGTCAAAAAAATCTTCAACCGATACACCGTAATCTCTGATACAATTTGATTAATACATTTGTAAAGGGGACAAGCGAATGAAAAAGTATGTATTTTCTTTACTTGCAGTACTGAGCTTAATTCTTGCTGGATGCGGAAGTACTGGTACAAATGACCAAAAATCTTCTGAATCAAAAAAAGAAGAACATGACCACGCATCGCACACTCAGCAAGCTGACATTCAAGAGAAAACAAAAGGAGTCGACACACTTCCTACCTTCCTAGATAAGCTTGATCCACAAATGAAAGATATCTACACTGTCGCTGGACAAAATGCAGAGCTATTAGATTGGATTCCATGCTATTGTGGTTGCGGCGAAAGTGTAGGACATAAAAATAATAAAAACTGCTTTATTCGTGAAATTAAAAAGAATGGTGAAGTTGTTTGGGATTCCCACGCAACGACTTGCGTCAATTGCCTAGAAATCGCAGTTGAATCTGCTTCCATGAAACAAAAAGGAAAATCAACGCTAGAAATTCGTAACTATATCGATAATAAATATAAAGAAGGCTATGGCAAACCAACACCTACGCCAATGCCAAAAGCTTAAAAAACGAGGAAACTCCTCGTTTTTTCTTTTCATTCACTTTTTTTCTTAACAAATTCTTTCAAGTGTATTTCCCCTTACTTATCACACACTATATATAACTCTCGGTAAGGAGGGTACACAGTGCAAACATATAACGACTATGATAAAGCTCTCTATTACACGTATTGCTGTAATTGGGATAAATTACTCGTTCTCATGGTTCAAACGAACGATCAATTATTTTCTAAGCGTATTGAGCATTTTTTACACGCTTATCAATACAGCAAGGAACTACCAGAAGTTGATAAACAATTGCAGCTCCTATTTCAATATATTGACCATGCATCCCAAAAGTCGCATGTAGAAGAAGTAGAACAAATTCAAATGTAAAATATAGCGCTATTCTCTTCCGGAGAATGGCGCTTTTTTAAAATGTTTATATCAATAAAAGTTTCTCCTTATAAAACTTTTATTGATAAACATATTTTTTCTTTCTTTTCCATACCACTTCATACTATAATTTAGTATGTAACTATTATAAGAGAGGTATAAAATATGGGACGAGAAAAAAAGCAAGAATATGCTTTACTTACCGCATGGGGAGCTTCTTTTATCGCTACACTGGGAAGTCTTTATTTTTCCGAAATCATGAAATTTGAGCCTTGTGTTCTTTGTTGGTATCAACGTATTTTTATGTATCCATTCGTTTTATGGCTCGGTATCGCTGTAGCAAAGAAAGACTATCGCATCGCAACTTATTCTTTACCAATCGCAACTATTGGTGCTTGTATTTCTTTATATCACTATGCAATTCAAAAAGTCGCAGCATTTTCAGCTGCTGGGGCAGCTTGTGGACGTGTACCATGTACGGGAGAATACATAAACTGGTTCGGCTTTGTGACAATCCCGTTTTTAGCACTTATCGGCTTTATTACAATCGCTGTTTGTAGCTTTATTGTCATCAAAAACAAATAAGGAGATGAAAGAATGAAAAAAATGCTTATATTTGGTGGTATTATTATCGCCTTGTTTGCGGCAATTTTCGCTGTAACACAAATGGAAGAAAAAAAAGCTTCAACTAGCCAAAAAATTGATAATGCTACTGGTAGTCAAACAGATGGTCCTGACTACTACACAAATAAAATCTCTCTTTCAGATCTTCAAAAGAACTTAAAAGAGAAAAAAGAAGAAACAGTATACTTTTATCAAACATCTTGCGTTCATTGCCAAAAATTATCTCCTGTCGTAGTGCCAATGGCTAAAGACTTGAACGTTGATATGAAAGTTATGGATATTGAAAAATTAGATGTTCCTTGGGATGAATATAAAATTCAAGGTACACCAACAATCATTCATTTTAAAGATGGCAAAGAAGTGAGCCGTATTAGCGGTGAACAGCCGAAAGACAAATTAAAAGAATGGCTTGAACAAACGAAAAAGTAATAAGAAAAGGAAACTCCTTCTACACATGAAATGGGCGTAAAATCCCACACTAATGTATAAGGAGGGGGTTTTATGCCAGAAGTAAGATGTTCTGTTTCCAACTGTTCTTTTTGGGGACAAGGTAACTTTTGTCAAGCAAGTGCAATCATCGTTCAGCCTGATGCAGATGAAACTGGTCAAACTGAAAATGATTCATATACAGCTGCTGTTTTAACAAACGAGACGCTAGAAAGTTCTGTAGCAACGAGTGTAGAGACTTGTTGTCATACATTTAAGCCTAGATATTAACAATTATTCCACCTCATATACGTGAGGTGGTTTTTTCTTTCTCTCTTCTTGTTTACGTCATCTCTAATTCTCCCTATAATAAAGTTAACATTTTTATGAATACGAAGGTGAAATACTATGGCTAAAACAATTGCAGATATCGCCAAATTGGCTGGAGTTGCAAAAAGCACAGTCTCTCGTTACTTAAACGGCGGATATGTAAGTGATAAAACAAAACTTAAAATCGAAGGTATTATTCAGGAAACAAATTTCTCTCCCAATACATTTGCTCAAAGTTTAAAAGCAAAAACAACAAATTTAATTGGTGTCATCATCCCCCGATTAGACTCCTTTGCTACAATGAAAACACTTATCGGGATCGATAAAACATTACAGGAAAATAACTATCAAATGCTTGTAGCAAATGCAAATCAAACAACCGAAACTGAAATACAAGCAATTGAAAACTTTATAAAACAAAAGGTAGCTGGCATTATTTTATTAACAAAAACATTAACGAATGAACATCAAAAAATTATGGCTAATTCAAACATCCCTATTTTATTCGTCGGGCAAGAATATAAAGATCAATATTGCCTCGTTCACGATGATTATGATGCAGCTTATGAGTTAGGGGCATACGTTTTATCGCAAGGCCATCGACATATTGCCTATTTAGGGATAGAAAAATCTGATATTTCTGTTGGAATAAATCGAAAAAATGGTTTTCAAAAAGCAATTGAAAATTTAGAACCGACTTGCAACGTTTCATATTACGAAACAACTTTCCGCATAGAAGATGCCATGAAACAAGTACAACATATTTTAGATAATAATCGCCCAACTCTTATCGTATGTGCTACAGATAACATCGCTCTTGGCGCAATGAAAGTCATTCACTCCCACTCCCTTTCTGTACCAGGTGATATTTCTGTAACAGGATTCGGTGGATATGATATTTCAGAAATGGTACACCCTAGTTTAACGACAATTGCCTTTGACTATGAGTATGCTGGAAAGCTTGCTGCCACTTCTCTTTCACAGCTTGTTGAAAACAAAACTATACCAAAAATATTACACTCTCGTTATACATTAAAAATCCAAGAAAGCGTTGACAAAATATAAAGGCGCTCTATAATAAAATTAAAACCGGTTCCACATTTTAAAAACAGGATTTTCAACATCATTTCCCTGTTTTTTATTTTAACTTATTACGGAACCGGTTCCATAAAAAGAAAATTTATAGTAAGGGGGAATTTTTATGGATATGAAGCAAATTGCAACTCAAGTAATACAGAACATTGGTGGAAAGGAAAACATTGTTCGTGCCACACATTGTGCGACTCGCCTTCGTCTTATATTAAAGGATGATACGAAAATAAACTCTGCAGAAATCGAAAACATCAATGGAGTAAAAGGTGCTTTTGCAACGACCGAGCAATATCAAATTATTTTTGGAACTGGCATAGTAAACAAAGTATATGATGAATTCTCAAAACTAATTGGAATAGCCGAACTAGATTCTACAACATCAAACGATATACCTAAGAAAAAAATGAATCCTATCGCCCGCCTAGCAAAGACACTATCTAATATTTTTGTTCCAATTATTCCAGCTATCGTCGCAAGCGGTTTACTTATGGGTCTACTCGGAATGTTGAAAGCGTTTAAATTAGTTCCTGGAGATCACTCACTTATCCAATTACTTGATATGTTCTCAAGTGCAGCTTTCATCATTTTACCTATTTTAATTGGAGTTAGTGCCGCTAAAGAATTTGGTGGAAACATTTTCTTAGGTGCAGTTGTTGGTGGTATATTAACTCACCCAAACTTAACAAATCCTTGGACTCTTTCAAATGCAAAACCCACTGTTTTACATTTCCTTGGTATGGATATTGATATGATTGGCTATCAAGGTACTGTTTTACCTATTTTATTATGTGTGTATGTTATGAGTACAATTGAAAAAGAACTTCGAAAACGTGTTCCGAACTCTTTAGATTTATTAGTTACACCATTCTTAACAATTATTATAACTGGCTTTTTATCACTTATTATTATCGGACCAATTGGATATAAAATCGGTGACGGCATTACGTACCTTTTAAATACAATTTATCAATTTGCAGGACCAGTAGCTGGACTTATATTCGGTGGATTGTATTCAACAATCGTTCTTACTGGCTTACATCATAGCTTCCACGCTATTGAAGCGGGCTTACTCGCAAATAAAGATATCGGTGTCAATTTCTTACTCCCTATTTGGTCAATGGCGAACGTTGCACAGGGCGGTGCTACTTTAGCTGTCTATTTCAAAACAAAAAACAAAAAAACGAAAGAAATTGCAATTCCAGCAGCAGCTTCAGCATTTTTAGGAATTACAGAACCAGCTATTTTTGGTGTCAATTTAAAACTTGGTAAACCATTTATTGCAGCAGCTATTGGCGGCGCAATTGGAGGCGCTTACGTTGTTTGGATGCAAGTGGCGGCTAATGCATACGGTTTAACAGGTATTCCGATGCTTACAATTGTTGCACCTCTTGGCATGATGAACATGATTCACTATATAATTGGTTTCGCTATTGCAGTTATCACTGCTTTTGTTGCCACATTCATTTTATATAAAGAAAGTAAATAATAACGGGGTGAAAACCTATGTCAAAATATAAAACAATACTGCAATCTAATAAAGACGAATTACATTCTTTATATGAAATTGCAAACCAAGATTCATGGAAACCAATTTATCATATTCACCCAACATTTGGATTAATGAATGATCCTAACGGTGTATCATACTACAATGATGAATATCACGTTTTTTATCAGTGGTATCCATTTGGTCCCATTCATGGAATGAAGCATTGGGGGCATGTGAAGTCAAAAGACCTTATTAACTGGGAGCGTATGCCTGTAGCCATCATCCCTACTGAAAGCTATGAATCACACGGTGCATATTCTGGTAGTGCTATCGTAAAAGATGGCCTTCTTCATTTAATTTATACAGGGAATATAAAAAATCCTGATGATTCCCGTGATGCAAAACAATGTATGGCAACAATGGATTCACAATATACGATGACGAAATATAGTAATAATCCTGTTATTGATATAATTCCTGACGGATATACAAAACATGTACGTGATCCAAAAGTCTGGAAACATAATGATATGTACTATATGTTACTCGGTGCCCAACGTGAAAATAAAACAGGAACTCTATTACTATACAAATCACAAGACCTATACAATTGGCATTTCCAAGGCGAAATTACAACAAATTTAAAAGAATTCGGATTTATGTGGGAATGCCCCGATTACTTCCAATTATCAGGGAAAGATGTACTTCTCTTTTCACCGCAAGGAATTGAAAAAGACGGAGAAAACTTTCACAATGTATACAATGTCGTTTATGCTATAGGCCATTTCGATATTAAAAATTTATATTTCCATGTTGATTCCTATTACGAAGCTGATAAAGGATTCGATTTTTATGCCCCTCAAACTTTAGAAGACTCTACTAGTCGTCGCCTATTGTTTGCTTGGGCAGGATCAAGTGAAATCACATATCCTTCTGATGATTATATGTGGGCTCATTGCCTAACACTTCCACGTGAATTAACATTAGAAGATAACATTTTAAAACAAAAACCAGTTTCAGAATTAACAAAACTACGAACAACAAAAAAACACATTTCAGGAGATATAACAGCTGGATTAAATGTATTATCAACGCTTGATGATGAAGACTCCTATGAATTAATTGTTACACTTAAAACAGAAGATGCAAAGCGTTTTGGTCTTTCTCTCTTCCACAATGAGGAGGAATGTTTCCCCATTACATTTAATCGGGAACAAGGTACTATTTCTATAGACAGGGGCAACTTCTACCATCAATTTGGCGGAGAATATGGATTTGAACGCTGTAAAAAAATCGATATTCAAGATACGATAGAACTACAAATATTTGTAGATAAAAGCATCGTGGAAATTTTCTTATACGATGGTTCAACAGTCTTTACGTCCCGAGTTTTTCCTCGAAAAGACATGAAACATCATATCGCAATCTTTTCAGATGCAAAACTAAACTTTACCATCACACAATATAAGCTGAAAAGAGGGATTGTATGCGAAATGTCTTTTGTATAGGTGAACTATTAATTGATTTTGTGTGCCGAAATACTAACGTTTCTTTAGTAAACGGTTCAGATTTCGAAAAAAAAGCTGGTGGAGCACCCGCTAACGTTGCTGCTGCGATTACAAAATTAGGTGGACACGCTACATTTATGGGGCAAGTAGGAAACGACCCATTTGGTGAGTTTCTTGAACAAACTTTACAGCGTGCGCAAGTCGATACATCCATGCTCATAAAAGATAAACAAACAACACTTGCATTCGTATCCATCGATCAAGATGGCGAACGTGATTTTACTTTTATGCGTGGTGCAGATGGTGAATATCAATTCAATAGCATTGATTTATCAAAAATACAAACGAATGATTTAATACATTTCGGTTCAGCGACAGCTTTACTATCAAGCCCATTAAAAGAAACGTATTTTCAGTTGTTACAATATGCGAAAGATAACGGCCATTTTATTTCTTTTGATCCAAATTATCGAAGTGCACTCATTACAAATACAGAACAATTCTCTCAAGATTGTCTAACCTTTATAAAACATGCACACTTCGTAAAAGTAAGTCAAGAGGAAGCTACTATGCTCTCTAAAGAGAGTGATTTACAACAAGCGGCACTCAAATTATTAAATTATGGCGCAAAAGTAGTAGCTATTACACTTGGAAAAGACGGTACCCTTCTTGCGACAAATGAAGGTCAAACCATTGTCTCTTCTATTTCCATTCAACAAGTCGATACAACTGGTGCTGGTGATGCTTTCGTTGGAGCAATGTTATATCAGATTGCCCAAAGTGAACATACACTTTCGTATCATTTCAAAGACTTAACAGCGTTTATCTCCTTTGCAAATAAAGTAGGCGCTATCACATGTACAAATTACGGTGCAATTGCCTCTCTTCCATCATTAACAGATATAAAAGCATACGATTAATCGTATGCTTTTTTACATTCCTCTCCAAAAATCATGCATAATAAAAAAGTACAAAATAACGAGAACGGCCGTCCCGCATAAGGTAATGCGCCGATATATACTCTTCTCTCCTTCCCTCGCTTTCACAAACGCCCAAATAAATCCAAAGAACAATATTAAATCAACATATGGAACATAAAAAGAAAAGACGAGAAACGCATATAAATACACGATAAATAAACAGGTCGTTACTAAGAAAACTTTAAACGCAAATTCACTTTTCATAATATAACCGCCCCCTATCTGTACTGTATTATATTCAGCAAAATACAATAGTTGCAGTTAAACTCCAAGTATAAATAAGCTACCGTCTATAATACGGTAGCCATTACGGAACATTGTATTTCCGTTTATATATATTACTTAAAATCGAAGAAGGAATTTGCTCGTAACGAATTTTCTCTCCTGTTTCATCTATAATATACGAATTGTTTCCTATATAATATATTCCATCTTTTCGTTTTGAGTACACTGGATATCTTTCATTTGGCAATACAGTTTTTACCTTTGTTAACTGTCCATTTGGTTCTTGCCAATATATATCCGCGCGGTCTACTAACGTAAGTATTCCAATTTGTTCTTTTTCTATTTTTCGACCATTCCAGCTCACAACGCGATAACCAAGCTTATTCGCTTCATATTCGGGGCTCGTATGAAAACGAGAAATGATTACTTTTGTTTGTAATTGTACTCGGTCATATAACCATTGTATATCCCTGTCATGCATACGAATACAGCCATTTGATTCCCTACTTCCAATCGTCCATTCCCGGTTCGTCCCGTGAATCGCATATTCATTCTTATCTAGTCCAAGCCACCTCGTACCGAGAGGGTTATTCGGTGCACCCCCAGCTATTTTTTTTCGATGGTATTCTTTATTTTTAAATTTCGTTATAATACAAAAATTACCTTCAGGCGTAGGTGTACGATCTCTTCCAGTCGTTACTGGAAATGTTTTTGTGTAATTTCCATTCTCAAAAAAAGACAACTGGTTTGTCGTAAGATTCACTAATATTAAATGATCTGTATCAGCAAAAGCACTAACCGGTAGGAAGAAAAATAATAGTAAAACGAAACATACCCTTTTCACCTATATCCCCCCTAGCGCTCACCATAATAATTGTAATTAGCTTTACTTTGCTCTTATAAATGAAAACTATCCATTTACAATAACGCCCCCATTTACATGTATCATTTGTCCAGTAACATAAGAAGAATCACCAGACGCTAAATATACGTATGCCGGCGCTAACTCATATGGTTGACCAGGCCGTTGCATCGGGACATTGCTCCCAAACTGAGAGACTTTCTTCTCATCAAAGCTCGATGGAATAAGCGGTGTCCAAATCGGTCCTGGTGCAACACCATTTACCCGAATCCCTTTTTGGACTAACGATTGAGAAAGTGATCTTGTAAAAGCTACGATTGCTCCTTTCGTTGCGGAATAATCAATTAACGTTTCATTTCCTTCATATGCAACGATAGATGCCGTATTTATAATGACATCCCCTTTCTTCAAATGAGAAAGGGCTGCTTTCGTAACGTGAAAATAAGAAAAAATATTAATACGAAATGTTTTTTCTAGCTGTTCTGCTGTAATATACTCTAGCCCTTGCTGCGGATATTGCTGCGCGACATTATTTACTAAAACCTGTAAACTACCTAGCTGCTGGACGGTCTCTTGAACAACCTCTTTACAATGCTGTTCATCACTTAAATCACCCGGCAACAATACACACTTTACACCTTCTTTCTCAACATATTGCTTCGTCTCATTAGCATCTTCTTCCTCATCTAAATAAGCAATCGCAATATTTGCTCCCTCTTTCGCAAAAGCGATGGAAACAGCTCGTCCAATCCCACTATCTCCCCCTGTAATTAATACATTCTTTCCTTTTAACTTTTCGCTACCTTTATAATTTGAATCTTCAAACTGCGGAAGTGGATTCATTAATGATTCAATACCAGGCTGTTTATTTTGATGTTGCGCTGGCATTGTTACAAAGTTTTTTTGCTGTGGCATAGCTTCTTTCAACTCCTTTTCCTTATAATGTGCATAATAAAAACTGAAATTCACACATCAAGTTACGATTAATATTCGAATTTAAGACACAAAATATGAATTGTTGTAAACTTTTTATACAAAACTATTGCAAAATAGTTAAAAAACGAATATTATATATAACTGTTGTGAAAATTATTCGTAAACAGAAAGGATGTTTATATGTTTAACCTTTCAAAACATAAAACTTCTATTAAAACTGAAATTATGGCAGGTATTATTACCTTCTTAACAATGGCATATATCATTGTCGTAAACCCAGTCATCCTTGGGGATGCAGGTGTTCCATTTGAACAAGCATTTACAGCAACAATTATCGCTGCTGTTGTCGGAACATTATTTATGGCAATCTTTACAAACTTACCAATCGCAATCGCGCCAGGTATGGGATTAAATGCTTACTTCTCTTACTCTGTTGTAAAAGCTCATGAAGGCATGACTTTCGCAATTGCATTCTCTGCTGTATTCGTAGCAGGTATGATTTTAATTTTGTTATCATTCACATCTTTCCGTACAAAATTAATGGAAGCAATTCCTGAAAACTTAAAACATGCAATTACTGCTGGTATCGGTCTTTTCATCGCCTTTATCGGTTTACGTTTAACAGGTATCGTTACAAAAAATGATGCAAACTTAGTTGGACTTGGTGATCTTCACTCTGCTCCAGTTCTACTAGCATTGGCTGGGCTTGGAATTACTATTGTTCTTATGTCTTTAAATGTAAATGGCGCACTATTTATTGGTATGCTATTAACTGGTATTATCGCTTTCTTCACAGGACAGTTAACATTCTCAAACGGTGTTACATCAATGCCTGGATTACCAGAAGGAATTATCGTTTCAAATCCAATTACTGCTGTATCTGATGTAATTAACTACGGATTGTACGGCGTTGTATTTTCATTCTTCCTTGTTACATTATTTGATACAACAGGTACATTACTTGGGGTAGCTCAACAAGGTGGATTTATGAAAGACGGAAAACTCCCGAAAGCTGGACGAGCTCTTCTATCTGACTCATTTTCAGCAACAATCGGTTCTATGTTCGGAACAACACCATCAACAGCTTACATTGAATCATCTGCTGGTGTTGCAGCTGGTGGTCGTACTGGTTTAACAACTGTTACAGTAGCTGTTCTGTTCGCACTAGCAGCATTCTTCGGACCATTAGTAAGTGCTGTTTCTGGTGTATCAGCTATTACTGCACCATCATTAATTATTGTTGGTAGTCTTATGATGGGTTCAGTTCGCCACATCGATTGGGACTCATTTGATGAAGCATTCCCAGCATTCTTAGTAATCTTAAGCATGCCGCTTACATCAAGTATCGCAACAGGTATCGCACTTGGATTTATTTCATACCCACTTATGAAAGTGGCAAAAGGTAAATTCCGTGCTGTTCACCCACTTGTATATGTATTTGGAATTTTGTTTGCTTATCAATTGATATTCTTACCACATTAAAAAAGTAGAGCATCGAAATCCGATGCTCTACTTTTCTTTTATAACAATCATTCAAACTATAAAGGCACCTCCAAAATATGAAGGAGCTTATAACCTTTTAATACTTCTCTTCTACCTGTAATTCTTTACTATACTTTTGAATGAACACTGATGAAATAACCATTACTATGCCCACACTAAAACCAATAAGTTGATCTAATAACATTTCATCATGAATAAACCAGCGAAGTAAAAATACACCCCCAAAAATAAGCATCATGATAAATCCAGTATGTCTAAGCCCTTTATATACATTTTCCATATGTATCACCTCTCCACATACTTTTATCCATATTATACCATATTCTAAAAACGTGTATAACCAACATTCGGTATTGAAACCAATAATAAAAAGACTGCAGAGAACTCCATCTCCACAGCCTAATATTTATTTTTGCAAAAACGCCTGCAAATCTGCAAATTGTCTCTTTGCATCTTCATAGCCTTGCTCGTATAAATTTTGTAGTTTTGCTGTATCTTTTTCCATACGATCTACTTGAAGCGGCACTTCTGGGCGAATAACAAATAAATTACCAGCTTGCTCTTCTTTTTCAATATAGTGAAGTGTTTCATTATACACTTCATAACGATTCAACATCGTGTTAACAAGATTCGGATATTTTTTATAAGCTTTCCCTGCAATCCATCCGAATTTTGATTTTTTCTTCGCGTAACCATGATTTCTCGTTAAAATAACGACTGATTTTTTAAATCCATCTTCCTGTGCCTTACGAACTGGAATTGGATCAGAAATCCCGCCATCTAATAACTGCTTACCACGATAATTTACTACTGGTGCAATGAAAGGCAATGAACTAGACGCTTGTAATAAATTTAGTGCATCATCATTCGTTCCTTCTTTCTCAAAATAAACAGATTGTCCTGTTTCACAATCCGTCGTTCCTACAAGGAAACGTTCTGGGCTATTAAAGTATGTTTCAAAATCAAACGGAACATGCTTTTCTGGAATTTCATGAAAAATGAAATCCATATCAAATAGCTGACGTTTTCTCCATAAGTTTTTATACGACAAATATTTCGGATGTGATGCATAATCAATATTGACCGTTTTATTTCTATTTCTTTGTCTGGAAAGATACGACGCTGCATGACAAGCACCAGCTGATACACCGATTACATATGGAAAATATAAATCTTGTTCCATAAAGTATTCTAATATCCCACCCGTATATACACCACGCATACCGCCGCCTTCTAATACTAACCCCGTATTTTCAAGCATGTTACTCTCTCCTCTATATATATTGACTCTTTAATTATTCACCATGTTAAGTATCTTTTTCTATTATATATGAGTTCTTTCAGAAATTATATTTAAAAGACTTGAGAAAAAGGAGTTTTTTCTTCCAATTATATTTCCAAATGATCGGAGACATCCTTTATAAACCTTTGAATAAAGTCTTGCTCTTCTTTCGTATATCCATCTAAAAGTAACAACCACTTTTCTTCAGCTTGCTTATGCAATTTTTCATGAGCTTTATATATTTCATTGCCGCTTTCCGTTAAGCTGAAGAAGATTTCTTTTTGATTATCTAACATTTGCATCTTCTCAACGAATTGCTTTTGAAACAACTTCGTACAAATTTTAGAGATTGCTCCCTTCGTCATGCCCATTTCTGTCGTAATTGCCGTTACATTCATCAAACCATTTTTTCCGATACATTCGATTACATGTAACTCAGATAAAGACATACTACTTACACCTGTCTCATAAAGAAACTTCTCGTTTTGTCGTTTTAAATGTTCTTCTTTTTTATGCAAAAGTGTACGAATGTCCGACAGTATTTCCATTTGCTTCGTTGCATGCTTCAATCCGTTCGCCTCCTAAGTTTCCAAAGAAACAATTTAACTATATACCATTTTAAAATTATTTTTTCATCTTTACAAGTGAGAAAATCATGTTAAAATAAATTTAGTTTCCAAGGAAACTAAAATACAAGGAGGTTAACAAGATGAAAAAATCTAAACTAACTTTCATTTTATATGTTGTCTGTATTAGTGCCTTACTCGGTTCCTTCGCTCAAAATATTTACACACCTATCTTACCGATGATTCAAAATTCTTTTCACACTTCTCTTTATCTTGTAAATGTAACAGTTTCACTTTTCACATTCATTCTTGCAATTATGCAGCTCGTATATGGACCTTTAATTGATACAAAAGGGAGAAAATCTGTCCTTATCCCTAGTTTAGTCATTAGTACAATTGGTTCAATCGGATGTGCTTTTTCGGCAAACATTTATTTATTTCTCTTTTTTAGAGCTGTTCAAGCTATAGGAATAGCGGCTATACCTGTAGTTTCAGCAACGATTATCGGCGATTTATTTGAAGGAAAAGAACGCGGAGAAGCGATGAGCCTATACCAAATGTTACTTGCCCTCGCACCTGCAATGGCTCCTCTCATAGGTGGATTTCTTGGCAGTATAAATGGTCACTTATCTGTATTTCTCTTTTTATCTACACTTGGCATTATCTTATTAATTATAAACATTTCACTACTTCCAGAAACAAAGCCAAATGTAATTAAGCAGCCTAAAGCACAAAAGAATTACTCTCTTATCTTAAAAAATAAAACTGGATTTTCTATTACTCTTATTGGCTTCATTCAATTTTGTATTTACTTTTGCTTTCTCGTTTTTTTACCGAGCATTTTAGCAAATTCATTTCATCTAGCTGCAAGTGAAATTGGTCTTATGTTTGTACCAATGTCTCTTTCTATCATGCTAGGAAGTTTTTGCTACAAGTTTTTGCAAAAACGCCTCACAACAAAGCAAACTTTATTTATTACGAGTTACTTCAATATTATATGTGTCTTTTTATTCTCTTTCATATATAACATCAATATCCCATTCATCATTATCGTTACATCTTTGTACGGTTTTAGTATGGGACTTTCTATGCCAATTCACACTACTTTATTAACAGAAGAATTCGTGCAAGAACGTGCAACAGCTATCGGTATGTACAACTTCATCCGCTATCTTGGTATGGGCACAGGGCCACTTATAGGTGGATTTCTTTTATTTAACCAAAATTACTTTTGGATTTTCTTCCTAGGCGCAATTATGTTTTTACTTGTAATCTTATATGCAATGAAAATGCTAAGTTTTCATTCTGTACAAAAAGCAAAATAGAGCCCCCAAAAAGGTCGGCTCTATTTATCCTCTTTGATCCGCAACAATATGAATATCAATATACTTTGTTTGTCTCATAATTTCATTTACAATAGAGCCTTTTCGTATTTCTTCCCACCTTGTTCTAGCCGATTGTCCAAGTAAAATTTGCGTCACCTGTAATCTTTTTGCCACTTCAATAATAACATCTGCTGGCTTTCTTCCCTTTGCTTCTTCTAATACAAAACTTGCATCAAATTGATTCGTTAGCAACTTCCACTCTTCAATCGTCTGCTTTTTTCCAGCTGAAATAGAATCTATATTTTCCCTCTCAACGTTTAATACGTACAATTCAGCGTTTAACCGATCAGCCATGCGCCATCCCCGTCTTATTAATTTCTCCGCTGTTGAACTGTATTGTACACAAACAAGAATTTTTTCTTTTACGCCAATTGGTTCTATTACTGTTTGGCTAATTTTCTCGTCCATATCATCGGCAACCTCGCGAAGTGATAATTCCCTAAGTGCCCCTAAATTATTAAGCGTAAAGAAATTTTGTAAACTTTGCTGAATTTTTTCTTCTTTATATATCTTTCCGTCTATTAGTCTCTTCCTTAATACCTCGGGCGTTGCATCAACGAGCTGAATTTCATTTGCTTTTTGTAAAATAAAATCTGGAATTCGTTCTCTTACTTTTACATTCGTAATTTGAGCTACAATATCATGAACACTTTCTAAATGTTGAATATTAAAAGCTGATAATACCGATATACCAGCCTCTAACAATTCCTGCACATCCATATAACGTTTTTTATGCTTAGAACCAGGAACATTACTATGCGCAAGTTCATCCACTACGACTACTTGCGGCGCGCGTTTTTTTATTCCTTCCACATCAAGCTCATAAAATACCTTTCCTTTATACTGTATTTCTTTCAAAGGAACTTTTTCTAAATCAGCAATTGCTTCTTCCGTCTCTTTTCTTCCATGCGTTTCAATTAAACCAATTACAATATCAATTCCATCTTTTTTCATTTCCCTTGCATCAAAGAGCATTTTATAACTTTTTCCTACGCCTGGAGCTGCTCCTACATATAGCTTTAACTTTCCGCGATTTTGCTGACGAATATATTCTAAATATTCCTCTGGCGTTCGCCTTTGAAACTTCGGTTCATAATCATCTGCATACAAAATAAACACTACCTTTCATTCGAAACAACGCTACCTCAATCCGTTAGATTGAGGTAGCGTTGTTTCTATTTCATTAATTCCTGTAATGCCAAATTTAGCTTTAAGACGTTCACTCGATCTTCTCCAAATAAACCAAGCGCAGCACCTTCTGTTTGATCTTTAATCAATTGATTAAGTTTTTCTTTCGGAATATTCGTTAATTTCGATATGCGATCCACCTGCACAGAAGCTGCCTTCGGACTAATGTCAGGATCAAGCCCTGAACCTGAATTTGTCACTAAATCAATCGGTACTTCTGTAACTGGAACGCTCGGATTTTGTTTCTTCCACTCTTCAATACTTTTCTCTACTCGTTTCTCTAAATCTGGATTAGATGGTGCATAGTTATTTGAACCAGATGCTTCTGCCTTATATTCAATACTAGAAACACGCCCTTGAAAATAACGTGGATCCGTGAAGTTTTGCCCGATTAATTTAGAACCAATCACTTCATTTTTATCATTATATATTAGACTTCCATCCGCATTATCCTTCATCACTGCTTGTGCAATACCAGTAACAATAAGTGGGTATACAAGTCCACACAACACTAGAAATGTAAAAGTAATACGGATAATTGGTGATAGTATACTTTGTTTCTTTTCCATCTTTTTCCCCTCTTCCTTATATGAACAAACCGACAATTATATCAATTACTTTAATTCCAATGAACGGAACGATAACTCCGCCAAGCCCATAAATAAGTAAGTTTCGGCTAAGCAATGCATTAGAACTCATCGGTTTATATGCAATACCTTTCATCGCTAACGGAATGAGTAATGGAATAATAACAGCGTTAAATATTAATGCTGATAAAATCGCTGACAGTGGTGATGTTAATTTCATAATGTTCAATGCTTCCATTTGCGGAATCGCAAGTGTAAACATCGCTGGAATAATCGCAAAATATTTCGCTATATCATTCGCAATACTAAACGTCGTTAACGCACCTCGGGTCATTAACAATTGCTTACCAATTCCTACAACCTCAATAATTTTCGTTGGATTCGAGTCTAAATCAATCATATTCGCTGCTTCTTTCGCAGCTGTCGTACCACTATTCATCGCTAATCCAACGTCAGCCTGTGCTAATGCCGGAGCATCATTTGTACCATCACCTGTCATCGCTACAAGTTTCCCTTTATCTTGCTCTGCTTTAATAACCGCAATTTTATCTTCTGGTTTACACTCGGCAACGAATTCATCTACTCCAGCTTCTTTTGCAATCGTTGCTGCTGTTAACGGATTATCACCTGTACACATAACCGTTTTAATCCCCATTTGGCGCAACTGTTCAAAACGCTCACGCATACCCGGTTTTACTGTATCCTTTAAATAAATTAAACCGTAAATACGATTATCTACTGCAACTACAAGTGGTGTTCCGCCCTCTTTTGAAATTAAGTCTGCTTTTTGATTTACATCTTTCGGAATTGTTCCACCTTGTGACCCAACCCATTCAATAACAGCACCGACAGCACCTTTTCTCACTTTCGTTCCGTCTTGTAAATCAACACCGCTCATTCTCGTTTCTGCTTTAAACGGAACAAACTCCCCTTGTTCTGCAAGTTCTCTATTATATGATATAGATTTTCCCTGCACATACTCAATAACAGATCGACCTTCTGGTGTTTCATCTAAAACAGAACTAATAGCAGCCCACTTTCCAACTTGCTCAATCGTTTCATTTCCTACAGGCAATAATGTATGAGCCATCCGGTTTCCAAAAGTAATTGTACCTGTTTTATCTAAAATAATTGTATTAATATCGCCCGCAGCTTCTACTGCTTTCCCTGACATCGCTAACACGTTAAATTTTGTCACCCGGTCCATCCCAGCAATACCAATCGCTGATAGCAAACCACCAATTGTCGTTGGAATTAAACATACTAACAATGCTACGAGTACAGCTGTATCAATTTGAAAACCTAAATAATTTGTAAAAATCGGCAACGTCACAACGACGATCAAGAAGATAAGAGTTAAGCTCGTTAATACTGTATTTAAAGCAATCTCATTCGGCGTTTTTTGACGAGCAGCTCCTTCTACTAAAGAAATCATTTTGTCGATAAATGATTCACCAGGATTACTCGTAATGACAATTGTAATTTCATCACTTACCACCATCGTTCCACCTGTTACGGAACAAAAATCACCACCCGCTTCTTTTATTACAGGAGCTGATTCTCCTGTAATTGCAGATTCATCTACAGACGCTAATCCTTTGATTACTTCACCATCATTCGGAATCATTTCTCCTTGTTTTACGATAACAACGTCACCTTTTCTAAGATCAGTTGCTGAAACTTGGACAATGTCTCCATTTTCTTTTACAACATTTGCAAACACATCTTTCTTCGACTGTTTTAAAGAATCGGCTTGCGCTTTACCGCGACCTTCTGCTAATGCTTCTGCAAAATTCGCAAATAAAACTGTAAATAATAGAATAAGAGAAACTGTTATATTAAACCATCCTGGTATACTACTAGAACTGCTTGGAAGAAAAGATAAAATGAACGTAATGATAAACCCAATTTCCACAACAAACATAATCGGATTCTTTATCATGACTTTCGGATTCAATTTCGCAATGGATTGCTTCATCGCATGTGTTACGATATCACGATCCATCGTTTTCGCTTGTCTAACCTCATCTTCTACAGCATGTATTTGTGTCTCATTTACTTGTTTTTCTTTTACTACTACCGGTCTCATCATTTACCCTCCATTACTTCAATGTAAGAAATTCTGCAATTGGTCCGAGTACTAACATCGGGAAAAATGTTAATGCACCGACAATTACAATCGTTCCGATGAAGATGCCACCAAATAAACTATTATCTGTACGGAACGTTCCGACTGTTTCTGGCACTACCGTTTTTTCTTTCAACGAAGCTGCCACAGCTAGCATCGTAATTAAACTGAAGTAGCGTCCTAAAAACATAACTAAACCAGTCGTAATATTCCAAAACGGTGTATTATCTCCTAATCCTTCAAATCCAGATCCGTTATTCGCAGCTGACGATGTATATTCATATACAACTTGTGTTAAACCGTGGAAACCGGAATGAGAAATAGCATCCGTTCCTAAATTTGTTGAAAGAGCTAATGCCGAAAATCCTAAAATGAGCAATGGATGAAATAAAATCGTGACTGCGATTAATTTCATTTCCTTACCTTCAATCTTTTTACCTAAAAACTCTGGTGTCCGTCCAACCATTAACCCAGATATAAACACCGCGATAATTGCATACATAATAATGTTTACAAAGCCTGCTCCAACTCCGCCATACACTGTATTTAACATCATATTTACGAGGGGAACTAGACCACCAATTGGTGTTAACGTATCATGCATCGTATTAACAGCGCCTGTTTCAGCAGCTGTCGTTACTGTTGCGTATAGTGAAGAAAATACTGTTCCAAATCGTACTTCTTTCCCTTCTGTACTTCCTTGTACATGTTCGATACCCATTCCATTTAATGCCGGGTTCCCGTTTAGTTCAAATGTCGTAATCGTTATAAACCCTAGTAAAAATACCATAAATAGTGACACGAAAAGGATGCGGCCTTGTTTTTTATTTCCGACCATTCGTCCGTACGTAAATGGAAGTGCTGTTGGTAATAACATCATAAGCATCATTTGCAAAATATTACTCATTTGTCCTGGATTTTCGAAAGGATGCGTAGAGTTTGCTCCGAAAAATCCACCGCCGTTATTTCCAAGTTCCTTAATGGAAACGAATGATGCAACAGGTCCACGTAAAATACTTTGCTTTGCACCTTCAATCGTTTGTGCTGTAACCGCCCCATCTAACGTTTGTGGTACACCAAGTGCGACAAAAACTAGTGCCGCAATAAATGCGATAGGAAGAAACACTCTCGTTAACGCTCTCGTAAAATCAACGAAAAAGTTACCAAGTTCTTTTCCAGCAAGTCCTCTTATAAAAGCCATAACGAGCGCTAATGTCGTTGCTGGTGCCGCAAACATTAAAAATGTAATTCCGATTAATTGTGATAAATAAGATAAACCATTTTCACCGCTATAATGCTGTAAGTTTGTATCAGCCATAAAACTAATTGCTGTATTAAAAGCGAGCGTAGGCTCCATCCCTTCAATATGCGCTGGATTTAATGGCAGCACACCTTGTAATCTGAAAATGAAGTATACGACAACGATCATAAATCCATTTAATAAAACTAATGATAATGCGTACTGTTTCCACGTTTGATTGTATGCTTTTACACCCGTAATTTTAAAAATAAGTTTTTCAAAAGGCCCGAATACTTTATCTAACGTTTTGCTACCTTGAAAAGCTTTTTCTAAATAAATCCCCGTTGGCTTTGCTACTAAAATAAACAAGAGCATTGTAATAATGACTGCAACCCAAATCATAATGAATGATTCCCCCTAATTAAAACTTCTCTGGATTTAATAATGCATACACTAAATACACTGTAATTGCTGCGACAATAACCGATAAGACAATCATCATGATTGCTTTCCTTCTTTCACAACTTTATCTGACCAACTTGCAAGACTTGCCATCGATGCAACTAATAAAATAAAAATCCCGACCATTACAACATCTAACATAACTATCCCTCTCTTTTTGTTAAAATTTACCATTTAAATATTAAAAAAGAACACTGAGCTCTACTCAGTGTTCAAAAAATGAACAACAAAAAGTAAACCTCCTCTCTAAACGCTTACGAGGTTAGCTGTCGGATTCGGGCCTAAAGAGTAGCCCTACTTTCAAAACTGAAAGATTCACCCCAAGTGACGATGCACAAAATTGGTTCCCCCGCTCCATTTCTGGAACTCAGCGATTTTAGGTTTTTTTGGAAATTTTATGAATGATTTATGAGAGTAAATATACTCCTCTATATTTCACTTGTAAAGGGGTAAATTACTGAAAATAATAATATTTACATTCATTTAAACGCTTACATTGAAGATTATTACTGTTATTTCATCTATTTTCTTTATTTCTCTTTTCTTTTCTTAAAAATGACCTTTTAAATATGAAATAAAAAGAGCGAATGACATGAAGTGCATAGCTTGTTGCACTCAGCATTCGCTCTTTTTTATTCAACCTTTATTCCCCTCGTAAAAATGCACGTAAATTTCTCCCACGAATATAAACTTGTGTCAATTCTGCATGTAGCTGCTCATACTCGGTAATATCCATCTCTAAATACAAAGCATCTTTTGATGGTAATATAATATATGGCCCTGGAAAAAGGGGATCAATCTGGACCAATTCTTGAACTCGCTCTACCGATACTGCCCAACGATTTGCTATATCTCCAAGTAATAGTACCTTCATCATTTCTTCCCCCGCCCTATTCAAAAAATAAAAAAGAAATATTATCACAATTTGTAAACACGACAAACTTAGCTCCAATTGTTTCATAGAGCCTCGCTGGATATCGTTTATTCCTTGTAACAACAGTAATAGGTGCTTGAAAAGAAAAACGAATGTGTTCTGTGAAGAAACTAACGATTGGAAGCTCATCCCCTAGTAAAATGACCTTCTTAATACACTCACAAATACTAGTAAAATCCTGCTCCTTACTACAACTATAAGTCCAATCAAACCCACAATTCCTAACTTCAGCCGCTACCTCTTCATTTGCTGTAAAAATAACTAACTCATGTTGAAATGCAACTAGATCTCTTAAACTATTTACCTTACTTTCTTCTCCAACACAAATAAGTGTTAGTTCCATGTACCTCATCCTCCTTAGTATAAAAGAAATCAAACATAGATTGATATTCCCCTATACTAATCAGATCGATGAAGTGATGTATCCATCATGGCACCGTCCTCTCTCAAGACGCTTACGAAGTTAGCTGTCGGATTCGGGCTTTGAGAGTAGCCCTACTTTCAAATTTGAAAGATTCACCCCTAGTGACACTGCACAAATTGGTTCCTCCGCTCCATATAATTGGACTCAGCGTTTACAAAAAAATATATTCTGGCTGATATATTACTCCTGTATTTTGAAAAAGTAAACAGAAAAAAAGCCAGTTATAAAACTGGCTTTTCACTTATCTATACACGCGTTCTATTCACTTTATACGCAAAATGATTCGTCGGTCCATGACCACTACCAATATTCAATGGCTCTTCAATTGCTATACTAATAAATCGTTTTGCTTCTTGAACAGCATCTTCAATTGAGTATCCTTTCGCAAGTCCTGCTGTAACCGCTGAAGCAAATGTGCACCCACTTCCGTGCGTTTGCTTTGAAGGAATTCGCTCGCTTCTAAACTCAATAAATTCTTCTCCATCAAAGAGGAAATCAATTACTTCATTACCTTGATATTCTGCATGTCCGCCCTTCATAAGCACATATTTAGCACCTAATTTGTGCAATACTTTTGCAGCTTCCTTACTATCTTCAACGTTATGAATCTCCATCCCAGTTAACACTTCTGCTTCTGGAACATTCGGTGTTATAACGGTTGCTACTGGTAATAAATATTCTTTTAATGCATGAACTGCTTCTTGCTGTAATAATGATGCACCGCCTTTTGCGATCATAACGGGATCTAGCACAATATTATTCCAGCCAAATTTTTCAATTTGTTCTGCAACAATTTGAATTATTTCACTACTAAATAACATTCCTAGTTTCACTGCATCTGGTGTTAAATCCGTACCAATTGAATTCAGCTGTTCTGTAATACCTTCTAACGGAACAGGATATACCCCTTGAACGCCAAGCGTGTTTTGAGCAGTAATTGCCGTAATAGCCGTCATTCCGTATACACCAAGCTCTTGGAATGTTTTTAAATCTGCCTGAATTCCAGCACCGCCGCCGCTATCAGACCCTGCAATTGTTAAAGCTTTATTCACTTTCATCCCACTCATCCTTTTCTATCCAAAATAGCGATGATAAATCGTTTTTGCTTCGCTTATATCTTTCGTTCCATGTACGAGCACACGGCCATCTTTAAAGGCGACTAACCTCTTGTCTTCAACAGAAAATGATAGTAAATATGGATTTACATTTAAATCATTCACGCGACCTTCCAGCAACTCTTTATATTGTTCAAAATTCATTTCCTCTTTATGAGGTGGTCTAATTTGAACTGTATTTCGCCCGCATAAAACTGCTGTTTTTGATGTGTTCTCTTTATTTAAATACGGATATAATGCATTCTCTCCGCATGAAGAACAATTATGCTGGCGAAGCTTTTGCACATTCATACATGAATACTCATTCTTCCACATATCAAACGATACAAGCCCATCTCGAAGTGATTCGTAATCTTCTACTAACAGTTTAAGAGCTTCTGTTACTTGATGAGAAACGACAAGAGATACAGCAGGTGATATAATACCCGCTGTATCACATGTTGCCCCGCCAAGCGGAATCGACTGCAATAAACATGATAAACATGGTGTTTTACTAGGAATGATTGTGTAAGAAAGACCGTAACTACCTACACATGCACCGTAAATCCATGGAATAGAATATTTTTGTGCTATATCATTCACAATAAAGCGTGTTTCGAAATTATCAGTCGCATCAATAATTACATCAACGTTTGTAACAAGTTCTTCTAGCTCTTCAGCTGTTACATCTTGAACGAGAGCTTTTATTGTTACATCGCTATTAATCTCTTCTAAACGTTTTTTAGCCGCTATAGCTTTTGGGAGATTATTCTTTACGTCGCTCTCTGCATACAATTGTTGTCTTTGTAAATTACTCCAATCTACATAATCACGGTCAACAATTGTTATCTTGCCAACACCCGCTCTTACAAACATCTCTGCATTTGCACTACCTAATGCACCTGCACCGATAATAAGTACATGCTTTTCTCTTATCTTTTGCTGCCCTTCTGCTCCAATTGGAGAAAATAGTTCTTGGCGAGAATATCGATTATTCAACTACGCTCATTCCTTCTAAAGGACTACTTGCAGTTGCACAGCGCTTACGTGCAATACGACCTGCTTCAAATCCTAAACGTCCTGCTTCAATACTTAGTTTCATTGCCTGTGCCATTTTAATAGGATCTTTTGCTCCTGATACAGCTGTATTTAATAACACGCCATCTGCTCCTAATTCCATTGCAAATGCCGCATCAGCTGGGCTACCAATACCAGCATCAACGATAACTGGTACTGTCGCTTGTTCAATAATGAAGCCCAAATTTAATGGATTTACAATACCAAGTCCTGATCCGATTGGAGATGCTCCTGGCATAATCGCATGCACGCCAAGCTCTTGTAATTTACGTGCTAATACAACATCATCAGATGTGTACGGAAGTACGATAAATCCTTCTTCCAGTAACATTTCAGATGCCTTTAACGTTTCTACCGGATCCGGTAATAACGTTCTATCATCACCAATAACTTCTACCTTTATCATGTCACAAAGCCCAGAAGCTTTTGCTAATTTTGCAATACGAACAGCCTCTTCAGCGTTTTTTGCCCCTGCTGTATTTGGTAATAACGTATATTTTTTCACATCAAGTTTCTCTAATAAATTAGGTTGCTTTGCATCAAAGATATCCATACGACGTACTGCAAACGTTAAAATTTCAGCTTCAGAAACGTCAATTGCCTTTTGCTGTACGTCAAAATCAGGGAATTTACCTGTTCCTAATAACAGTCTAGAACGAAATGAAAATGGTCCAATGTTTAACATAATCAACCGCCTCCTACGAAAGTTACAATCTCAATTTGATCTCCATCAAAAACAGATGTATCTGTATGATCATCTTTTTGTAAAATATCTTTATTACGCTCTACTACAACAATTCTGTTATCTAGTTCTAAATGTGTAAGTAGCTCAGCTACTGTTTTTACACTCGCTGGCACTTCAATTTGGTTACCATTAATTTTTAAATTCAAACTTCCATCCCCTTTCTAAACTCTTCTAGAAAGCAATGAATCTAGCAAATAATTCTCTTGCTTTCCTTCAATTAAATCCGCCATATATTGGCCAGAAATAGGACTTAATAAAATACCGTTTCGATAATGGCCCGTGCAAGCATATAAACCTTTTATTTCTTCATGCTCTCCCATATAAGGAGCTTCATGGTTCGATTGTGGTCTTAATCCTGCCCACGTGCTTTCCCATTCTGCTTCTTTTAAAGCTGGCAATATTGTATAAGCACGCTCTAATATAGAAGTTATACTTTCTGGCTGCACAGTTTTATTGAACGTATGGTGCTTCATTGTTGCCCCAATTACGTAACGTCCACCGCGCTTTGGAGTAATGTAAAATCTTTCTTGAAAAATAGGTGCTTTTAAAAGTTGTTTTCTACTTCTTACCGCAACCACTTCTCCTTTAACTGGATATGTCCCCCAATCGTAGTGAAAATAACTGAGTAACTTCGTGCTCCATGAACCTCCTGCAATAACGACTTTCTCACATGTGACAATACCTTCACTTGTAATAACTCCAGTCACTTTATTATTTTCAATACGAATATCAAACACTTCTGTCTGTTCATATATATCAGCACCTGACATTGCCGCAGAATGTGCGAATGCTTTCGTAAGCTCTGGTGCAATAACATGACCGTCTTTCGGATAATATACTGCTCCTATAATAGATTCGGATAGATACGGCTCTTTTTCCCGCACATGGTCTCCCGTTAGAAAATAGGAATCTTCACCTGTTTTTTGCTGCCAATCCATAATGTGAAGAATTCTTTCCTTCTCATCTTCATTTTGAGCAATACGATAAATTCCCTTTTCTTCATATCCAATATCAATACCCGTCTTTTCACGTAAAACTGCTGCAAGTTGTGGAAATATAGCTCGGCTTTCTCTAGCAAGTTCAAATAGCGGATCATACGCATCCCATTCTGCCTGAACACCAAGTAGACCAGCAGCTGCTTTTGAAGCTTCCGATGCAATTCTTTGCTTCTCTACAATCGCTACTTTATGTCCTCTTTCTGCTAGAAAATGTGCAACTGAACTACCAATTACACCACCACCAATAATCGCTACATCATACTTCTCACACATGTTTTTCCGCCCACTTTCTTATTGATTCCTTATAAGATTTCGCTTTGCTATACGGGTCACTACTACTTACAATTCCGGACATAACTGCTATACCGCTTACACCGTTAGTAAGGACATCCACTGCGTTTTCTGGAGTAATTCCTCCAATTGCTGTAATCGGTATAGATAAACATCTTGCAATGTCAGAAATTTCTTCAAGCCCTCTCGCTGGCACACCTTTTTTACAATCTGTCGGAAATACATGACCATAAACGAGTGAATCCGCTCCATTTTTAAATGCTACTATCGCTTCATCTAGCGAATGCACAGAATAACCGACATGCAAATACGAAAACTTTTCTTTCACTGACTTTACATCTGTGCTTCGATACCCTAGTTGAACACGAGGAATATTTAATAAAATTGCAATATCAATTCGATCATTTATGACAATTTTAGAAGCCGGAAAGCCTTCCATTAAAAGACTTTCCACACCTTCATATAACTCCTTCGTACTCTTCTCACGCTCACGAATATGCAAATAATCAATCTCACTCTCAATTTGCATCGCTACATTCACTAACTCTTCGAATGGCATATGGCCATTTGAGATTACGTGGAGCTCATTTTTCATATTCATTCGCCTACTTTAAAATATTTTCGAATAGTTCATCGGCTGGAACGGTTTCTTTCGTCATTCCTTTGTCCTTCAGCCATTTATTTTGTTTCTCCCAAGATTCTTTTGAATCTGATAAAAATGGCTCATCTTTCGTTTCCATCTTCTCTAATAAAATTTTCATACTTTCCTTTTCAACTTCTGGCACAAGTGGGAAGTTTTCTTTTTCTTGATGATTTAATAAAATATTCAATGCTTCATCTGGGTTTTTCTTCATGAAATCATAGCCTTTTTTCGTACCACGTAAGAAAGCTTGCAACGCTTCTTTATCTTTTTTCAACGTTTTATCACCTGTTACAAACACAAGTTCATGATAGTTCGGTACTCCGTAATCAGCTGGATTAAAGTAAGCTGGTTCATGGCCTTCATGACGCATAACCGGTACTTCATGATTAATGTATGCCCCTGTTACCGCATCCACTTTTTTCGTAATTAAGGCTGGTACTAAATCAAATCCAACATCAACTACTTTCACTGTATCAGGATTACCACCAGCTTCTTTTACCATCGTTTTTAAATACATCTCACTTAAAGGTGTTCCAGAATATCCTACTGTTTTTCCTTCTAAATCTTTCGGTGATTGAATACCCGCTGATTTCAGCGATACGACATGATTTAATGGTGAACGTACGACAGCCCCAATTGATTTCACTGGAATTTGCTCATTTGCTCTTGCCATAACAACATCTGGCTGATAATACAAGCCAACTGTCACCTTCCCTGCTGCTGCCAATGTTAATGGATCAGTCGGATTAGAAGGGAATTTAATATTTACCTTTACACCTTCTTCTTTAAAGTATCCTTTTTCAATTGCTGCATAGATAAAGCTATGTACCGCATTTGGATACCAATCTAACATGACTGTTATTTCTTTCTCTTTTTTACTTTTGTCTGATGCTGAATTACTCGAGCATCCTGCAATCATTGCAATTAATAATGTAAATACAAAGATGCGCTTTAAAAATTTCATGAATGCTTCCTCCAACTAATGAATTTCTTTTCTAATATGGAAATAAGTACGACGAAGAAAATAGCTAATAATGATAACAATACAATGGGTGCAAATACGCCAGCTCCATCTAACTGCGTCATCATTCTCTTACTGAAATATCCAAGCCCAGCTTGTGCACCGAGCCATTCTCCAATTGCTGCTCCGATAACACTAAGCGGAACTGCAATTTTTAAAGCTGAGAAAAAATAAGGAAGAGCAGACGGCAACTTTAATTTAAGAAAAATATCTCTTTTCGTTGCTCCATATGTAACTAAGAGCTCCTCCCATTCTTTTTTCGTACTACGCAGTCCATCATACGTATTGACCGCAATCGGGAAAAACGTAATTAAAACTGTGACAACAACCTTACTCCAAATTGTGTATCCAAACCATAAAACAAATAGCGGAGCAAGCGCAGTAATCGGAATCGTTTGTGAAGCAACTAATAATGGATAAAATGCTCTTTCCATCCATGTACTCGCATTCATTAACATCGCTAGCCCTACACCTAATACGATAGAAATAACAACACCTATTAAAACGACGTATAACGTTGCAGGTAAATGAACCGTAAATAATATGTCTTTTAGTTTCCATATCTTCATTACAATCGCAGACGGTGACGGTAAAATGTACATCTCATCTACAATTCTTGCTCCTATTTCCCACACAGCTAGTAAAATACTAGAAAGTGTAATAGCAGGAACTAATTCTTTTAATCGGTTCATCACACAAGTACCTGCCTTTGTAACATACTAAGAAGCTCATCTTTCAGCGCTAATACTTCCGGTTTATATAAATCTTTTCGTGTTCTGTTATGATCAAGTGGTACAATCCGCTCAGTCAAAGTCGTTATCGGCTGCTGTTCCACTACTAAAACTCGGTTCGAAAGAAATAACGCTTCTTCAACATCATGAGTAATAAATAAAATTGTTTTTTCCCACTCTTGCCATTGTTCAAACAGCCATTCTTGCAAAGAGGCCTTCGTTAAAGCATCTAACGCGCTAAACGGTTCATCTAATAACAATATCTCCCCGCCCGTTAACAAAGTTCGGATAAAAGATACGCGTTGCCTCATACCACCAGATAAATCTTTCGGATGTTTTGTCTCATATCCTTGTAAACCAAATTTATATAACAGTTCCTTTGCCTTTACTTGTGCTTCTTTCTTCTGTACACCTTGGCACTCTAGCGGCAGAGCAGCATTCTCAATAATTGTTCTCCACGGCAAAAGCATATCTTTTTGCGGCATATATCCTACAGGATGGTGCTTTGTTTCTGTCAGTTCTATCTTTCCAGTACTTACCTTCTCTAGGCCTGTAATAAGGCGAAATAAAGTACTTTTCCCACATCCACTCGGTCCGATAATACTGACAAACTCTTTCTCATGTATAGAAGCATTTAATTCATGGATGATTGGTTTCTCATCGTAATGAAAAGAAACATTATGAAACTGTAGTATGTTCTTGCTCCTCAAATCCCCACATCTCCTTACGATAGGACATATCCCAGAATAAATATTCAAATCGACTGGAATATAAGAAAATCTCCTCTAATCTATCTAGTTCTTTCTCAGACTTTCCAACTGCCATTTCATTTAATAAATCTATTAACCAAATACAAAGATTACCGTATTCTTCCGAACTATATCCTTGAATCCACTCACCAAAAAACTCATGATCTCTTGCTCCAGGAATATCATTTAAACGCTTTCCAATTTCCCAGTAGCTCCACATACATGGAAGAAGCGCTGCTATTAATTCTGCAAGTGTGCCATTTTGAGATACAGACATCATGTAATTTGTATAAGCTAAATTTTTAGCAGATGGTTTTGCAGACTCTATCTCCTCTATAGAAATTCCAAGTCTTTTTGCATATTGTTTATGGATTGTCATTTCGCCATTTAATATTCCATCAATTTGTTCAGCGAACTTTCCCATTACTTGTGGATTCGTTGCTTTTACAACACCAATCGCATATAATTTTGCATAATCTAGCAGATATAAATAATCTTGAATAATATAATACTGAAATTTATCTTTTTCTAACGTGCCATCTCCCATACTCACTACAAACGGATGATTATGACTCATCTCCCAAACCGGTTGCACAGTTTCTAATAATCTATCGCAAAATTTCATTTCTCTATCCCCTTTCAATATATGTATCTAAATAAAAAACCACTTCTATATATACGAAGTGGTTACAGCAAATAAAATTATACATTTATTCGATGTTCCACTTCCCTTCGCTAGTATTACCTAGATCAGGTGTTATAAGGGTTAAGGATTATTCCTCTCTCAGCAAATCAAGCACCCCTAGTGGTTTCAATATGAAATTTTCAAATAAAAAAGCCCCGTTTCTATACGCAAAGAAACGGGGACTCATTGTTAGTGTCCGAATTGCTTCCCTACGCTAGCATAATCTAGATCAGGTAATAAAAAGGATCAAAGGCTTACGGCCTACTCTCAGCTGGCAACACCAGCTCTCCTAGCAAACTATAAAATTATCACTGTCAGTATAACACCCTAATAAGACATCATCAACTATTTTAATTTTCTTAATTATCAACAAAAAATTAAAGTTATACAATACATACATTCTATTTTAGAAAATAAAACTCCAATTAATTGTTTAAAAAGGAATCATTATCCTCAAAAAATTTATTTTTATATTGATTTCATATTACATTTATGTGAATACACCCACTATATTATATCTTTATACTATAATAAAATTACAACTATACAACTAGAGGAGGTCTCTATTCCATGAATATGAAAGCTACTGCTTTAACAGCAACTACTGTAGCGATTGCTTCTTTACTTCCTTCTATGGGTGAAACAAATGTACAAAAAGCAAACGCTGAACAATTATCTAATGTTAAAACTGGGTATGTCAAAGTCGATCAAGTAGCATTACATACAGAAGATAACGTAAAGAGCACATCAATTGATACAATTCGCTTTAATACAAAAGTGAACATCCTTGAAACAACTAATGGTTGGTATAAAGTATCTGTTCATAATAAAGTAGGTTATGTACAAAAAGATGCTATTTTACTAAAAAACAAACTTCAATCTAATGATCAATACATCGTCAATGCTAATGCATTAAACGTTCGCTCTGAACCTAATTTAGAATCTTCCATTTTAGATGTATTACCAAATGGCAAGTTTATTACCGTTCAAGAAGATCAAGGCGAATGGTATAAAATATCACATAATGGCCAAACGGGTTACGTACAAAAAGCATTCATCTCTAATGGTTCACAACCCTTAGTAAAAGGAATCACCGTTCAAAATAATACAAAATATACTGTTGCAACACCTAATCTGAATGTACGTAGCAACACTAGTACAAGTAGCGCTCTACTCGGTTCATTACAAAACGGTACACAAGTACAAGTAGTAGAAACTGTAGGAACTTGGTATAAAATTCGTTTTGGCACAGGATACGGATATGTAGCAAAACACTATGTAGTACAAAATCAACCACAGACTAAAACAGATCAGCCTTCATCTATTCCAGCTGCTTTCAAATTCCCTGCTCAAGGAAGAATTAGCTCAACCTTTGATATACGCTGGGAACAAATGCATTATGGTATAGATATTGCTGCTCCAGGGAACGTCTCTATCCAAGCTGCTGCTGCAGGTAAAGTTGTGAAATCTTATTATTCAGCTAGCTATGGCAATGTTGTGTTCATTGCGCATCAAATCAATGGGAAATTATATACAACTGTTTATGCTCATATGAAGGATCGCACTGTACAAACTGGTGATCAAGTACAAGCTGGACAATTAGTAGGTCATATGGGCAACACAGGTCATTCATACGGGCAACATCTTCATTTTGAATTACATAATGGAGAATGGAATTTTGAAAAAACAAATGCAGTAAATCCACTGCCATATTTAGTTAGGTAAATTGTATGCCACGCAATATACCTCTTATAATTGAATACGCAGCCTTTTTAGGTTTAATCTGTTGTTTAATCATTTACAATACAAACATTGTATTTTTATCTATTATTATTGCTTTTGTTGCATTAGAAATTATGATGGAATCATTTCAAGTGCAACTAAAACAAAAAATTGCCCATATTTATAACGCTATATTTCTTTTGAGTGCTCTCATAACAAATATAATTAGTAATGGCTTTTATTTATCTACTGTATTTCCAGTATTCTTTATGGCTGTTTTATTATTTGTAGCTAGATATATTAATGTCCCTTATAACCAAAAACAAAAACAAGAAGCTTAGAAAGAGGAGACACTGTGTACCAATCTTTCAAAGATACTCCAATAAAATACATATTGCTTTTGTATAAGAAAGCCAATACTTTTTTTGGTATACAAGGAAGTTATACTGCACAACTTCTCCTATATGGAATGTTGTTTCTTGTTTTAATCACTTTCTCCTTGTTTTACTAACAAAAAAGGATCTCACATAAACTGGAGATCCTTTTTAATTTATATTAATTTTTCATATCGAAAATATTGTTTATCCACAAGCATATTTTTCATAAATAAAGCTCAGATTATATTTTTTCTCTAAGCTCATTCGTTGTTCGTCATCGCACCAATAGAAAAGAATATCATGAATCGTTGCGTAACGCTTATTTTTAAGAAATAGCCTAAAGAATGATGGTAAACAATCATGTAATTGTATAAATATATAATTGCGTAGTGTTTCTTCTTTATATTCAATGCCCTTACAAATATACAGTAATTCTTCACAATAATATGCATGCTGTGGAACTTGTATCATCTCGAAAAATGGCACATAAGATAGTAGCTTTCCAATAAAATGACCGTATCGATCCATTACTCCTATCGTCATATGCTCCATCATTTCTTTCATTACATATAAATAATCATCTACATGTGTTGTCTTTAATGGGTCTAAGCGATCGGAAATTTGAGATAATACAGCTCTTTGACATGCTAAAACTGCCTGACTAGGTCCATAATATGATAGGAAATCTGTACACTTACGATATTTCCGTAATAAATCATGTGTATATAAATCATATACGAAAGTATTACAATACATTGCTAAACTCATCATATCACTATTTAATTGCTCTTTTGATAATGATTTCGCTCTCTTGCACATATAAAAGAATGTAAATTCCAATACTTCTTTATGAGATAATAAATGTTTACAATCGGTTATACATTTCTCATTAAATTTAACTCTATCCCAAATTTCAATATCCCTATCTGTCAATTCACCTATACGATATTTAATAATTAAATAGTTTAAAGCAACTGATTGCGTCAAAAGATCCCATGTTTCATATTCCAATGAAGTATGAACAAACTCAGCTAATCCTTGTGCTATCATAAAAGCATTTGCCTCTTCATACCAACCAATCTCTTGGCATAAGCGAAGAATACGCACTAAAGTTGGAATTTCATCTTTATGAAACTGCGGTAAATTCTTTACTTTATTCATGCCATATACGATAAATGCCGCTAAATTTTCTTCTTTATAAAATTCTTTCTCTTTCCATACTAATATAGTTCGTTCTTTCCCCTCACCTTTTGGGTGACAAGGTACAAGCAAAGAAAATAATTCAGCAAAATTATTTGGTTCTATATATGTATCTGTAACCAAATTCCAATTTGGATCGCCCTGTACAGCCTTCATATAATTCCCCTTCCCTTTTCATCTATGTAGGAAATATTAATTTATTATCGTACCACTAAAAATTAATATTGTTATATTCGAAATCTCTCATAATACTTATATCTATCAGTATATCATCTTTTCTCTTATTAAAAATGAAGAATAACAAATTTAAAAAAACTGTGGAAATTATTAACCATATCCTTATTATATAATGTCTCAGATACATCACGCTAACATATTAGTTTAATCCATATATACTAGAATAATGCATCTGAGCTTTATATATAATTTAGCTCTTTATGAGTGACCATTAAAATCTCGGTTAATTAAAGTTTCAATTTACTCTGTACGCTCTGAGATTTCGCTCAAGGCAAATCCAGCTTGATCATCTGCCGATTCCCTTATAGCTAAATCTCCTAGTGCTAACATGCCAATAAGCTGACCACTATCAACTACTGGTAACCGTCTAATTTGATACTGTGCCATTAGCTCTGTAGCTTTTTCAATAGAATCATTTGGAGAAACTGAGATAATATTTGTTGTCATTACATTTGTAATTTTATTAGATCCAGGATGTTTTTCAGCAATCCCTCGAACAACTAAATCTCGATCAGTAACAAGCCCAACAACCTGCTCATTTTCAACAACAGGAATTAACCCAACCGATTCTTCCTTCATTTTTACAGCTGCCTCATATACATTGTCTAGCGGTGTACAATGTACAATATGGGTACTCATTAAGTCTCTAACTCGTGTCATTATTTATTTCCTCCTTTTTATACATACCATAGCTTTTCCAAAATTCCTTTATTTATTTCTGGAAAGTAAAATGATAAAAAGGATCAACAAAATAAAAAAGAGCCAGCATAATGCTGACTCTTTTTTGTATGACCCGTACGGGATTCGAACCCGTGTTACCGCCGTGAAAGGGCGGTGTCTTAACCACTTGACCAACGGGCCATGGCTCCGCAGGTAGGACTCGAACCTACGACCGATCGGTTAACAGCCGATAGCTCTACCACTGAGCTACTGCGGAATAATATATGGTGGGCCTAAATGGACTCGAACCATCGACCTCACGCTTATCAGGCGTGCGC
>NZ_PCOB01000017.1:0-121208 GCF_002975115.1 Bacillus sp. MYb78
TTGCAAACGAACTTGCTAACACCTATAAGAAATAGACATAAATTATCGCCGATATATCGTCTTTGAAAATAGCTTTAATCAGTTACATCATACATATACGAAATGCTCATGAAAACAGTCTTAATATACGTGGTATTGTAATAATCTCAAGCGCAATTTGCGTTGAATATAGGAGTATTGGAGTTAAATCTAAAGCGAGTGTTAAAAGTATTATGAAGCTTGTAAGAATTACAAAACTACCCCAAAAGAAACTTTTTGAAGTGTTGCGGAAATCTTTTATTAAGGAAAAGAAAGAAAAAGATGCGGTAACAATAAGAATGAAAATTTTATACTTATCAGACATTATAACCCTCCCAAAGAACAGTGACTTATATTATACCGTATTTTTCAATATTATTATAAAAAGATTTTAAAGTGAATAATAAGAAAAAAATAAAACCATAACTTAAAACATTAGTTTAGGTTCTATTGTTTGAATTCTTTGTTTTAGAAGGTATATAATTTGAAATTTAAAATTTTCCAAATGAATTACCATTTTTTATTTCTGATCCAACATCAGGTGCTCAATGAAATGGTATGAAAGATTATAGGCTAGTGATACGAGATTAAATAAGAGGAATCTGCGTGCAGCAAGAGTCCTAGCTCAGATTTCTACTAGAGAAAAGTATTTAGTTGGAGTTGGTATGTTAATAAAAAAAGGATGGATGTGGAAACTAAATATTCAAGACATTAAGGATAAAGGTCAGGAAATATAATTTGGTATTCTGGGAATAACCGGAGGTCCGTAGTTAAAGTTGCATAGAATTTGTATTTTGTTTCTAATTTTTCAATTGTTGTTAAGTGATGAGAACCTAGTCCACGCTGTACACTATGTTGAGAAAGAGTCGGCCCAATTTGTAATTTTCGTTTTTTCATTGCATCGTTCCATGGACTATAAAAAAATTTAAAAATAAAAGCAGGTTCTATGTAAATGTTATAAGGATAATGCGAACCATGTCTCCCGACTCTATAGTTCCCGTGCGAATTATTGTGAATTAATCTACCGTTAAGATATAGTTGATTTGGATTAGGTTGAATTATTATGCCATGGTAACGTTGTTTAACAAGCGGAGAACCATATCTTGGATTAGTGTAGCCATAAGTCGGATCATCAATCATCATAATCATTCTTATTGAAAACATATTGCCGCCCATAGTGTTAAGTGATTTGAAAAATTGTTCTTTATTATAACAGCATAGGAATTCTGTCGTATTTAATACCATTTTCCATCCTGTAAGTTCTCTTTCAATTTCCATAACTTCTTGATCAACTAAATAAGCATCAAATTCGAGTGATTTTGAGTTTCGTATTTCCCAATTAGGAGCGAATATTTTACAGATTTCAACTGACCGATCAGTGGATCCACGGTTAATAAGAATGCCGTGATCAAATAGCTTTGTATGGTGCATTAACCACCATGGAAGTAAATATTCTTCATTGTAAAAATGAGAAATTAAAGTAGTCTTAATCAAAATCACCTCCGTATTTAACCTGCTTCTTATTTAATATGATATGGAAGGAAACCTATTGTTAGAAGGTTTCCTCTTAAAAGTTTTAAAACATATAGGGGATGTGGATGGATTAGTATATAAAGTAGTCTGATTGATGAAGAGTGGTATTAAAAAGTACAAAATCTAAAATGAGCATCGAATTAGTGTATAACGATTGAAACGGCACTGAAAACTAATAATACGGCCATAATGATGTTAAATAATTGGTTATGTTTTACTAATAATTTTTGGAATATTGAACCAAATAAACTCCAACTAAATGTACTCATTAAACCGACTACACCTAGAAATAATGAAAAAAGTATAAAACTTGAATATGAATTGTAGTAAGGGAGTATGAAAGTCGATACTACAGTCAGTCCGAATAAAATCCCTTTAGGATTAACGAATTGAAGAGAAATCCCAACTGTGAATAAGTTTTTATTATCTTTTTCAACGGGATTCGTACTGCTTTTACTAGTAAGTATTTTAATAGCTAAATATAACATATACGCTACACCTAAAATTTTTAAAGGGAATTCGATTATGGGTAAGATATTAAGTAGTACAACATTAAAGAAACTACATAAAGAAGTGAGGATGAAAAAACCAAAAGCTACTCCGAAGCAAAACTTCATGCTTCTTTTTAATCCGTGTTGATTTGCGTATGTCATCGCTAAAAAATTGTTAGGACCAGGTGTGAAGCTACTTATAAATACAAATAACAAAAAAGAAAATATAGGCATTTGGCCCCCCCCTAATTATTTGTGTGTGTTATAATGACCGAAAAGAACAATATAACGTGCGCTTTTTATTATACATAACGGTCGTTATATTGTATAGAGTGTAGGGGTGTGTTTTATGGAAGAAATTCAACTTATCCTGGCTAAAAATTTAAAAACAATACGAGAAAAAGAAAAATTAAGTTTAGAAAAAGTTTCCCAATTAACGGGTGTGAGTAAAACGATGATTGGACAAATTGAAAGAGGGGAATCAAGCCCGACACTAACAACAATATGGAAAATTGCAAATGGCTTGAAAGTTTCTTTTACTTCTTTAATCAACAATCCTCAGCCTGATACGAAAGTGATTTTAAGAAAGGATATTCAAGTATTGTCTGAAGACAATGGAAAATATAAAGTGTATCCTTCTTTCCCTTTTCAAGATGATAGATATTTTGAAATGTATACAGTGGAAATAGAAACAGAAGGGAAATTAAGTTCAGAAGGGCATAAAGAAGGCGCAGAAGAATTTATAACGGTATTTGAAGGTGAATTGACAGTAAAAGTGAATAACTGTCAATATACATTAAATAGTGGAGATTCAATTCGTTTTAAGGCCGATAGATCACACTCTTATTATAATTTAGGGAAATCTTTGACTCGATTAAGCATGACAATTTATTATCCAACTGCATAAGTTTACATTTATAGTAACAAAAGATAAAACCATCTATAAGAGATGGTTTTTATTTTTTATCATTCACAAAAAAAGACACTCATCTGAGTGTCAACATAGTATTGCTCTCGCGTATAGGATTGGAGTACGTTTCTCAAATACGTATTGAGATGGTTCGTAAAAGAGAAACTGTCTTCATATTTAATGTAACATCGGTGGAAGTCAGTGTAAATTGATAATATATATACGGAAAATTTAGTATAGATAGTTTCTACTATGAATATAGTGCAATTTGTTCTTTAATGCGCCATCACTTTTATGAAATAATTGGGAGGTTTTTATCATGATAGACTTAGTATTTAATAATGTTTATTAGAAAAAGAATGAATCATTTTTTAATCGATTCGTATAATTGTTAGAGAGGCACCTGTTGAACCACCTCCAACCAAATTAACGATGTATAATACGCCGAATAATTGAAGGGAAATTGTATTATCGGCAATTAAATTATTGTTATAATTTGAAGTTGATATAGCGGGAGAAAAAATAGAACCAGGAAGTGGAGTAGAAGCGTTTAATAGTAGTTTTGTTCCAGTGAGTAGAGCAGTTGTCGTATTAACTTGATAGGTTAAATGATATCTTCTGGTTACAGGAATTGTAAATATATCGTTTGAGGCGTTAACTGTAAAATTACCGAGGCTTTGGTTATTAGAAAGAGGAATATTAGTTCCACCTAATACCTAATGTATTATTAGCGAACATAGAGTTTGTTGTAACTATTGACCCAGTACTTCCGGTAGGTCCAGTACTTCCAGTAAGTCTGTATGGAAGAATAATTTCAAGAGCTATTGATACTAGTTCTTCTATTCTTTTTTCATTTTTATCTTGAATTTAAATCACCTCATTTTTAAATTAGAATGCAATAAGTTTCGTGTTTTTGGAATGGAACTATCATTTTATTATATTAATAGTAGTAGTTAAAGCAACGGTAAAATGTTTAATAACTGTATGAATCATTTGGAAAGAAAAAAGAATAGTTATGAAAGTATTCCTTAATAATAGACTCATACTTATGTAAGTTAATTAAAAATATGTGGAATGAGGAATTAAATTGAAGCGGAATGATAAATTATCAATAAATAAAGGTAAGATAGAACCTGAGAATATTGGACCTACATTTCCAGCTCTTCCACCAATATATATTCCAACAGGAGCAACGGGAGTAACAGGAGCAACGGGAGTAACAGGAGCAACAGGAGCAACAGGAGCAACAGGAGCAACAGGAGCAACAGGTTTAACAGGAGCAACAGGCCCAACAGGAGCAACAGGAGCAACAGGTCCAACAGGTCCAACAGGTCCAACAGGAGCAACAGGCTTAACAGGAGCAACTGGTTTAACAGGAGCAACTGGTGCAGCTGGTGGCGGAGCTATTATTCCATTTGCTTCAGGTACAACACCATCTGCGTTAGTTAACGCGTTAATAGCTAATACAGGAACTCTTCTTGGATTTGGATTTAGTCAGCCTGGTGTAGCATTAACAGGTGGAACTAGTATCACATTAGCATTAGGTGTAGGTGATTATGCATTTGTAGCACCACGTGCAGGAACTATCACGTCATTAGCAGGTTTCTTTAGTGCAACAGCTGCATTAGCTCCAATATCACCTGTTCAAGTGCAAATACAAATATTAACTGCACCTGCAGCAAGCAATACGTTTACAGTACAAGGCGCGCCTCTTTTATTAACACCAGCATTTGCCGCAATAGCGATTGGTTCTACAGCATCAGGTATCATAGCTGAAGCTATTCCAGTAGCTGCTGGAGATAAAATACTACTGTATGTTTCATTAACAGCAGCAAGTCCAATAGCTGCAGTTGCTGGATTTGTAAGTGCAGGTATTAATATCGTTTAATTTGTTACAATGTTTAGTAGGAAATTAAACAGGGGTTTGTATATAGTCCTTCCTAATAAATTTAGGAAGGACTATATTTTTTGAGGAAATAAGTAATAAATCAATTGAACAATTACTCTTTATTAAGTTCGTATAAAAAAGTATAATTTATCCTTTCTCATTTAAGGAATAAGTTATGTAACTTTAAAAATTTCCGATCAGAAAAAAAGATGAATTCTTTTAAAAAAGAATTCATCCATAAAATAAACTATTTATTTTTATTACAGTTACATCCTTTTTTCTTTACATAGCCTTGCTCGGCTAAGTCTCTTTGCGATTGGGAATTGGAAGATTGAGAATTGGAAGATTGAGAGGATGCTGAAGAGCTACTATTTTTATTATAAGAGTAGTTTTTTCGATAGTTATAATTACTCATAGTACTATCACCTCCAATTTAATATATAAATATTATATGTATGTACACTATCAATTGTTACTATTATTAATAGGAAGAGAACATACAATAAAAAAATCTCCTCGGTATTTTCCTAGGAGATAAATGATGATTCTTTTAAAAATTTACAAATTAATAGCCCCAGTAAAGAGGAAAGTAATAAGAATCTTGGGGATACGGATTATGTTGTTGAGGGAGGGGCTGGGTTGGGTAATTTTTCATTCCACGGTTTTGATTGCAGTTTGCCGGAGGGCCAATAACAGTAGTTGATTGAATAGGAGAAACCGCTTGTTTCCATTGTTGTTCATTGAGGCAGTAAGTATGGGCCATCATATGAGCCGGAGTTAATCTTAAAATATCAGAACCGAAAATAACTTCTGGCGCTGGGGCATTGAAAATAGCTAATAAATGAGTATTATCAGCTGTAGCAATTTCATAATGCCACCACGCTTGTGGAATGTTGGCAACTTGCCCCGGTTTTATCGGTAAGTTTAATATTTGATTCGTAAATGGATTAAGTAAAGAAACAACAGCAGACCCTGAAATACAATAAACAAGTTCAGCTGCATTTTGATGAATATGTGGTTCTACAACATTTCCTGTACTTAAATAAATATCTAATAAAGAAGTATTTTCTAAAGTGTTTAATTGTTTAATACCAAGTACATTTATATAATTTTGGGCATCTTTCCGAAAAAAATTACTTTTATTTACATCATAAGTAAAATTGGTTGAGGGGGAGGTATAGTCGATGTTGGCAGTCAATTGTATTACCCGCCTTTCTATAGGTAAGTTAGGTTACAAAATTAGGATATGTGTCTAGTCTTTGTTTTGTGCTGTTGTCGGTAGCTTAATAAATTCACTTATTCCATAAAGAATAAAGTATAAAGATTAAACTATATTCGTATTCCCATTCATACTTTGGATTGATGGAAAAAAGTAATGAAAATGTTAATTTAAAAGTACATCAATCATTTATAAGGAGTGAATGTTCATGTCATTTAGTGAAATGATTAGAAATGAAGTACTCAGCTGGGCGGGTGTTTCTGAAAAACCGCATCGATTTGGTGGTATTGAAATAAATTATGGTAAGAAAGAACTTGGCCATCTTCATGGTGATAAATTAGCTGATTTACCATT
This sequence comes from Bacillus sp. MYb78, assembly GCF_002975115.1. Classification (NCBI taxonomy): domain Bacteria; kingdom Bacillati; phylum Bacillota; class Bacilli; order Caryophanales; family Bacillaceae; genus Bacillus; species Bacillus sp. MYb78. The sequence continues at coordinate 6,414 of NZ_PCOB01000017.1, forward strand.
TCCGAAGTTAAAGCGAGATGAATTAGTGAAGCAAGGATTGGTAAAACCACATCACGTATTACCTGAATCAGGATGGATCAGTTATTATATAAAGAGTGAAGAGGATATTCCATTTGCAATTGAGTTATTTCGTATGCAATATGACCGAATTAAAAAGTAATGAAATAAAGTAGGGTAATAAAAATTTATTTTCATGTCACATCCCTCCTTAATCGTTCGTCTTGTATGTAGAACGATAAGGAGGGATTTTATTATGAATACATTTGATGTAGCAATTGTTGGCGGTGGGCTTGCTGGATTAACAGCATCTATATATTTAGCGAAAGCTGGAAAGAAAGTGATTGTATTAGAAAAATCCAGTCAATTCGGTGGCCGAGGGATGACTATAAATAAAAATGGAATCTGCATGAATCTTGGTGCACATGCTTTATATAGAGGCGGGGCAGCGTTTATAACTTTTAATGAGCTCGGTTTGAATCTTCCAGGTGGAATACCATCTACAAAAGCACATGGAATATGGAAAGGGGATATATTCACCATCCCAACAGATTTTCGCTCAATTTTATCAACACCACTACTTTCTTGGTCTGCAAAAGTACAATTCTCACGTCTTATGATTCGTTTAGGAAATTTAGATGTAGGAGAAGTTCCGAAAATGAGTCTAACTACATGGGCAGAAAATGAAATAAAAGATCCAATGGTTCGTAATATATTTTATGCGCTATGCCGGACAACAACATATACGTTTGCTCCTACAATACAATTAGCATCATCTGTACTAAAGCAAATACAGCTTTCTATAAAAGAAGGAGTGCTTTATGTAGATGGTGGTTGGGAGACGATAATAACAAAATTAAGAGATTTAGCGAATGATGTCGGGGTAAAATTTTTGGCTAAAAAGCATGTTTTGGAAATAGAGCATTATGAAGATAAACAAAGAATACATTGTGTTGATGATGAGGTTTTTGCAGTAGATACAGTCATCGGGACGACTCCGCCAAAAGAGGCTTGTAAAATAATAAAAGGTGCAGAAGGAACAAGTTTGCATAGATGGAATGAACAATCGGTACCGGTTACTGTTGCTGCATTAGATATTGGCTTGAGACAATTACCCAATCCTACACATCAATTTGTATTAGGATTAGATCAACCTATATTTTTCACAAATCAATCGAGAGCAGCTAAATTAAGTGAAGATGGATCAATTGCAGTGAGTCTAATTAAGTACCATAATCCTGTGCTAGAGATGAATCATATTCATGAAGATAAAGAACAGTTGGAAAGTACGATGGAGTTGTTACATCCAAATTGGAAAAGAGAAGTTGTTGCACAGCAATATTTACCGAAAATAACAGTAGTACATGATTTTCCTCATATTGACCGTGTTGATAAGCCGGGTCCTAATATACCTGAAATGCCAGGTGTTTATGTTGCAGGAGATTGGGCAGGGCATGATGAAATATTAGCTGATGCTGCGGTAGCAAGCGGGAAACGAGCAGCGTTACACATTTTAAAGCAATATGAAAGTGAGGCAGTTCATCATGGAAACGGAGCAGTTATATGAAGCGTATCAACCATTATTATTTTCGTTAGCATACAGAATCCTTGGGAGTGTTATGGATGCTGAGGATATCGTTCAGGATGTATTTATCTCGCTAAATAATATAGAAGATCCTCAATCTATAGAAAATATGAAAGCATATTTATGTAAGATGGCGACAAATCGTTCAATTGATAAATTACGATCGGCAGCGCATAAACGTAACGTGTATGTAGGGATGTGGTTACCAGAGCCACTTGTAGACGAGAGTGATGAGCCATCAAAGTCATTTATAATGAAAGAATCCCTTTCCACCGCATATTTATTACTTTTACAACAACTATCTGAGGTAGAAAGGATTGTTTTCATATTAAGAGAGGTTTTCAGTTATGAATACGAAGAAATAGCTTCAATTGTTGATAAGAGTAGTGTGAACTGTAGAAAAATCTTTCAACGTGCACGAAAAAGCATGTTGGAGAAACCGAAGCAATCAAAATTAAGCACGGAGAAAATGGCTTCTTATGTTGAAAAGTTTGTAGCATCATTACAGTGTGGGGATACGGAAGGTATGTTGGAAGTATTAAAAACAGATGCTATATTCAAAGCTGATGGTGGCGGTAAAGTTACAACTGCGATCAATCCGATTTATTCTGCAGATCGAATTATTCGCTTGTTCTTTGGGATTGCACAACGATTGACAGAAGAGTACACTGTTGATTTTAAAATGGTAAATGGTATACCAGGAGTTATAGTTACAATAAATAATAAAGTAACGTATGTTCTTTCGTTTGCATTTGAGGATGAGAAGATTTCAAATATTTATATGATGGTTAATCCTGAAAAACTTATGCATTTAAATGTAAAAATATAAAAAAGCGCATTTCTTTAGAAATGCGTTTTTTTATTATTTTTCTAACATTTCAAGAGGTACATCTTTTTCGCCAGCTACCTCAAATTTAATTTCCCCGTCTTCTTCATAAATACGTGTAATAATCGGTATAGTAATCATTAATTTTTTATGCTGCTTTCGTTTTCGAGCAGCATCTAAGCTAATCACGTTCATTTGTAAGCATCCTTTCTTCTGGAAATATATAAACAAAGAAAATGCGTCCGAAAAGGGCGCTTAATTGAATTTGAAATACCGATTCATTTAAATGGGGTTTATATAATTTAATAACTGCAATTTTAATATGAAATAATATGAATGGAATAATTGCACGTAGAAATTAACTTTACCAAAAAACGAAACAATATGCTATAAAAAATTATAAATCTTTGTCATATAACGGGAAAAAGGATTTCGTTTCGCATATAATAAAAGTAGACGGGCAGCAAGAGCTTTTTCATCATATTGCTTGGAAAGGCGATGAAAAGAATGGATACGTTAGATTCATTATTACTTCAACTTGAACAATATGGAGAAGAGCATGATCGGAATAAAAAAATACGGGAAGAAAAATTACGGAATATTTCTCGTGAGATGGGGCAATTTTTATCAATTTTAGTAAAAGGGTGTAATGCAAAAAACATTTTAGAAATCGGAACTTCTAATGGTTATTCTACATTGTGGTTAGCTAATGCGGTAGAAGAAACAAATGGAAATGTAACAACTGTAGAGCTTTCTTCAGAACGAGTTGGAGAGGCACTTGTCAATTTTGAAAAGGCAAGCCTTTTACAAAGGATTGATGTTCACAATCAAGAAGCAGGGGCATTTTTAGATTCACAACTAGATGATTCATTTGATTTTATTTTCCTAGATTCAGAGCGTACGCAATACATGTGGTGGCTTGAACATATAAAACGCATTTTACAACGACAAGGTCTTCTTGTTGTCGATAATGCTACTTCTCATGCGAGTGAATTAGTTGAGTTTATAAAAATGATTGAAGAAGATGAAATGTTTGAAACAGTATTATTGGCATTTCAAAAGGGTGCATTTGTAGCGCGTAAGAAGAAATAGGATTGAGTGTAATATAATTATCACATTGAAAAAGGGTGTATGTCAAAAGATTGCGTGCAGTAGTATGGGAAGGACGTAATTTATATACGTAACATACGAAGAATCCGCCTTCAGCATGTCGGTCTCTAGGTCTTAAGTCTGAGGAAAATTATGTTGTTTACAGGTATACTTATAGTAAGAAACAGGGAATGACTGCATAAGCAGGTATTTCTTGAAAATTGATTTCATATAGGCTGTTTGCAAATGAAATACAATATATTAGATGAAATATAGTGCACATAAATTCGCACATATAAATAAAGGAGCGATTTTGTTGACTGAACTCGAGAAAAAAGAACCCGTATCAATTGTGAAAGATAATAATGTAGAAGTAGTAGTTGATACAGTTATAAAAGATGAAGAACTTGATGAATTAAATAAAGAAGCCGATCTTTATGTACAAAAGTTAAATAGCGAGCAAAATACAGATTTATCGAAAGTATTGTCGCAGCTAGGAGATTTGGGGGATAAAGAACAACAAGCAGCAGGACAAACGTTATCAGCATTAAAACGTCCTGTCACAGCGATGATGAATGGAAAGAATGAAGAAATTCCAAATACATTGTTAGAATTACGCAAAGTAGTATCAGAGCTTGATCCGAATTCATTAAAAGCAAGTGGTATGAAGAAAATTATGTTTAAAGTATTTAAGAAAAATCCACTTGAAACATACGTGCATAAATATCAATCTATAGATAAGCAAATTGAGGAAATTATTAGATCCCTTCTAATTGGTCGTGATAACTTACAAGAGGATACAGTTGGTCTTGAAATGTTAAAAGAACAATCGCACGATAAAATTCATGCTCTTGATAAACAAGTATACTTAGGGAAAAAGCTTGCTGGCATGCTTGAAGCTGAGAAACAAAACCCAGAGCGTCAAAGGGATATTCCGTTAATTAACGATGCATTAGAAAAGATACTTGTACGTACACGTAATATGCAGCAAGCGAAAAGTGTATTATTACAATCTATAGCTTCTGTAGACATCATTAAGAAAAATAATGAAAAATTAACAGAGGCGATACGTAATGCGATTACGATGACACAAAACGTTGTAACAGTTTCAGCTGCTATTCAGCTTGCATTAACGAATCAACGGAAAACAATTGATGCCGTAAATGCGACGAATGAAGCAATTGAATCGATGGTATTAAGTAATTCTCAAGCGTTAAAACAAAATACAGAAGAAACGACGAAATTGCTTGAAAACCCTGCTATTAGCATGGATAAATTACGTGAATCATTCCAAAATGTGTTCGCTGCAATTGAAGCATCTGAAAAATCGTCAGAACGTATTATTGAGTCAAGCAAGAAGTTCGTTATTGAACTAGACACATTTAATGATGAGATGAAGCAGAAACTCATTCAGCGTCCAAGGAAATAACGGATTATTAGAGGAGGTGAACAAATGAGTTTCATTCAAACAGTACTATTACTACTCGGTACATTGCTTTTAATAGCATTTACTGTCGTTGTTTTAGTCGTATACTTCGGGCGGAAACTGTATTTTTCATGGACGAAGCCATATAAAAGAGCGCAAGATTCTCTAGATAAAATATCAAACAAATCAATACCGTTTCTACAAGAATTTACACAACATCCACTGTTTTATCGCTGGATTCGCACCGAAGGAAAGAAAGAACAAAATACATTAAATACTCTATTTTGTGCATCAGGTCAACGTACGAGAGAGCAAGTCTTCTCGATGTTACCGAAAGAAAAGCAGAAAAAAGTGCATGTAATGGCAAAAACTACGAAAAAGCTTACGAATGAAGATATTGATGTGGCTGCGATGAAAGTGAAAGATTTCTTAAGACAAGAAACGCAGCAAACTGTAAAACCGACAGACTTATCATTTTACAAATTGTATTTTTATGACCGTTATCCAGACGCATTAAATACAATTCAAGCGTATAAACGCTCAATAAATCCTTCATTACAAAGAACGGTTGATGATATTACAATTTCGGTATTAAATGCACTTCCGTACTATCAAGAGCAACGCATGTTTGAACAACAACATAAACTTGAAACATTCTTAATGAAAGATTTAACGGCCATGTTATCGTTGGTAGTACAATTACCACCTTCACAAAGACCAGAGAAGGAAGAAGAACTGAAGATCTACTTGGAAAATTTCAAAAAAGAAATGGAAGTAGTAGAGCGAGATATTCGCGACTCGATTGATCACGATTTAAATGTGAAGATGAGGGCAGCGACTGAGAAGTTTAAGAATAAATAACAAAAAGCGCCTTAAAAGCTAAGTATCACAGCTTTAAGGCGCTTTTTTTATGAGGTTTTATTTTGCACTAACGGTAGTATGACTAGAAGCCACACTTTCATTATGCAATCGATCAACTGCAGTTACGACATACGTATACGTTTCTCCAGAAATAGCGGTTTTATCTACATAAATTTCTCCAAGTTTTGTTTTTCTTACAGTAGTAAGTAAATTTTTCGGATTTTGTATATCCACTTCATTTTTCCCATTCGCGCGGTAAATAGCGTAATAAGTAGAATCATTATCTCTATTGTCAATGATACCGATTGCAATACCTTCATCTCTTGGAATGGCGCCTTTTAAAGTCGGTTGTTTTGGTGGATCATGATCAAGCCAAGGCATAGGCGGGATTAATGCAGGATGTTTATATATGTTTTTTGAAAGTCTATCTTTAACTCCGAGTGGATTGTTATTAATATCTTTTAAGCTAAAATGCATACTACCTTTTATATCAGGATATAGCCGGTTTAATGCAATTTGTTTTGGATATTCTTCTGGATCAGACCAAGCAGGGACGGAGTTATTATTAATTTTATAGGCCGCTTGACCGATGTATAGGTGAATCGATTTGTTATTTGTTTCTTTAACCCACCAATCTACTAATATGTCATATGCAGCTGGGGTGAAACCTATATTCCAATATATTTGCGGTGTAATGTAGTCAATAAATCCTTTTTGTATCCACTCACGTGTGTCAGCATAAAGGTCATCATAGTTTCTTTGACCTGCGGTTGTGTTAGAGCCAGTGGGATCGTCAGCTATATTTCGCCATACGCCGAACGGACTAATGCCAAACTTTACATATGATTTTTCTTGTTTTATAGCAGTATTTAAATCTTTTACAAGTTCATTTACATTATTACGTCGCCAATCTTCTATATTTGTAAATCTACCATTATTATATGTTTCGTATGTTTTCTGATCTGGAAATTCTTCACCGGCTACTTTATATGGGTAAAAATAATCATCCATATGCAGCGCATCAATATCGTAATTTTGTACGATTTCTAAAGCGCCTTCTGTTATAAATTTTTTCACTTCCGGAATACCGGGATTGTAATATAACTTTCCGCCATAAGTGACAACCCAATCGGGATGTTGCCTTGCAGGGTGATTATTTGATAATCGATTTATATCGGTGTGATTCATCGTTATTCGGTATGGGTTAATCCAAGCGTGGAATTCTATATTTCTTTTATGAGTTTCTTCAATCATAAATGCGAGCGGGTCATAACCAGGATCTTTTCCTTGTGTTCCTGTAATGTATTCAGACCAAGGACCGTAATTTGAAGGGTAGAAAGCATCAGCGGTTGGTTTAATTTGTACAACAACTGCATTCATACCAGTGCTTTTTACATCGTCTAATAATCTTATAAATTCTTGTTTCTGTTTTTCAATGGGTAAGCCAGTTTTTGAGGGCCAATCAATATTCAGAACAGATGCAATCCATACAGCACGTAATTCATGTTTTTTGTATGCAGTATTTACTTCAGCATAAGTAAAGTGAGGGGGAATGAAAGAGAAAGGGATGAACAAGATGACGATACAACATATCATTAATAAACGTTTAACGATCATTTATACGCCTCCCTATCATATGATTATTTAAAATAATATATGAGGCGAGGTTGACTTTGCAATAGAGAAAATTGCATATTGAAACATTAATTTAATAGGAAAAATATTTTTAATGAAATTTACTTTCATTATAACTAAATTCATTTACTACTTCATATGCTTGTTAGTAAAGTGAAACTTCCTTTCATTTGAAGGGTAATAAATTATAAGTATAGGAGGATTAATAAATGAAAGTTTTGTTCGTCTGTTCTGGAGGAATGTCCAGTGCAATTGTTGTAAACGCTTTAAAAAAAGAAGCGGAGAAAAATGGTGTGAACATGGAAGTGCATGCAATTGGAACGAATGAGGTAGAGGAAGAAGTAAAGAATGGCTGGGATGTCGTAATGGTGGCACCTCAAATAAGACACCGATTTGACTCTGTAAAAAAATTTGCAGAGGAGGAATCTATTCCGTGTGGCATCATACCGCCGCAAGCATACACACCGCTTGGTGGCCCGACTTTATTAAAAACTGTAAATGAATTAATAAGTTAGGGGGAAACGTTATGAATAAGTTTGTCACGTTTCTTGATAAAAACTTATCTGGACCGATGGCAAGGCTTTCTGAGCAGAGACATTTACAAGCAATCCGTGATGGAGTTATTTCGGCGTTACCATTTATTATAGTAGGAAGCTTCTTTTTAATAGTAGCATTTCCACCACTGCCGAAAGATAGTTTCATATCAGTTTGGGCATTAAAGAATCAAACAAGTATATTGATACCATATCGTTTAACCATGTTTATTATGTCCTTATATATCGCATTTGGAATAGGATATAATTTAGCGAAAAGTTATAAATTAGATGCTTTATCAGGAGCACAGCTCGCGGTATGTTCACTACTTTTAACATTAACGCCTGAGTTAATTGATAAAAAAGGATTCATGCTTCCAATGACAAATCTCGGAGGTCATGGATTATTTGTGACGATGATTGTTTCTATTTTATCCGTAGAGATTTTAAGATTTTGTAAGAAGAAAAATGTAATGATTAAAATGCCAGAACAAGTACCGCCATCTGTATCGCGTTCATTTGAAGCACTTATACCTGCAGCATTCGTTATTATTATAATGAGTCTAGTAACTGTCGTTTTTAGCATTGATTTACACCATGTTGTTGATAAATTAGCAGCACCATTAGTAAAAGCTGGGGATAGTTACTTCGGTGTAATGATTCCAGTGTTTTTAATTACGTTTTTTTGGTCATTCGGAATCCATGGTGTGTCGGTTGTTGGAACTGTTGCTAGGCCATTATGGGAAGTATACCTAGGGAAAAATGGTGAAGCAGTTGCTAGTGGAGCAGATCAGTTGCCATTTATTTCACCAGAGCCGTTATATCAATGGTTTATATGGATTGGCGGTTCTGGTGCGACGTTAGGGCTTGTATTAGCTATGATTATATTTGGTCGATCGAAATATTCGAAAGCATTATCAAGAACTTGTATTGTTCCAGGTATTTTTAATATTAATGAACCAGTCATATTCGGATTACCGATTGTACTAAATCCAATTTTAATTATCCCATTTATCATTACACCACTTGTAACAGCAACTGTTGCATATTCAGCAACTGCGATGGGATTTGTAACACCAACGCATATTATGCCGCCATGGACATTACCTGCTCCAATTGGTGCATATTTAGCAACAGGTGGAGATTGGCGTGCGATTGTATTAGTTTTTATAAATATAGCAATATCGTTCCTTATTTATTTACCATTCTTTAAAATGTACGACAAAAATATGCTTGAAATTGAAAAGAATGGTGACGGGGAATCTGTTAATCCTTAATCTGCACGCTGTTATTTTGAGTGATAGACTTTTTGTCTATCACTTCTTTCACATTAAAACTAGAAAGGGGGAAATAGAATGAATATAAAATTTAGTTATAAAGGCGTATTTTTATTATTATTTGGAGTGATTTGTGCAAATTTACTTTTTGTCCCTTTATTAGGCATGCTAAATCTATCACAAATGCATAGTATATGGCTCGTTACAAGTATTGCGGCAAGCGTTTTGCTTACGGTAGTTGTTTCTTTCATTGATGGATCGTTTGCATCAAAAGCTCAGTTGTTTTTTAGATTTATATTGTTTTCGATTGGTTGTACGTTCGTTACTTACATGATTGTTTTTTAGTAAATAGGAGGTCATGCACGTTATGTATATTGCAGGGGTAATGTCTGGTACTTCATTAGATGGAATAGATGTAGCGCTCGTTCATATAGAAGGAAGTGGTGTAGATTCTAAAATCGAACTCATCCATTTTACTACTGTTCCATTTTGTAATGATATGAAAAATGAGATCCAACAAGCGTTATCAATTGAAACTTCGAATGTCCAACTTATATGTAGTTTAAATTTTAAACTTGGTTTATGCTTTGCCAATGCTGTAAAGGAAGTTTGTAAAGAGGCCAATTTTCCTTTGAGACAATTAGATTTAATAGGCTCTCACGGACAAACGATTTATCATCAGCCAAAGCAAGAAGGGAATATTATTTCTTCAACATTGCAAATTGGGGAACCAGCAGTAATAGCATATGAAACGAACACGACGGTTATCTCGAATTTCCGAACGATGGACATGGCGGCAGGGGGACAAGGTGCACCACTTGTACCATATTCAGAAATTATTTTATATCGGCATCAAACTAAAAATAGACTACTGCAAAATATTGGCGGGATTGGTAATGTTACAGTGGTTCCAAGTAAACGAAGTAATGAGAGTGTTATTGCTTTTGATACTGGACCAGGCAACATGGTAATCGATGAAGTATGTCAAAGATTATTTCATGTACCATATGATCAAAATGGTTGGATCGCAAGTCAAGGGGTGGTTGTAGATGAAATTTTAACATACTGTATGAACCATCCATTTTTGAACGTGAAACCACCAAAATCAACAGGTAGAGAAGATTTTGGAGAAGCGTTTGTGACTGAATTATTAAATCGATTTGAAAAGCATAGTAAAGGAAATATATTGGCAACTGTCACGGTGTTTACAGCATGTTCAATTGTTCATCATTATAAGGAGTGTATTTTACCGTATTATGACATTGATGAGGTGATTTTAGGTGGTGGTGGAAGTTATAATAATACACTTGTTGAAATGATACGGAATGGATTAAGAGAAGAGAAATGTAGTATATGTATACAAGAGGATATTGGTCATTCTTCAGCAGCGAAAGAAGCGATTGCATTTGCTATTTTAGCAAACGAAACGTATCATCGTAATCCGAGTAATGTGCCGAGCGCAACAGGTGCTAAGAATTCCGTGGTTTTAGGGAATGTAACATTCCCTCCAATATGTAAATGAAAATGAGGCGAACATATGAAGTATATGATTGGAGTAGATGGCGGGGGAACGAAGACAGAGGCAATTGCATTTGATCAAAATGGAAATGAAGTTGTAAGAGGTACGAGCAGATTTGGAAATGTATTAATAGATTTTGATCAGGCGCTTTTGCATATTATGGAAGCAATTAATCAATGCCAGAAGAATTTAATAAATGAGCATTGCGTTTGTATTTGTTTAGGATTAGCTGGTATAAGCGGAGCGAATACAAATGAATTAACATTACGTTTAAAAAAGAAATACGGAACAAAAATTGAAATTTTTAATGATGCAATGATCGCGCATGCAGCTGCTTTAAAAGGTAAGGATGGAATATTAACTATAGGTGGTACAGGTGCAATTTGTATAGGAAAGAAAGGAGAAGTATATCAGTATAGCGGTGGATGGGGACATATTTTAGGAGATGAAGGGAGCGGATATTGGATTGCATTACAAGCTTTAAAGAAAATGACAATTCAATTCGATCAAGGAATCAGCCTTTGTCCATTGAGTTTGAATATTCAAAGGCAGTTTCAACTTTTGACACCGTCTCATATAAAAAGCTTAGTATATACTTCTTCTAAAGATAAAATTGCAGCAATCGCACCATTAGTTATTCAGGAAGCGAGAAGTGGCAATGATGATGCGCATGAAATTATAATGCAAGCTGGAAAGGAATTAGCAAGAATTACGGTAGATGTTTATAACAAGATGCAATTTAAGCGCTCAACTCCAATTGCAGTAAGTGGCAGTATATTGCGTTTAGTTCCTGAAATATTTGCTGTATTTAAGAAATGCTGTGAAGAAAGTATGAAAGAAATTACATTCGTATCACAAGCAGAAATGGCAGTGAAAGGAACATATTATTTAATGAGGGATATATATTTTTAAAAATAGCGCATGAGAATGTTTGTATGATTTGTAAAAATATGATGTTAAAATGTATAAAGGGATGTATGTTAAAAACGTACAATATACGTAGTAATTGAATATTGTATATGTATTCCCATTTAGAAAGTGAATGATTACATGATTAATAGTATGCAGTTTTTATATTTGGTGGCTTCTTATTTAATTGGAAACATATTGACCGCTTATATAGTAACAAAATTGAGACATAACGTTGATATTAGGGATGAAGGAAGCGGAAATCCTGGCGCAAGAAATATGGGGCGCGTATATGGAAAAGGGTATTTCATCGCTACATTTTTAGGGGATGCGATTAAAGGGGCAATCGTTGTTACTGTTGCAAAATATCTGTTTGAAGACCCTACATTCGTAATGTTAACATTATTGGCCGTTATTATTGGACATATTTACCCAGTTTTATTTAAAGGTAAGGGCGGTAAAGGTATTTCAACATTTATTGGAGGATTAATTGCATTTGATTATTTGATAGCGCTTACCCTCATAGGCATTTTTATTGTATTTTATTTAATATTCAAAGGATTTACGAAGCCAGGACTAATTACGATTGCTTGTTTACCAATTTGTATGATTCTTTATTCTTATTCTGTTGTTACGACTATTTTAAGTGGAATGATTATTGTACTTATTCTATATGTAAATCGAGAATAAAATAAATGTTTAATAAGTGGGGATAATCTCCACTTATCATTTTTTATTAAATAGATAAAGGAGATAAGGCATGGGGTTAATTTATAAAGTTGCTGATCAAGATTGGGAATTTGAAAGTATACATAAATTAAATTATAAAACTTTTGTAGAAGAGATTCCGCAACATGAAGAAACGAAAGACCGGTTTCGTATAGATCGGTTTCATGAAGAAAATACATATTTAATTTGTTTAGATGAGGATAGATTAGTAGGTATGGTCGCGGTGCGGGGAAAACGACCATTCTCGTTAGATTATAAAATTTCAAATTTAGATGTTTATTTGCAAGAGCATGGAGAAAAAGTGTATGAAATTCGTTTACTTTCAGTAGAACGTGAATATAGGAATGGAAGAGCGTTGTTAGGATTAATCCGTTTTCTACATCGTTATTTGCTTCTAAATGGATATGAATTAGCACTCATTTCTGCAACAACACGTGAACTAGCTTTATATGAGCAAATGGGATTCAAAGTTTTCCATACGTTAGTTGGTACAGAAGAAGCGGCCTTCCAGCCAATGTATGTTACCCCTGCTATGTTTGAAGAATCGAGCGTTGGGGGGATTATGACGAAAGAATATACGTTTTTACCTGGTCCAGTAGATATTGAAGAGAACGTTCGAAAGGCATTTTCTACGCGGCCTATTTCGCATCGCTCTAAGTCATTTCAAGTGATGATGGACAATGTGAAAAAACGGTTACTTTACATGACAAAAGCAAAACATGTACAGCTTATGTTAGGAACAGGGACGTTAGCAAATGATGCGATCGCTTTACAGTTACGTTCTTTAAAAGGGAAAGGACTAGTATTAACAAATGGGGAATTTGGTAATAGATTAGTTGGACATGCAAAACGAGCACAGTTACATTTTGATACTTATAAAAAGGAAATGGGAGATCCATTTATTTATACCGAATTAGAAGAAATCATGACAACTGGAAATTATGAATGGCTTTGGTTTGTTCATCATGAAACATCTACTGGAATGTTAAACGATTTAAACGAGCTAAACACTCTTTGTAACGAGAATCAAATAAAACTATGTGTAGATTGCATAAGCTCAATTGGAGCAATACCATTAGACTTAAAGGATGTGTATTTTGCAAGTGGTGTTAGCGGTAAAGCGATTAAATCATATACAGGAATTTCTTTCGTTTTTCATAACCACATTGTAAAAATAAACGAGGCTGTGCCGGCCTATATGGACATTGGTATGTATGAAGAAAATGAAAGCATTCCATACTCACAATCATGGAATTTAATTTATGCATTGCAAGAAGCGTTGAAGAGATTTGAAGATGAAAAGGTATTTGTAAAAATTAAAGAGACATACGAGTATATTGAAGAAGTTATTACTGATATGGGGTTAAAGCTTGTTTCACCTAAAGAACATGCTGCGAAAATTATACTTACGATTCAATTAAGCGAAGGTCAGTCTTCTAAAACGGTAGGTGATGCGTTAGCTTTACAAGGATATATTGTCCATTATGAATCAGCGTATTTACAAAAGAATAACTGGATCCAAATTGCATGCCTGAATCATTATAAAGAACGTGATATGAAGAGGATGTTAAATTGTTTGCAAATGTGTTTATTTCAGAGTGGGGTACATATATAAAGACTTTTTCTTTTCGTATAAAGGAGCTACGACTTACGAAAACTTAGGAATAGAACATTGGAAGAGGTGTAAGTATGATAACTAGAAAACTCCCATTACATATAGACGATATTAAAAAAGCTCACAAGATTCTAGATAGAAATGCTCGTAAAACGCCATTAGTAAAATCTTTTTACTTGACTAGTAAAACGGGCGGAGAAATTCATTTGAAATTAGAAAATATGCAGTTAACGGGTTCTTTTAAATTCCGTGGCGCATTTAATAAAATGTCGCGGCTCACGGATCAAGAAAAAGAAAAAGGTGTAATTGCATGTTCAGCAGGTAATCATGCGCAAGGAGTTGCATTATCAGCGCATTTACTTGGTATTAAGAGTAAAATTGTTATGCCAATTTCTGCACCTCAGGCGAAAGTGGAAGCAACTAAAGGATATGGATCTGAAGTGATTTTACATGGTGAAACCTTTGATGATGCAAAGGCAAAATGTGAAGAAATTATAAGGGAAACAGGTGAGACATACTTACATCCATATGATGATGTAGAGGTAATGGCTGGGCAAGGTACAATTGGATTAGACATTCTGGATGATATGTGGGATGTTGATACTGTCATTGTACCAATCGGTGGAGGCGGAATTATTTCTGGTATTTCTGTAGCATTAAAATCTTTTAATCCATCCATTAATATAATTGGTGTCCAAGCAGATAATGTTCATGGAATGAAGGCATCTTACGATAAAGGAGCAATCGTAGAACATTATGAGGCGCCTACTATTGCAGATGGTTGCGCAGTTAAAATACCAGGGGAATTAACATTTGAAATTGTAAAAGAATTAGTAGATGATATTGTAACTGTATCAGAAAAAGAGCTGGAAGTAGCGATGAAAGATTTATTACAACGTGGGAAAGCTGTTGTAGAAGGTGCAGGTGCATTAGCGACTGCTGCACTGCTTGCAGGGAAAGTTGATAGCTATATAAAAGGAAAAAAAGTAGTAGCGGTTATATCTGGTGGGAACGTGGACTTACAGCGCATATCAAGTGTATGTGAGCACTTTTTTGTCGCTAATGAAGTGAAATAGTTTTATAAAAGAAGAGCTAAGAGAAATGATCTTAGCTCTTACTTTTTGTCTACCGTTTACTGTAAGTAGCAATAAGTTTGCAGAATTTGCTGTTTAATGAATTGTTTTATTTAAGCGTCTATTTTTACACATATCTTTAATGTTACAATAATTATTTCAATATTGTCGAAACATAAGCAGAAATTTAATATAATAGTTTTAATGTGCTAATGAGCGGTGAGGAGGGCAGGTCATGAATAAAGAAGAACAGGTCATGAACGGTTTCAGGGAATTATATAATAAGCTGGTTTGGCTTAATAAAGATAAGATGGAAGAAGGTCTTAAAGGTTTTAAGTCTTCTGAAGTTCACTGCATTGAATATATTGAAAACAATGCAGATTCTAACGTGACACAACTCGCAGAGGCTTTTTATGTGACTCGCGGCGCTATAAGTAGAATGACTAAGAAGCTCATACAAAAAGGCCTTATTGAAAGCTACCAAAAGTCAGAAAATAAGAAAGAAATTTATTTTAGGCTTACGGAAGAAGGGAAAGAAATTTATAAAATCCATGAAGATCTGCACAAAGAGTTTCAAGAGCGGGATAAAGCTGTATTTGAGCAAGTAACTGAAGAAGAATTCGACAGTATAATTCGTTTCGTGGAAAAGTATAGTAGACATTTGGATGCAGAAATAAAGAAACAAGGTGTACATATTAAATCGTAATACATTTTAATAATAAAGTGAAACTTTAATCAGTGGGGGTTTTCTTCATCTCCACTGATTATCAGCCCTCACCAATCGGGCTTTTACGGGCAGCCTTACTCTAATGAGAATAGGCTGCTTTTTTATCATGTTATTTTTGTTGACTAATCAACAAAACAGAGTTATCATTTTGTTGACACAGCAACAAAATGTTTTGAGGAGAGAAGTTAAATGTCTATATTTAGATCACAAAATGAAAGGGAAACTGAAAAAAACATAGATAAACATGCTTTACTATTCGGACTTATTTCTGTATTTCTTTGTGGTATAGGTTTCAGTATCATCATGCCTGTAGTTCCATTCTTAGTACAGCCATATATAAGTAATTCAGAAGAACAAGCATTAGTTGTTACACTACTAACTTCCGTATATGCGGCTTGCGTGTTTTTAGCTGCCCCAGTACTCGGAGCTTTAAGCGATAAATATGGGCGTCGTCCATTACTTTTAATATGCTTATTTGGTTCTGCAATTGGGTACTTAGTTTTTGGTATAGGAGGAGCTTTATGGGTACTATTTGCTGGACGCATAATAGAAGGAATAACAGGCGGGAGCATAAGTACTATCTTCGCATATTTTGCAGACATTATTCCAAAAGAGCAGAGAACGAAATACTTTGGATGGGTGAGTGCAGTTGTAGGTGCGGGAACTATCATTGGCCCAACCCTTGGAGGATTACTTGCTAAGTTTGGTGCTACTGTACCTTTGTATTTTGGAGCAATCATAACTTTATTAAATGTTGTATATGGGATGAAATATATGCCTGAGAGTCTTGACAAAAATAATAGGTTGAAAGAGATTACTTTTGTAAGGTTGAATCCTTTTGCACAGCTAGCAAACATACTTTCCATGAAAAATTTAAAATGGTTACTTGTCTCGGCGTTTTTACTTTGGATACCTAACGGATCTTTACAAGCAATTTTTACACAATTTACAATGGATACTTTCAGTTGGAAACCTGCATTAATCGGACTTATGTTTTCAATTTTGGGCTTTCAAGACATTGTTTCACAAAGTTTTATCATGCCAAAGCTTTTAATCAAGCTTAGTGATAAACAAATAGCAATTCTTGGGATGGTTTCGGAGATTATAGGCTACAGTTTTATTGCAGCATCAGCTTTGTTTTCGGTGTATCCACTACTTATCGTCGGAATGTTAATGTTCGGCTTTGGTGATTCAATTTTCGGGCCTTCATTCAACGGGATGCTTTCAAAGTCTGTTAGTTCTAGTGAACAAGGAAGGATTCAAGGTGGAAGCCAATCTATTCAAGCTTTAGCAAGAATGATTGGTCCTATTATTGGAGGGAAAATCTATGTATCGCTTGGTCATGCTGCACCTGCTTTTATGGGTGTGATCCTTATAGTTGCGGCAATAGCAGTTTTGTATAGGGGGACACGTGCAACTGTATAACAGATAGATATAAGAACAAATAATAGGGTGACAGAACTTAGGAATAAGTGCTGACACCCTATTTGTTTACAGTTTGAGGACTAAGAGAAATTCTTTTACTGTTTAGGAATTTATTCTGCAATGCTCTCATGGTAAATGACTAGATAGTTTAATTATGCTTGTGCTGAAGTAAATAATGACTCCATTTTCAATTTGCTCTTCTCTCGAATTTCAGCATCTGCGTGTCTCATAACGTATTTATGCGCTACAGCGATTGCTAAAACATCATCTAATAAGCCAATCCCAATAATAGCAGCTATATCTGGAATGAAATCAATTGCTAATACGTAATAAGATAAAGCGGCTAATATTATGAATTTCGCTTTAGTAGGTAATTCTTTCTTTTTCATTGTGTAGAATAAAATAATACTTTCATATACGCTGGATTTACCGAGGTTTACAGAGCTTTTTTTGAACTTTTTCCAAAGTGTCTGTTTCTCCATATAAACACTCCTTTTACAAAAACATAGATTTTTTAAAAGGATGGACAAAGAAGTGAGAGATTAATCAATTTTATTGTTTTTCTTAATTATATATTTCCATAAAAATAGGGGAATACCTGTTCAAAATAATATAATTTGGATTATGCAACGATTCACAGTGTTCCGTTACATAGTATATATATTGTAAGATGTATGTGGGTGATTTAGTTATTATTATGCATTTTATAAGCGGTATGGGGGAAGGAAAATGAAAATAATAGAACTACCAATTGAATTCGAATTTAATGGGCAAAAACAATGTATTTATCCAAGTTTAATTATAGTACATAATGAATTAACGTTAGTCGATACAGGATATCCAAGCTTTTTACCTTTAATTGAAAATGCAATGTTAAAACATGGATATGAGATGAAAAACTTAAAGAATATAATTATTACCCATTATGATGATGATCATCTAGGGGCTTTATATGATTTCAAATTGAAATATCCTCAAATTAATATTATTGCTAGTGAAATTGAATCTAACTATATTAGTGGTGATATAAAATCAGAGAGGTTAGTTCAAGCTGAAGAAATGTTAGAACGTATGCCAAATGAAGAAAAAGAATTTGGCAAATGGTTTATACAACAGTTAAAAAATATAAAACATATTTCCGTCGATGAAAAAGTACATGATGGTCAAATGATTTTGAATAATGAATGTCAAATAGTAGCGACGCCAGGACATACTTCGGGGCATATTTCATTATATTTTCCGAATTTAGACTGTGTAATTACAGGAGACGCAGCGGTTCAAGAGAATCGAGAGTTAGTTATAGCTAATCCGAATTTTTGTTTAGATATAGAAAAAGCAAAAGAGTCATTAAATAAGATTAAAAGTCTTAAAGCAGCACAGTATTATTGCTATCATGGAGGAAAGCTTACTGTATAAACTAATGAAAACCGGTCTTTCCTAAATCGAAAAGATCGGTTTTTTAGTTCATATATTTTGCGATTTCAACCAAATCAGTAACATTATATTTCGGTAAAATTGAAATATATATGCAAAGAAGAATATATATAATTTGAGCAAGGGTATAGGGGGAAAAGATGGGTTCGTGATTTGATGTAATAGCAAATGTTATTTTATTTTATCCTCGAAATGACATGAAATTGAAACACCATATTGCAAAATTAAGTGAATTTGAGTGGTTTCGAAGGCTACACGAAGATACAAAGTATACAAGATTAATTTGGAGTAATAGAAAAATTAAAAAGTTCATTCTATCTTCTACTAATATGCAAGCATTAATAAAATCTGAGAAAAAACAAAAAGAATTTGTCCATCTAGTACAGGATGAATATAAAAAAAGAAGATAAGAATTTTTTTATTTTTCATATTTAGCGAAACAAATGGTACAATGAAAGCTAATGTGAAAAATAAGGAAAAGAAGTGGTCTATTTGAAAAACTTTTTAGAATTAGGAATTAGTGAAACTTTTAATCATACATTACGTGAAAATGGAATTACAGAAGCAACACCAATTCAAGAGAAGGCAATTCCAGTTATTATGTCAGGTAAAGATATTATTGGGCAGGCGAAAACAGGAACGGGTAAAACGTTAGCATTCGTGTTACCGATTTTAGAAAAAATCGATCCAGAGTGTAGTGATGTTCAGGCTTTAATCGTTGCGCCAACAAGGGAACTAGCCCTGCAAATTACAACTGAAATTAAAAAAATGCTTGTTCAAAGAGAAGATATTAATGTACTAGCGATATATGGCGGGCAAGATGTCGCACAACAGTTGAGAAAATTAAAAGGTAATACACATATTGTTGTAGCGACACCGGGACGATTATTAGATCATATACGCCGTGAAACAATTGATTTAAGTAATCTTTCAACGATTGTATTAGATGAAGCGGATCAAATGCTTTATTTTGGTTTCTTATATGATATTGAAGATATTTTAGATGAGACACCTGGTAGTAAACAAACGATGTTATTCTCAGCAACGATGCCAAAAGATATTAAAAAATTAGCGAAGCGTTATATGGATGAGCCGCAAATGATTCAAGTACAAAGTGAAGAAGTAACGGTAGATACAATTGAACAGCGTGTCATTGAGACGACAGATCGTGCAAAGCCAGATGCACTTCGTTTTGTTATGGATCGTGATCAGCCGTTTTTAGCAGTTATTTTCTGTCGTACAAAGGTTAGAGCAAGTAAGCTTTATGATAATTTAAAAGGACTAGGTTATAATTGTGCTGAACTTCATGGTGATATACCTCAAGCGAAACGTGAAAGAGTTATGAAGAGTTTCCGCGAAGCTAAAATTCAGTACTTAATTGCAACGGATGTAGCAGCTCGTGGACTTGATGTAGATGGTGTAACGCACGTATTTAATTTTGATATCCCTGAAGATGTAGAAAGTTACATTCACCGCATTGGCCGAACAGGACGTGCAGGTGGATCAGGTCTTGCAATTACGTTCGTTGCAGCGAAAGATGAAAAACATTTAGAAGAAATTGAAAAAACGCTTGGTGCACCAATACAAAGAGAAATAATCGAACAACCGAAGATAAAACGTGTAGATGAAAATGGAAAACCGGTACCAAAGCCGGCTCCAAAGAAATCAGGTCAAAATCGTCAAAGAGATAGCCGCGAAGGTTCAAGAAGTGAATCAAGACGTGATTCGAGAAATAGCTCGAGAAGTGATTCAAGAAATAGTTCGAGAAATAGTTCTAGAAATGAAAATAACCGATCATTTAATAAGCCAAGTAATAAAAAAGGTAGTACAAAGCAAGGTCAGCAAAGACGTGGCCGTTAAATAGTTATAATTGTAAAAGAGTCGCAAAATATTGTGGCTCTTTTTTTGTTTGTATACAACAAGGATGATGGCAAGAAAAAACAAAAATTTCATTCACCGCATTTGAAATTTATAAAGGAAATTTTATAGTCCAAAACCAGTAGAGCAAGGGTATTACTACCATGTCGCAATTCAAGAACAAGTGCAACTTATGCATGAAAAATATTTAAGCGGAAAAATCGAGAGAAAGCAATTTGTAACATATTCAAACGGTATGGGAATGTTATGCAGTAGCAAAAGAGAACGGAACTTATTATGTCTATTATTTCGGCAGAACACTTTGGTTGAAAGAAAAGGTATTAAAGTGAGCGAGTATTTTCATTACACGTTCCGCAATTATCGAAAGGGGACAAGAGAAGTTTATGAAGAATTTAACTCGTATTGGGGTACGATCGTTGGAAACTGGAAAAATAATTTGTTCTTTTTGTTCGATGGGGAACTCAAGAGGCACAACTGCCATCCTTATTAGTAAATTGCTTACTATGATGATGAAGGTAATGAAGAATGAAGTTACCAGAAGGGACAGCATGCGAAATAAGAAAAAAGGACTAGCAGTCGTACCTGCCGTCCTTTAATAGGAGAAAAAGTAATCTTGTTTAGAACTACGCATAAACAGAAAATCTGCTTGTAATTAGTTTTACCCTAAATATACGTGTCTATACAAAAAAGGGATAAGTAAAAAATACTTATCCCCGGAAGGGAAATCCCAAGCACCAAAATGGCTCGTATTGGTCTGCAGGTTCAAAAGTAGTATATGTAAAACGAAAAATCTCATACAAAAAGCAGACAACGATTTTGGTTGTCTGCCAGTGAGTTCAATGAGTTAGCTAATTGTGATAATTTGCATCCCCATTGCGAGAAGAGTGAAGCTGCTAGTTCAAACAGCTTGTTGGTATTATTTTCGATTTCTTAAAAAATATACAGAGAAAGCAGATAAGTGAAGAACCTACCTGCTTTTGCAGTAACAAAAGAAAGAGGTATTAGCCGTGGAAACGGCGGCTTGAAAATAGTATGTATTTTTGTTTGAAAAATATTCAAGAGGTGAAGAAACATGGAATGTTTAAAAGGTGTTTGTGAAATTAATCAGCTAATTAGTAAAACAAAATAGTTATTTGGGAGAAAGGGAAAATGAATATGAGATGAATTGAAGCTGTTGAAGAATTATTTGAAGTGATGAAAGAATACTTTTGGAAGGGAACATCTTTAAAGGGTGAAGCTAATGATTTTAATATTGTATCTTGGCTAATTGAAGAAGCGATCCGTAAAACAAAATAAAGATTTCATTTTGTAGCAATGGGGAATAGATATGTGTACTTATTGGGGGAAAGTAGATAGGGCAAGAACCGGAACAAAATAAAAGAGCGGCTAGCAAAAGCTAACTGCTCAATACAAGGAGATACAGAGAAGACTACTTTAAATGAATGTTGGCATACAGCCTACATACAGTATTGACCGAATATTTATTTTAAATTCAATTTATTTAAAGTAAACATCCCAACAGATAAAATGGTTGCGCCTGCTACAGAACCTAGCCAGTCTCTCCAGCCTAATGTATTTAAAGATGCATCTGTTAAATCCGTAATTAAGAAGATAGCAAACATTAATACACCAAATGCTAAGCATCCCCAAAATGTTTGCAAATATTTAATCATTTTCTTTCGGAACTTGCTCATATAAATCACCCTTATTAATAATTTATATTTTTATAAATAAATTATCGCATGTGCGAAAATTAAAAGTGCGAAATATGCAATATTACATATTGGAACTCAACAAAATACTCCATTGATAAATACATAGATTGAACCGAGGGGGAACCGTATCGTATGAATCAATTGTCATTTTTTGAAGTCATCGATGTAAAGGAGATGCGCTGACTTGTGGTGAAGGAGCTGAAAAACTACAAAGTGTTGTGCGTCTGGATGAAGAATCGAGAAAAATAGGATCAAGCGGAGGGCATCGTTCTTTTCCTAAAATGAAAGGTGACGATAAAAAACATGAGATACGTTTTAAACAAATTGAGCGGACATTAAAAAATAAAAATTTATAAAGGAAATAGAAAGTAGGATGTTGTATATACAATAATAGGAAACTTTTTACTAACTAAACATATAATTTTAATAGACCGACAGTCGGTCTATTAGGAAGGAGAACTTGAATGCGAATTGTAAAGGAGTATGAGGAGCGTAGAAAGGAAATTTTAGAAACAGCTGAGCGTTTGTTTTTTACGAAAGGTTATACGAAAACAACCGTGAATGACATTTTAAAAGAAATTGGTATAGCAAAGGGGACGTTTTATTATTATTTTAAGTCGAAGGAGGAAGTAATGGATGAAATCATTATGAGGATTATTAAAGAGGATGTCACTAAGGCGAAAAGGATTGTCTCCAATCCCGATATTCCAGTTTTAGATAAGTTATTTAAAATTTTAATGGAACAATCACCAAAATCAGGAGATGTAAAAGAAAAAATGATTGAACAATTCCATCAACCAAATAATGCAGAAATGCATCAGAAAAGTTTAGTGCAATCCATTATACATTTATCTCCTGTATTAACGGAAGTTTTAGAGCAAGGAATAGAAGAAGGTATATTTTCTACTCCATACCCACAAGAAACAATTGAATTATTACTCTCTTCAGCACAAGTCATATTTGATGATGGTTTATTCCAGTGGAAACCGGAAGAAATGATAAACAGAGCTAAAGCTTATATCAAAATGATGGAAGCATCTGTCGGAGCGAAAGAGGGATATTTTGATTATATGATGGAAGTTTTAATTAAACAGAAATAGTGATTTTCTGTTTGAGTATTATCGACCGGCAGTCGGTCTAGCTAAATGAAGGATGTGATGAGTATGCCAGCAAGTATTCAATCTTCCTTGAAAGATTTTCACTTAATGGTAAGTGGTCAAATTATTACTATTTTAGGTTCAACACTATTACGTTTTGCACTGTCTTTATATGCGCTAGATATCACAGGACGTGCCGATATATTTGCAGGGTTATATGCCGTAACGAGTATCCCGTTTTTGTTAGCTCCTCTTGGCGGAGCGATAGCAGATCGTTCCAACCGCCGTAATGTAATAGTCATTTTGGATTTT
The DNA here is from genome assembly GCF_002975115.1 of Bacillus sp. MYb78. NCBI lineage: Bacteria > Bacillati > Bacillota > Bacilli > Caryophanales > Bacillaceae > Bacillus > Bacillus sp. MYb78. Next base: position 30,076 of record NZ_PCOB01000017.1, read on the forward strand.
ATAAACGCTGCTATTGTATTAAGTTTTATAGTTTTGTTATTAACTGAATCGGTATCTATTTTATTGATTGGAACAATTATGTTTTTACTAGCAGTCATTAGTGCAATGTACGCACCAGTTGTAATGGCGAGTATTCCGCAATTAGTTCCAGAGAAAAAGTTAGAACAAGCAAACGGTATCATAAATGGTGTGCAAGCATTATCTAATATAGTTGCTCCTGTATTAGGAGGAATATTATACGGCATAATTGGTTTGAAAATGCTCGTAATAACAAGTTGTCTTGCTTTCTTTTTATCTGCGATTTTAGAAATGTTTATTACAATACCATTTATAAAAAGAATACAGGAAGGCCATATCGTACCTACAATTGTAAAAGATATGAAAGAAGGTTTTCTTTATGTTTTAAAGCAACCTTTTATTTTGAAGGCTATGTTACTAGCCGCTTTATTAAACTTAATTTTGACACCGTTATTTGTTGTTGGAGGACCTATTATGTTACGAGTAACTATGCAGAGTAGCGATACGATGTATGGAATTGGAATGGGATTAATTGATTTTGCAACTATATTAGGTGCATTGTCAATCGGTTTCTTTGCTAAAAAGTTACAGATGAAAACATTATATAATTGGATGCTTATCATAGCTTTATTAGTAATGCCAGTGGCACTATCAGTTACACCGTTTATTCTTAATTTAGGATACTATCCACCATTTATCCTCTTTATACTTTCTTCTCTTCTAATCGCAATGATTATGACAATTGTATCCATCTATGTGATTACTGTAGTCCAAAAGAAAACACCAAATGAAAATCTAGGAAAAGTGATGGCATTTATAACAGCGGTATCTCAATGTATGGCACCAATTGGGCAAGTCGTATATGGTTTTATGTTTGAAGGATTCAGTACGAAAATTTATTTACCTATATTTGCTATTAGTTTCATTATGATAATAATAGCGGTGGTGACGAAGAAAATATTAAGAAATGAAGGGAACTAGCTTCATATGCTTAGAGTATTAGCGAAACCCAACCCTAATCAATTCTTCATCATTTATTTCAATTACGAATCTATATTCTTTGTCTAATAGCCAGTAATAAAAACTGACTGCATCAACGTCAACTAGTGATTGGAATACTTTATCAAGATTTGTACTTACTACAGGGATTTCATAGTTATCCCATATTATAAAAATCTGTTCATCAAAATCTAGTTTGTTTGCTCTAATAAGGGAAATTATTTGTTCTTTGTTCGAAGCTATGAATTGAATATCTATCTGTTCCCAATCTATTCTTCCCGATACAGTTATAGGAAATGAATTCATTAAAATAGTAGCAATCTGCTGGCTTTTTTCTTGGGAGAAAATGAGAGTTTCGTTTCCTAGGGATTCAAGGCATTCACTAAACAAAGGGTTTATGTCATTGTTGTTTTTGGTTTTCAGTGCTCTTAACTTTTGTTGCAATCTCCATTGTCTTGACGATCTATCATCCATTTTTAACATTCCTTATACAATTATTTAAGAATGAGTATAGCATATAAGGGAAGTCTTTATGAAAAGGAACTTTTTAAATATAAATTAAACAAAAGCGTTATTTGAAAAAAGGGCCTTTTAAGGAAAGATAAGAGGCCATCAAAAAATATAACAACATGAGAATTTTATATTATGTATATACAATTTAAAGAGTTAGTGGAAATAATAAAATGTATAAAATTCTTATAAAAAAGCCCTAGGATTAGGGGATCTGGGGCTTCCTCTGTTGGTATATCTCACACGACATTATAAAAAGAAAACAACTTAATGAAGATAACACATGAATGTTTCGTAAATGTATCAAAAAAGTGAACAAAAACGTTATTTTATTAGAAAAGTATGATTGTATGAAAGAAGAGGCGTTAGCAAAAATATACCTTAACGAAATCGGCTTTATTTTTCAGCAAAGTATTCTTCTTAAGTGACTCATGTTGTAAAGGTAGCAGCGAAAACAGAAAGAGTTCTTTTTTTTGCAGACTGAGAAATTGTTAGTGAAATATGGATGGGGAAATATGAACATGATTATTTGAAAGTACGGGAAGAGAAATTGCTAAAATGGCAAGATGTACTTGGATTTTAAAGGGAAAAAACTCCTATTGAATGTAGGAGTTTTTTCTTTGTTTGAAAGTTCAAAAAGATATATAATAATTTTCTGACTATTAAAATGTGGAGGGTAAAAATGAAAACTGAAACGTTACAAACACAAGAAGATATTTTAAAAATGCTTGATTCATTATTAAGACCTGCTGAACCATTTTGGAATGAGTTTTATGAGAATAGAGAAAAGGATGTTCCGTTTTTTGAAAATGTTCCAGATGAGAATCTAGTTTCTTATATACAAAAAGAGAGAGTTTTAAAAGGGAAAATATTAGAACTTGGATGTGGTCCGGGTAGAAATGCAATTTATCTAGCGAATGAAGGATTTGATGTAACAGCAGTGGATTTATCTGTAGAAGGCATTAACTGGGCAAAAGAGAGGGCATTGGCAAAAGGGGTAGAAATTCATTTTATTTGTGATTCAATTTTTAATTTAGAGGTTCAAAACGAATTTGATTTTGTATATGATTCGGGCTGTTTGCATCACATTCCACCGCATAGAAGAATAAATTATGTGGATTTAATTAAAAACTCATTAAAATCGGGTGGTTATTTCGGATTAACATGTTTTGCAGCAGGCGATTTAGATGAGCGAAATGGATCAGAAATAACAGATTGGGACGTATATAGAGAATGGAGTCTACAAGGTGGTCTTGCATACTCGGAAGAAAAGTTAAGAGAGATATTTAAAGAATTTGAGGTAATTGAGATTAGAAGGATGAAACAAATGAAACAACCGAATGAAATGTTTGGAGAATCATTTCTTTGGACAGCATTATTTAAGAAGAAATAATAAAGTAGATAATTGACAAACTCATCGTTTTTATAGACAATATATTCATAGGAATATACGTTCGGTTTTTGAGTGACGTATGTTTTACATAAATACATAACAAGGGGCTGTCTCCATATGAGTAACACAAATCAAAAAATTACTACGTTTTTAATGTTTGAAGGCAAAGCTGAGGAAGCAATGAATTTTTATACGTCGCTATTTGATCAATCAGAAATTGTAAGTATTTCTCGCTACGATGAAAATGGACCTGGTAAAGAGGGAACTGTAATTCATGCAAATTTTACGCTAAATGGCCAAGAGTTTATGTGTATTGATAGTTATGTAAATCATAATTTTACATTCACTCCAGCTATGTCTCTTTATGTAACTTGTGAGACAGAAGAAGAAATTGAAACGGTCTTTCATAAACTAGCGCAGGATGGAGCAATTCTCATGCCTTTAGGTTCTTATCCGTTTAGTAAAAAGTTTGGCTGGTTAAATGATAAGTATGGTGTATCTTGGCAGTTAACTCTTGCTGAATAAAAAAGAAAAAGCATAGCTTATTTGTTTAATGGATTTAGTTAAAAGCTTGAAAAATTAAATAACATAAAAAAGCGTTCCAACTGTCAACAGATTTGGAATGCTTTTTTTGTGGAAATGAGTTGTTTAAAACTTACCAATTCTACGATTATTTTAAATGAATGGAATGGATGTGTATTTTTGTGTCTTTTTAGAATTTTTAGTAATTATTAGTATTCATCTGTTAATATAAATATAGACAACTATGTATGAACTATCAGGCGGGTTAATAGAAAAAGGAAAGCATAAATAGTTAATAAGTTTACACTTAAAATGCAACTAGATCGTTAGGAGGACTAATCGCAATGGATATTACACAACAAAACAGTAATGCATGGGATAAGAAGGTTGAAGAAGGTTCTAGATACACGCAGCCTGTAAGTAGCGAGATTATTGAGAAAAGCAAATCAGGTGAATGGGAGATTACAGTCACTACGGAAAAGTCAGTTCCTAGAGAGTGGTTTCCAAAGTCATTAGATGGATTAAAGATACTTTGCTTAGCGTCAGGTGGTGGACAACAAGCACCTGTTCTAGCTGCTGCTGGAGCAGATGTAACAGTTACTGATATATCTAAGAAGCAATTGGAACAAGATGAAAAGGTAGCAAAACGGGATGGTTTGACTTTAAAAACCGTACAAGGAGATATGTCAGACCTTGGTGATTTTGAGGATGAATATTTTGATATTGTTATAAATCCTATTTCTAATTTGTTTGTAAAAGATGTTCATCTTGTATGGAATGAAGTTTCTAGGGTTTTAAAGAATAAAGGTATTCTTATTGCTGGATTTACAAATCCGTTACTATGGATCTTTGATGATAACCAAGAACAAAAAGGTATTCTTGATGTTAAACATTCAATTCCTTCATCAACATTGGATTATTTACCAGAGGATGAAGTTCAAGATTACATCGATTCAAATCAAACAATAGAATATGCGCATACTTTAGAAGACCAAATCCAAGGCCAAATTGAAGCTGGTTTTGCTATAACAGGTTTTTATGAGGATGATTTTGGTGGGACAAGGATATTAGATAAGCATATTAAAACATTTATTGCGACAAAAGCTATAAAGTTAAAGATGGATTAAGAATTTTTGCTTGTCATACGGGGCGTTAGTCGAAGAATGCTCTTAAAATAGAAAAGGATGGTGCTTTCCATCCTTTTCCTTATGTATTTTGAGTGTCGAAACTATTCTCAAAACAAGTTTTACACTACCAATTGTATAATTAGGTTATGCTTTTATATTAAGAATTTTGCTGACCAAATCTTTTCCCGAGTTTAGCTAACAATTCAGGTTGATCGCTTTGGCTCATTATAACTTCAATAAAGATAAGTTGATTCTTATTAAAAGTTATATTTGTTAAGACTTCTGCTAATTCTGCTTCATTCTCTACTTTAAATGTTAGACTTTTTTCTTCTGATCCAAATACCATTGATAGTTTATTGTAATCCCACATTTGTATATCATTATAAGGTTGGTTTTGGCCGTGAATGGCACGTTCAACAGTGTATCCGTTGTTATTGATTAAAAATATAATCGGTTTTAAATTTTGATCTAGTATAGTTGATAACTCTTGGGCAGTTACTTGGAAAGAACCATCACCAATAATTAAAATGTTGCGCCGTGATAAATTGGCGAGCTGTGTACCAAGTAGAGCGGGCAGTGTATATCCGATAGATCCCCATAACGGTTGTCCTACATATGCAGTGTTATTAGGTAGAGGGATAGCAGCACTACCAAAGAAAGGTGTTCCTTGCTCTACAATTAAGACGTCGTTTTCTTGTAAGAAATGGTACATTTGCTGCCAAAAACGCTTTTGTGTGACCATTTGTGCTTTTGGATTGAACTCTTCAGTAAAAGGTGATGATTCTAAAATAAATGGCTTAACGTCAAGGGTATCTTTATTACGATGCTCAATTGAATCACTTAAATGTTGTAAAACATCCTGCATTACAACTGGACCGTATTTTTTATCTATAATTTTCACAGTGTAGGGATGGATTTCTATAACTTGTTCTTTTGTAAAACCTTGTGTGAAGCCGCCTGTAATAGTATCAGTTAACTTCACACCAATACTAATAATACAATCAGATTCATCAATTCTTTTTCTCAAGTACGGAGAACTTACATCACCAGTATAAATCCCTATAAATTGAGGGTGTTTTTCTGGGAATATTCCTTTTCCCATACTTAACGTCGCGATGGGAAACCCAGTTTTTTCTACAAATTGATGTAAATTTTCTTTAGCGTGAAATCGATCTACTTCAAAATCAGCTAAAATTACAGGTTTTTTGGCATTATTTATTATTGAAGTGGCATGTAGTAGCATTTTATCCAACGCTTCTTTATTACTTAAAATCGGTTTATATAAAATTGGTTCTGTAGGTTTATTAATTGGTTTATTATATACATCAATCGGCAAATTAATATGAACCGGGCGTTTTTCATTCCAACATGCACGTAAAACACGGTCAATTTCCTCAGCAGCATGCTCAGGTTTTACATTTGTTTGTGCCACAGTGATTTCTCGATACATATTGGAAAAGTGATCGAACTTTCCATCTCCTAACGTATGATGGACGATTGCTCCATTTTCCATTACTTTTGTTGGTGGCGTACCCGTGATTTTTATAACTGGCACGTTTTCCGCATATGAGCCAGCAATACCGTTAATAGCGCTTAATTCTCCAACTCCGAAAGTAGTAATAAGAGCAGCGATTCGTTTTATGCGAGCGTACCCATCTGCTGCATATGCAGCATTTAATTCGTTACAATTGCCAATCCACTTTAAATTTTCATGTGCTACCACATCATCTAAAAAAGCAAGATTATAATCACCAGGAACCCCAAATATATGTTCAATTCCTAATTCATGTAGTCTATCCAATAAATATGTACTTACAGTATATTGTTTTTTCAAATGAATCATCTCCTAATTATGCAATGAATGTTTCAATAGACTAAATAAGTTCTAATGCGTTGATTAAAATATTCATTACTAGATTGTGGTATAATTTACATACAGGGGGAAAGTAGATGACACAACATAAAGAAGAACAGATGAATGAGGCATTAGCATTATTTTATTTTGCATATAAAACATTTACTGAAAAGCCAGATGAAATTATAAAAGAATATGGCATTCAACGAGTACATCATCGAATTTTATTTTTTATCGCACGTTTTCCAGGGATAAGTGTAAATGAGTTATTATCACTATTAGAAATAAGTAAACAAGCTCTCCACGGACCGCTACGTCAACTTGTGGAAAAGGGCTTAATTGAGAGTAATGAAGCTATGCATGATAGACGTGTGAAACAGTTGTCTTTAACAGAAAAAGGTACAGATTTAGAGAAAAAACTGAGTGATGTACAAAGACAACAAATGGGTGCTATTTTTTCAAAATTTGGTGAATCATGTGAGGACAATTGGCACCAAGTTATGAATGAAATGGCAAATAGCCGATCAGGTTTTGATGCTTGGATAACGAAACGTGAACTACCAGTCGATCAAAAATAATGAAAAAACTTCTGTTTTTATCGTTTGAAAAAGAACAAATTTTATCCATACATTTGGCAACTATGATTTGGTCATAGAGTGAATGGATAAAAAGATACATTACTAGATACTTTATACGTGTACGCAATGGAACAATAAAATTCACATTTCCGAAAGGGGAATTATAATGATAAAACTTGTACTTATTCGTCACGGACAAAGCTTATGGAATCTTGAAAATCGCTTTACTGGATGGACAGATGTTGATCTATCAGAGAATGGATTAAGTGAAGCGAGAGAAGCAGGAGCAATATTAAAGAAAAACGGATATACTTTTGATGTGGCTTATACATCAGTATTAAAACGCGCAATTCGGACGTTATGGATTGTACTTCATGAGATGGATCTTACTTGGGTTCCAATACATAAATCTTGGAAGCTAAATGAAAGACATTATGGTGCATTGCAAGGGCTGAATAAAGATGAAACTGCACAAAAATATGGTGAGGAGCAAGTTCATATTTGGAGAAGAAGTGTTGATGTAAGACCACCGGCTCTTACTGAAGACGATCCTCGATATGAAGCGACCGATCCAAGATATAAAACACTCAAAAAAGGTGAATTTCCATTAACTGAATGTTTAGAGGATACGGAGAAGAGAGTACTTGCTTATTGGCATTCAGAAATTGCGCCGACATTAAAAAGTGGTAACAAAGTAATTATTTCATCACACGGTAACACAATTCGCTCGCTAGTAAAATATTTAGACAACCTTTCAAGTGATGGTGTAGTTTCATTAAATATTCCCACTAGCATTCCGCTTGTTTATGAATTAGACGAAAACTTACGTCCGATTCGTCATTATTATTTAAGTATGGATGGAGAAGTACCTGAAGGGGAAATTCCGAAACATATTTCTTTTTAATACGAAAATTTGAAATGAATGCTTGTCTACATATACAATATAGACTCATGGTAAAGTGAAATTTTAATCAGTGGGGGTCTTACTGCCCACAAATAACAGGATAAAAGACGTGGTACTTTCTAATATATATGCGATGTAGCTAATTTTAGAAGCTTGTCCACGTCTTTTGTCATAAAGAGAGCAGCTTGCGCATGTAATGATATCGTGAGTAGTTTTTGAATGGAGGGTGATGTGATTAATGATCTCTAACATTCGAATTGGCCTATTTGTTTTAGCGATTGTCTTTGTAGTCCTTGTTTTCTTTTATTGGAAAAATGAGGAGTTGTACGAGGAGAAAAAGCAACGTATTAGAAAGACTTGGTATGGTTTGTTTATCATATCTGTCACCGTGTATTTCATGATAAAAGGAATTGATTTAACCCTCTGGAAAAATCTTTTAATGTTTACTGCAATGGTTATTTTTGTTGATATTGCGTTCATTTTAACACCTAATATTTCAGAAATATGGGGTGCGAAATTTAGTGATATTGGCAAGACAGTTCAATCAATAAAACGATCATTAATTGCATCTAAAGCGAGAGGAGAAATATACACGACAATTATTCAAAATGTTAATCCATCAGTATTCGGTACGATGGAATGGCATACGGAAGAGGAATATACAAAGAGCTTAAATGCATTTTTAGATTCATATGGGGAAAAGATTGGTGCGAAAATTGTTGTTTTTGAAGCCGCGAAGGAATTAAATACAAACTTTCGTGGTATTCGCTCGCAATTTAGTATTATCGTTCCGTTAGAACATATCGAGCAATTGAATGAGCAGAAAGCGGTGCAAGTAGAAAATGTCGGGATTATACCAGCAAAAATAGTAAGTGACGTTTTCATTGTTATTGATGGAAAGAAAAATAACCTGCAAGATCGGGATTTTGAAAATGTATATAATTTAACAATACATCATAGTTATTTTAGTAAATAAGGACAGAATCTTTTTCTGTCCTTTTCTTCTATACATAAATTAAAAACAAAATCCGACAAAGTTGAATAAAATTGGACAATCATTCCTACACTAGCATGTAGAGGTGATTGTAGTGGTAAAAGATTATGACAATGATTTTTTTAAAGAAGGTAACGAAGATACAACAGATTTCTCTTTAATAAAAGGGGATACGTTGCAGCAAGTAGAAGAATTAGAAGAAGAATTAAAAAGAAAATCATAAGTGTACACTCTTTCTACATTTGCTATATAATATAAATAAAAGGTTGTATCTTTTGGAAAAGGGGGAGAAGAGATGGCTGAAGTCAATGTACAAAAGTCTTCGTTTTTTAAAGAAAAAAAAGAAGAATCAAATACAGATTTCTCTCTTGTGAAAGGTGCATTAACTCAAAATGTAAATCGATTAGAAAAACTTATAGAGGCGATCCCATATAAGTATATAAAAGAGGGTAATTTAAAAGAGAATGCGTAAAAGCATTCTCTTTTAAATTACTTCTTTATGATTTGTTTATCCGCTATTTCTTTTTTTGTTTAAAAATAATTTTATACATATAATATCCAAGAGCTGCAAAAATAAATCCAATAGCAGCACCAACTATTTCTCGCATAAACAATAAGTATAAAGAAGCAATAATTAGGGCAAATAAGATTAAAAGTAGTACATACTTTGAAATAAATTCTAACCCTTTGTACACTAGTAGAATTACACCTGAAAGAACAGTGATGATAGGTAATATCCTATTTTCGAAAAGACCTTCCTTTTTTTGGTTAGAATTCTGATGTTTATTCAATATAAATATACTCCCGTCTTAGAGGATTAATGTTTTATTAGTTTTGCTATTCCATTTTCGAAAAGATTTTTGGTTAAATAGGTTATATCAAAGGAATCATTTATTATATTTCGAGTTAATAGCCATTGGGTGTTTGGTGATTCAATAACAAAGAATCCATTGTCAGAAATAACCTCATTCTTTTCGGTTGTATTTAGGCGCATAATAGTGTAAATAGACTGTGTTGTTTTTAAATCCATTATAAAATCTACTTTTTTATAATATCAAATATTATTATTAAATAGTAGATTAATATTGGTAATTTTATGATAATTAACAAAAATAAAAAAGAGAGAACGTCAGGTAGGAGTTAAAGGTACATCAGATTTCTCTTTAATAAAAGGAGATACTTTGCAGCAAGTAGAAGAGTTAGAAGAAGAATTAAAAAGAAAATCATAAGTGTACACTCTTTCTGCATTTGCTATATAATATAAATAGAAGATTGTATCTTTTTGAAAAGGGGGAGAAGAGATGGCTGAAGTAAATGTACAAAAGTCTTCATTTTTTAAAGAAAAAAAGGAAGAATCAAATACAGATTTCTCTCTTGTAAAAGGTGCATTAACGGAAAATATAAGTCGGTTAGAGAAGTTAATGAATAATAGTACTTCAAAATATATGAGAGCAAAAAAAGAGAAAGAAAATGCATAGTGCATTTTCTTTCTCTTTTTATATGCAATTTTAATGTTTAACGAGCGGATATTAAAGTATGAAATAGAAAAGGAAAATAATGAATCATGGTATAATGATAAAAGACTTACATACTATTTTTTCATTTTGAGAGGAGCTTGAACATGTATTCTACTTTAGAACAATTAACAAAGCACCCTGTATTTTATCATTTTGCAGAAATTTCAAAGATTCCTAGAGGATCAGGTAATGAAAAGGAAATTAGTGATTATTTAGTGGGCTTTGCAAAAGAGCGTAACTTAGAAGTCATTCAAGATGAAGCATTAAATGTCATTATTAAAAAAGAAGCAACAGCTGGTTATGAAAATGTACCAGCTATTATTATTCAAGGTCATATGGATATGGTTTGCGAAAAAAATCAAGCAACAGTACATGATTTTGAAAAAGATCCAATTGAATTAAGAATCATTGGGGATATGTTATATGCAAATCAAACAACTTTAGGTGCTGATAATGGTATTGCAGTTGCGTATGCATTAGCTTTATTAGATTCAAAAGAAATTACGCATCCAGCACTTGAAGTCGTTATCACTACTGAAGAAGAAACGACAATGGGCGGGGCTTTTGCTATTGATCCAAATCATTTTGAAGGAAAGATATTTATAAATATTGATTCTGAAGAAGATCATAAATTACTTGTAAGTAGTGCAGGTGGTGCGAAAGCTGTTGAAACAATTCCCGTAATTTGGGATGAAACGCCAGCGAATATGGATGCATACCGTCTATATGTTGGTGGTCTAAAAGGCGGACATTCTGGTATGGAAATTGATAAACAACGCGGTAATGCGAACAAAGTATTAGGACGAGTATTACGTGATTTATCAGCACATACGGAGTTTAACATAAGTGAAGTTCACGGCGGATTAAAAACGAATGCAATTCCGCGTGAAAGTGTAGCTACAATTTTAATTCGTACAGAAGATGTAGGACAAGTAGAAGAAAAACTAGAATCATGGACACGTGTATTACAAGAAGAAATGCGTGCTGTTGATCCAGATGTTCATGTTACACTGACAAAATTGGATGAAAAAGTTGAAAAAGTATTTGCTAAAGAGACACAAAAGCAGCTTATTTCATCATTATTCTTAATTCCAAATGGCATTCAAAGTATGAGCATGGATATTAAAGGTCTTGTAGAAAGCTCAACAAATTTAGGCGTTATTGAAACGTTGCAAGATGAAATTAAATTACGTAACGAAGTGCGAAGTTCTGTAAGTAGTTTAAAACAACATGTTGCAGAAGAAATCAAATATATTGCTGAATTAGTTGGTGCTACATTTGAAATAGAGTCAGAGTATCCAGAATGGCCATACAATCCAAACTCACAAATTCGTAATTTATTTGAAAAAGTGCATCAAGAAAAATACAATAAAGAAATTGAAATCTTCGCTGTGCATGCGGGGATTGAGTGTAGCGCATTCGTTCAAAAAATGCCTGAATTAGATGCAATTTCATTCGGACCAGACATTTTTAACGTCCACACTCCAGATGAACATATCAGTATCTCTTCTGTAGTGAATAACTGGGGATTCTTCATTGATGTAATGAAGGGTACAAAAGAATTAGCTAAGTAATAACGACGAAATAAAAAGGAGCCTATAAAAATTTATAGGCTCCTTTTTTGTATTGGAATTTATCCCGCTATTTGCAGAGCAGCCCGATTGGTTTAACTAACAATCAGTGGGGGATGAATAAAACCACTACTGATCAAAGTTTCACTTTATGAGAAGTCATTTTTCGTTAGTATGTAATATTAAGCTTGAACAATTAATAAGGATGAATTGTTGATGTTTTTTAGTACTGATGAAGGGGTGGAGAAATGAAGGGAAGAAAGCATTTTATTGTTTGTATGTTTTTATTGTTCTTCACATTTAGTTTTATTGGTGTTCAGAAAATAATAGCAGAAGAAGTTGAATTTACAGGAACAACAGCTCCATTGAATGTAAATGTTAGAGAGGCAAAAAGTTTGAATGCAAATATTGTAGATGTGATTCCCGGAAATACAACAGTATCTTTTAAAGGATGGGAGTATGGTGAAGCGGTTAAAGATTACTGGACAGGAAATTTAGATAATCGTTGGTTTTATTATTTTAAAGATGGAAAAAAAGTATATGTAACGTCAGCGTATATTAATGGAAATCCTCCAAATACATCAATAGATCGTAAATTATCTGTACCTAACATATTACAAGAAAGATCAAATTGGTGTTGGGCAGGCACTTCGGTTTCAGTTTTAAATTATTTTGGGAAAACTCCTTCACAAGATCAGTACGTTAGGTATGTTAAGGGTGGATCATATAATAATCCTGCAACTTCACGTGAAATACAATATGGATTATCGGGATATGGTGTTAGCTCAGCTATAAGTTCTGGAGCAAAATCGTATGATTGGTTCAAAAGTCAAATTAATAGTAATCAGCCGATGATTGCACTCATTATGTGGCAAAATGGAGCTAACATCGGACACTTTGTAGTACTTGATGGATTTTATAAAGGGACAAATGGAACAGATTATATAACGTACATGGACCCTTGGTATGGTGATCATTATAATCATAATTTCAGTACGTTCCATAACAATAATAATTTTTGGTGGAGTGAAACTGTTTATAATATCCATGCAAACTAATAATATTAAAAGCGGGGGTTCATAAATGGGAAAACTACTTAAGCTTGTGATACCGTGCATGTGCTTAATGACCGTTATTATTTTCGCTAGTAAAATTAGTTATGCATCAAAAAATAAAAGTGAATCAGTACAATCGATCGCATTAAAAGATTATCAATATAGTAAGGGAAGTTCTTCTGAAAATTTAAGTTTTGAAAAAATAACAACATCTCCATTTTCGTTACCAATCTATGCAACAATTCCAGCACAGCAAATTTTAAATAGCTCTGAATTTAAGAATTTACTATTACCAACAAATGAAAAGCTGTGGTTTATTATGAAGGGTGAGCAGCCAGAAGGACTAATTGTTGCGAATGATATTGAACCGATTCGAACGGGCGGAGAAAATAGAAGTAAAGATTTATATGGATTATATACAGCAATAAAGAATAATACAAATGAAACAAAAGATATTAGTTATTTCGAATTTGAAGGGCAAGGAATATTGGTAGTAAATCAAAATAATGATCAAGAAATATACCTTAGTAAAGGTGCCGCTGCCATATTAAAACTTCCTACTGGTCAAAAAGTATTGAGCAGTGAAGTATTACAGAAAATGAAAGAGAGAATTGTAACTGCTTTTGAATAGTTAAATATAAACTGAATAAACAAATTAATAAATGAATGAATATGTATTTAATATGAAATTTCATGTACTGTATTATTTTCGAAAATAATACAGTACATAGTATAAAAAGGATAACAAAAGAAAAGAGTGTAAGATTTTATGAAAAAATGATGATTATAGTAGAAATAGTTGATTCTTACTTGTTTTGTATAAAGTTCGATTCAAATTACACTTTACATTTAAAATATTTAAATAATTAAAACGGAAAAGCTTGACCTTCACACTATGTAAAGGTTTACAGTAAGACAGAAAAGGAGGTTAAGAAATGAAAAAAATAACGAATTTGTGTATGAGTGCTATACTAACCACATCTATTTTCAGTGGTTATGCTCTAGGGAAGGGGATTGAGAAAGTTCAGGCGAAGGAAATTGAAAAAACGCAAAGAAAAGATATGAAGAAAGTAGAGGTGCGAAAACAAATAGGAAAGTATACAATGCCAGATGAAAAAAACAAACATGAAGGAACATGGCTACAATGGCCTCATGAATTTACATATGGGCAAAAATATCAGCAAGAAGTAGAGCCAATTTGGATTCAAATGACAAATGCTTTAAGTAAAGGCGAAAAAGTTCATATTGTTGCATATGATCAAGAAGAAAAAGAAAGAATTACTGAGGTTTTAATAGATCACGGGGTAAATATGGAGAAAATTGATTTCTTTATCGCACCTACTGACGATGTATGGGCGAGAGATACTGGACCAATTTTTGTTTATGATAATGACAAAAATCTAAAGATATTAGACCCAGGATTTAACGGATGGGGAAAGAAAACACCATATAAGAAAGATGCTCGTCTTCGTGAGAATCTTAGTAAACAGTTAGGAATTGAAAGAATTGATTGGAATAAATTTGTTCTTGAAGGTGGCGCATTTGAATTAGATGGTAATGGAACTGCTTTACTAACTAGAAGTGCTGTAACGAATAAAAATAGAAATGCAAAATTGTCAGAAAAAGATATTGAAAAATATATTAGTGACCTTGGGGTAACAAATTTTATTTGGTTAGATGGAGTACCTAACTTAGATATTACTGATTTTCATATTGATGGATTTGCAAAATTCCACGATAAATCTACTATTATAACATTAAACAAAAAAGATTTAGCTGAATGGGGAACGTCTGATAAAGATATTAACAAGTTGTTGCAGGCAAAAGATGCTGAGGGGAATAAGTACAAGTATGTATATCTGCCGCTAAGCAAGAATAATGTTACATTAGAAAATGGGAAGCAGCTTGATTATAAAGGTTCATATATTAATTATTATATAGCGAATCAAGTTATCTTAGTTCCTAACTATAATGATCCTAATGATAAAATAGCAAATGAGATGATTCAAAAACTTTATCCTGATCGTAAAGTTGTGGGAATTGATGTAAGAGAGCTTTATAAAAATGGTGGTATGATCCATTGTATTACTCAACAACAACCAATTAATTTAAAATAATATATTTATAGTGTTTAGAGAAGTTTTCTATTTCTTATGAGAACCTGTTTATCCATAGGATAGGTAAAGATGCGATGGCATTTTTACCTATTTTATTATATTTTTTATCCTGCATTAACGGGTAGCTCGAATGATTAAAGTTTCACTTTATAAGTTAAGTATACCTTTCCTATAAACTGAAGAAACCCACCCTTTTTGAAAAAAGCTTAATCAAAATGGATGGATTTTCTACATTAAAAACTATACTTGCTGTTGAAGAAGAAACATTGTCTAAAGGTATGTTTTTACCTTTTAAAAGTCGTTCGAATCCCTTCAATAAAACATCCAAAGAGTCCTCTATTATCGGGGTTTTAAAAGTTTCTGGTACAATCATTCTTACTAAAATATCTAAATACAATCTATATTTTTTCTTTTAGCAAGCCATACATGCCCATCACCTTCAGAATTACCTTAAATAATAAAAGTTCAGCGACTTTTCTGTTTTTATTTGTAAATGAACACATTATACTTGGCCAATTATTGTGCAACCTTTTCGAATAAATGATTTTCTTTATTTGAAAATAAGGGTGCATCTATAAAACCATAATGATAAACTAAAATACCTAATTCCACTCTAGAATTAATATGCCATTTTTCTTTAATATGATTAATTATCGTTGAAATTCTTCGAGGGGTAACATATATTTTTTTTGAAATTTCTACATCTGTAAATCCTTTTGCTACATAAATAGCCACTTCTAACTCTCTTTCGGTCAACATTCTTTTCATAAAATACGCTCCTTCGAAATTATTTATATAAAAATCAAAAGAAACTATTAAAAGAAATAAAGGTGAAAAATCATATTTATTTTAATCTGGCTATTTGCGGGTAGTAAGACTCCCACCTCAAAATTTAGATGTGGCAAAGAAGTCGGACTCCCTGAAAAAGCCTGCCTGGAGTGGACTAATAATCAGTGGGGATGAATAAAACTCCCATTGATTATTAGTGAACCATATTTTAATAATTTCTCGTATTGTCATTCAAGTTTGCAAAAAAACTATAAATCCATATAAATAGTAATTGTAACTATACTAATTTTACATTACATTAAAAGTTGGAAAATATTCTTATACTCATAAAGTGTTACATTTGAGGGAGGAAAGATGGAATTCTACAATCTTGGTATTATTATTAAAGAACTTAGAAAGAAAAAAAACATGTCACAATCTGAATTATGTCATGGAATATGTTCACAAAGCCAAATTAGTAAGATAGAAAAAGGTATTATTTATCCATCTAGCATATTGTTGTATCAATTATCTGAAAGACTTGGTATTGACCCAAATTATATATTTGCGCTAACGAAAAACAAAAAAATAAAATATATTGAAAATGTAAAATGTGTAATGAGAGATTGTGTGAAACAAAAAGAATATAATGAGCTTTACGAAATAGTGAAAAAAGAGAAAAACGAAAATAATTTCCAATCAAAAGAAGATAAACAATTTCTATTATGGCATGAAGCGATTGCTATATATTATGTAAATGGAGCAACAATTAATGCTTTTGACATTTTAAATAGAGCACTAAAACAAACCTTAAGTAGTAGTAACTTTTTATCAGAAAAAGAAATAAGCATAATGAATTCAATTGCTATAATACATGCAGAAAATGAAGACTATGAGAAAAGCATAAATATATTAAAACAAAGTTTAATTAATTTTAATAAGATAGAATTCCCTAGAGAAAAAGAAATCAAATTAAGACTCATTCATACGTTAACAAAATGTTTACACCTTGCAAATCAATATGAAGAAGCAATAAAGTATAGTGAAATAGGCATAAAATTAGCTATAAATATGAATACTTTATACTTATTAGGTGAATTGTTTTTTGAAAAAGGTGCAATTTTATTAAAAGTTCAGCACTCTAATGAAGTTGGTTTAACATACATAAAAAAGGCATTATTTATATTTGAATTAACAGAAAGAAAACAATATATAAAAATGATCAGGGATAAATATATTAAAAATCAAGAATAAACAAGAAATAATTCTAACATAAGTTATTCCTAATTGGTATTTATTCCTAAAAAAAGTGCTGTAATACGAACTATTCCTAATTGTTATTTATTGCTAAAATAAATACCGTAATATTAGATAAATATAAAGGGTGGCATTTTATGAAATCAAGAGGAATTACTCGTAAAGCAGATAGCATGGGGCGTATTGTTATTCCAATGGAAATAAGACGGAGTTTAGGAATTGTAGAAAAAGATTCTCTTGAAATGTTTATAGAAGAGGACCAGATTATTTTACGAAAATATCAATCACCAAGAGCTTGTGCACTTACAGGGGATATTTCAGACAGCAATATTTCGTTAGCGAATGGGAAGATTATTGTAAGTCCAAACGGGATGGAACTGTTAATAAAGAAGTTACAGCAATATCTTTTAAAATAAAAGGTAAGTAAGAAATTTAAAATAGAATATACTTGGAAAAAGGTCCTCTATCACCATTTAGGGGACCTTTTTATTGTTATCAATAAAATTGAGAGGCCGTAGTTGGTTCAATGAAATACGAATTACCTTATAAATAGTCTGACTATTTTTTATGAAAAAACTATTTATTTACATTTTTTGGTTTCGTGTTATATTTTTAGTGTCAATATATTTATCTTGAAAATTCTGATTTTAAACTCAAGAAAACTTTAGAAAATGAAATACTCTTACTTGAATTGAAAATCATATAAACATAGTTTGAAAGTAAAGTATGAAAATGAATCAGATTTTCAAATTAAATTTGCCAATTTAACGGAGATTCGTGGGGGAAATGTGACTAAGAAGAAATCTCTTATACTCCACGTTTTTTATCTGTAAATTGGTAGTTCTAATAGCTTTGAAGAAAAGCAAAGGAGCAAAAAAGAAGTAGGTAGTCATTTAATAGAAGATATGGTGTGAAAAAATAAAACAACGGAGGTTTTATAATGAATAAAGGAACACTGCAGATTACAGAAATCGAAGAAATTAGCATTCCTAATGTATTGAAGGATAAAATGAAGAATCTAATAGACCATGAATTAAAAACTCATAATCCTTATACTTGTGATCAAGAAATAGCTGCAAGCTTTTCAAGAGAGTGGCTTAATTGTTTGATTGATTATTTAAAGAAAACTTCGAATTCAGACATGAAAAAACTACTACATATGATAAAAGTAGCGAATTGTGGTGGGAACGTACCACCTACTCTTATTAAAAATATTCCATGTGATCCTATGGAAACACTATTACCTGGGGAGAATCGCAAAGGTTTTAATTATGGTGAAGACGAAGACGATAGAATGAAAAAATATTTTTATGCAGAATGGGTCACATGGCTTTTCGCCACACTTTTTAATTATGATGCTTTAATTCACCCATCCGAACATGCAGGGAAAAATAGATTTCACCTCATTTCCCCTTTGAACAACGATGAAGTTTTGCGAAATGTCGGTGCAAGCACCGGTGGTGGGAACTTTTATCAACATAACGATGCTACAGTGTATACAGATATGAAAGACCAATCAGATATTGAAGCAAGATTGAAAACATTCAATACGAATTTAGAAATTGTATCAAATAGACTTAATAAATCCGTGGAACGAATAGTGTCTGAAATTACTTGTGGAAAATTTACTAGAGTTGATGCTCTTTTATTAAAAGGAGTGTTAAATTTAAAAACTCAAACTCATATTGGAACGCCAAAATTACTTCAAAAGCATCTTGAAGAAAATCACTTCAGTAAAGATGATATATTGGCGATAAGTAAAATGCCTATTGCTCATATCGCAGGAATGGCGGATGGTGAAATATCTGGATTTGTAGGGGAAATAAACCAAATTATATTTTTGGATGATAATGGTGATATTATTGCAACTTGTTTGAATGGAGCAGAAAATAGATTGATTTATGTGGGAGAAAGTGAAGAAGAAAAATTGAAATTTGACATATTTTTAGAACTCTTACGAACAACGCCCACTTATAAGGTTCCACTTACATCTGAAGATTTATTAATTATCCCAAATTCATACTATGGTAAACAAACAAATGTAACTCATGGTAGGGAAAGGTTATCTGAGGAAGAATATAAAATCCCGATTGGAGATAATAAGTACGGAAGAAGAATTGTTTGCAGGCAGTACGTTTCCAGCCGATTACGTGATCAGAAAGAAAGTTACTTTACAGATATCATTAACTAGTTTAAAGAGAGGAGGGGCGATGGGGAGGTTTGGGTTATAATAGCTCAAGCCTGCCCCTATTCTTTGTATGGATTTTACTATTGAATTACTCATACTACTATTTTTAGTAGCTGTATTAGCAGGATGGATAGATACAATTGCTGGGGGCGGTGGTATGATAACTATCCCGATAATGTTATTAGTAGGTATGTCTCCTTCTGTAGCGATAGCAACTAATAAACTACAAGGGAGTAGCGGAACCCTCATGGCAACAATGATTTTTATTAAGAAGAAAGAAATTAATCTCAAAGATATGCGTTTGTCCATCTTAATGACCTTTTTGGGATCCGTTTTCGGTGGATGGCTTGTTTTACAGATACGGGCAGAATATCTAATCATGATATTACCTTTTTTACTTATTATTATTGGTCTTTATTTTCTATTATCTCCAAATATAGCAAACGAAGATCGACCGAGAAAAATAAGTATGTTGTTGTTTGCGTTAACAGTGGCTCCATTCCTTGGATTTTATGATGGTTTCTTTGGCCCAGGAACAGGTAGTTTAATTGCTTTAGCGTTCATTCTCTTATGTGGATATAGTGCTACACGGGCAACTGCAAATGCTAAGATTTTGAATTTTACAAGTAATTTCGCTGCTTTGTTGTATTTTATTATTTTTGGCCAAATCGATTGGACAATTGGATTGATTATGATGCTTGGTCAAATTATAGGATCATATATTGGGGCGAAGATGGTGCTTACAAAAGGGACGGCATTAATACGACCAATAGTGGTTATTGTTTGCTTTGTCATGGCAATTAAAATTTTTTTACAAAATATAAACTGAATGTAATCAATATATTATTTGGATCAAAGTTTGAGTGTTTTCATGTTCTTATTGCAGTATTACGCTGTTTAAGATGTGTTCAAAATTACACAATTTGACTAGTGTAATGTATTGCGTTATGCTTTTTTTAGTATAAAAGAAAGGCTTGAAGATAATGATTCGTCGTTTGAGAAAGCTAAAAAATGTAGCTGTCGTAGTAAGCTTCTAAGTAAATAGCAAAATATATAATACTTAGAAGCGAGGAATAAAGTTATGAAGTATCCATTATTTAATCATTGGTCAGAAACAAAGTATATAAAAGATATAGTAACAAATCCACTCATTGAAGTGGGAGAGTACTCCTATTATTCAGGCTATTATAGTCATCAAAATTTTGAAGATGGCTGTGTAAGGTATTTGTGGGGGGATGCTAAGTCTCAAGCACTTTTCAATCCAATTGAACAGATGGGATGGCATCTTGATAAACTCATTATTGGGAATTATGTTTGCATTGCAAGTGGAGTAGTCATTTTAATGGGTGGTAACCATAATCATCACTCAGAATGGATTACAGTATATCCATTCGCTGAGCAAATTGAACAATCATATGAACCTAAGGGTGATACAGTCATAAAAAGTGATGCTTGGATTGGAATGAATGCTATAATAATGCCTGGCGTTACTATTGGTGAAGGGGCAATTGTTGCTGCAGGATCTGTCGTAAGTAAAGATGTTCCGCCGTATACAATAGTTGGTGGAAATCCTGCTAAGGAAATAAAGAAACGATTCACTGATACAGAAATAAACATGTTAATGGAAATGCGTTGGTTTGATTGGGATAGGAAATTGATTGAGAAGGCAATTCCGCTGTTATCTAGTCCATCCATCGAACCATTATTTGCTTTTTATAAAAATGAAGTGAAAAATAAATAAATCAGTTAGAAAAACTACATCCAGTATAGGGTGTAGTTTTTTTATTACAAAAAACTAATAGTTTAGACTAAAGAAAATTCATCTCTAATATAAGTCTAGCAAATAGCTGAATTGAGTAATTAAAATCCTTGATAGCTAATAAAGCATTAACGGGCAGTAAGACCCCAACTGATTAAAGTTTCACTTTATTTTTTGTACATGTGGAACAAATGTATTATTTAGATTGTCTATTAATTGTAATCCTAAAAAATATGAAAGTGCGAATCATTTTGAAAAATATAAGGGGATTAAAAATAGTGATATGTGTGGGAATACAAAGTATTAGGGCACCTAAAAGTGTCGGATGAGATGGTCTATATGAAAGCGATCCTAACGTCTAATATGTATATATAATTTGAGAACACTGTCTATTTTTTTGAGATTATGTTAGAATAACGCTTTTTTTGAGTACAAAGATATTGGAGGTAACAGAAGTGAAAGGTATGTTTTGCAAGAGATTTATTGCAATAGTAACAGTGCTTACACTATTTTTTAGCATGTTCGTTACATTTGGAAGAGCAGCAGCGGAAACAGTTTCTGCTATAGACGTTGAAGCGGGATCAGCAATTTTAATAGAAGCAAATTCCGGAAAAATTTTATATAAAAAAAATGCAGATGAATCATTGGCAATTGCTAGTATGACAAAAATGATGAGCGAATACTTAGTTCATGAAGCGGTGGATAAAGGAAAACTTAAATGGGATCAAAAAGTTAAAATCTCTGAATATGCACATAAGATTTCGCAAGATCGCTCATTATCAAACGTTCCATTAGAAAATGGTGGCTCTTATACGGTAAAAGAGTTATATGAGGCAATGGCAATTTACTCTGCAAATGGTGCAACAATTGCTTTAGTTGAAGAGATTGCTAGTAAAGAAGTCAACTTTGTAAAAATGATGAACGATAAGTCGAAAGAGTTTGGAATGAAAGATTATAAATTTGTAAACTCTACGGGCTTAACAAATAACGATTTAAAAGGATATCATCCAGAAGGGACAACTCTAGACGAGAAAAATAAAATGTCTGCAAGAGATTGTGCAATTTTAGCGCAACGTCTTATTCAAGATTTTCCTAAAATATTAGATACAGCAAAAATTCCTAAAAAAACATTCCAAGAGGGTGGTAAATATCCAATTGATATGGCGAACTTTAACTGGATGTTAAAAGGTTTAATTAAGCAATATGAAGGTGTAGATGGTTTGAAAACAGGAACGACTCCAGAAGCGGGAGATTGTTTCACTGGTACAGTAGAAAGAAATGGTATGCGCCTAATTTCTGTAGTGATAAAAGCAAAATCTCATACGGCACGTTTTGATGAAACAAAGAAATTATACGATTATGGATTTGCGAATTTTGAAGTGAAGAATGTCTACAGAAAAGATTCAGTAGTAAAAGGGCATGAAACAGTGCGAGTAGCAAATGCAAAAGACACAGATGTAGTAGTTCAAACGAAGCAAGCTGTTTCACTTCCAATGCCGAAGGGCAATAAAGACATTTATAAAAAAGAATTTAAAGTATTGAATAAAAAACAAGAAGTGCCTATTAAAAAAGGTGTAACAATTAGTAAAATGATTATCTCGCCTAAAGATAATACAGATCCTGGGTTTTTATCAGGTAAATCATTACAAATAGACCTTGTAACAAAATCTAATGTGGAACAAGCAAATTGGTTTACACGTTTTATACGTAAAACAGGATCTATTTTTAGTAGTATGTGGGATAGTGCGATTGATATAGTAAAAAGCTAATTTTATAGGATACAACTAAATGTTTCACTTTATAAAAATTTAATAAAATCTTTTCTTTGTATTAAATATTTTGTTTTAAATTATGTATATAAAGAAATGGAGGTCAAATTAACTTTGTACTGCTTATATTAGGAATTTAAAGAAAGAATATGTACAATTCTCCCACTACATTCTTATAGTGGCCTTTATGAACAGCAAAATTTACAATTTACAAGGAGAACATTTTATGAGTAACAGAATAAAAGAATTAGATTCCATACGAGGGTTAGCGGCACTTACTGTGGTATTTGGACATTTTTGTTTAATGCTACCATCGTTGCCTAATTCTATTAAATTTTCCCCGCTTAGGTTTTTATGGGCGGGTGGGGAAGCTGTTATCGTTTTTTATGTACTAAGTGGTTTTGTGTTATCTATGGCACTTTATCATTCAAAAACAAATTATTGGGGATATTTAATTAAGAGATTTGTAAGAATCTATATTCCTTATTATTTTTGGATAATCGTTACCTTTGTTTTATTTATTTTATTTTCGTCGTATGAAGTGGTAGGATTACGGGATTGGTTCTATGATAGGTGGCAAGGGTCTATAACAAAATTAGATATTCTAAACCACTTTGTGCTTCTTAATAACTTTTTTACGGAAAATTATAATCCAGTTATTTGGTCATTGGCTCAAGAAATGCGTATATCTATTGTGTTTCCTTTGTTATTCCTTCTTTTTTATAAACTGAATTGGAAGAAAACGATACTATTTGCTTTGAGCTTTTCATTAATTAGTGTTGTTCTTAATATGTTGCATATTGGGAAAGCTGAAGGATTTTATAATGGTTATGCTGATACACTGCATTTTACATCTATGTTTATTGTTGGAATGTTACTTTTTAAGTATCAGGAAAAACTTATCTACTCATATAGGAATATGAAAAAATTTAAAAAAGGATTTCTTATTGCATTAGGGGTTATTCTATATTTATATTCCATTTTAATTTATGGTTTTTCCCGTAATGATACAACTTTCTTATTAAAAGATTGGGGTGTCGTAATGGGGGTTAGTATATTTATTATAATGGCTATGAGTAACCTAAAAGTAAAAGCATTTCTAAATAAGAGTGTATTTGTATATTTAGGAGAAATTTCATACAGTATCTATTTGTGTCATTTTCCAATCATGATGGTACTATTTAAACTATTGTATACAAAGATACCTATCTTTTTCCTTCTTACTTTGTGCATTGCAATGACACTACTTTTTTCTATAGTTTCATATCATTTAATCGAAAAGAAATGTATCAACTGGGCAAAACAAAGAACAATAAATTTTTTGAAAAAAGTATAATTTCTAGATAGATTTTATCTCTTTAGTAAATATATGAATATGACCGATTCTTAAGTATACTTAGGAATCGGTCAATTTTGGATTCTAAATATAAATATAGTAAAGTGGAATATAATTGAAATCGAAAACCACTTAGAAATAACAATTACGGTGTGAGCTATTGTATAGTATAGATATGGTTAATAATAAAGGGGGAATACATATGTGGAAGCGATTTGTAGCAATTGGCGATAGTTTTACAGAGGGGATAGGGGATGAAGTTGAGGGAATTGCATTAAAAAGCTGGGTAGATCATTTTGTTCAACTGTGTGAAAACGATATAGAATATGCCAATTTTGCAAAGCGTGGGTTAGTAACTAAAGAAATTCGCTCGCAGCAATTGGAAAAAGCGCTAACTTTTAATCCAGATTTGGTTAGTCTCATTGCAGGGGCAAACGATGTTTTAAAAGGACGTTGGAATCACGATGCATATAAGAACGATATGGAATTTATGATAGATACATTAAGTAAAGCAGGGGCTGATATTATTATAGCAAACCTTCCAGATTTTACAGTTAGGCTTCCTTTTGCTTCTGAAAAAAAACAAGTAATAAAAGAACAATTATTAGAGGCAAATGAAGTTATACATTCACTGAGCAGAGAGTATAAGCTTCATCATGTTGATTTTTGGAATCATCATTTAGTTAATGATAATACGCTTTGGTCTAAGGATTTAATTCATCCAAACTCAAAAGGATATGTAAAAGTTGCTGAATTAATTTTTAGTAGTTTGCCTGTACAGAAGATAAAATAATAGTTTGCAATTTAAAGAATATGATATTAAGTGTATGAATTTATATTTTTTAGTAAATGGAAAGAACTAAACATTTAGCAAACAAAGCGTATCTACGATATATTTCTACAGTAGTTCATAAATGTAGAATCACAAAGAAAGATCACTTATGGAAATAGGTGGTCTTTAAACATTTTTATAACTAAATTAAAATATATACTGTATTACTAACAATTTCGTACTACATAAAAATTAAGTTCTCTTATAGAAAAACTGATTTTATATTATATTAAAATATAATAACATATTCAAATCATATTTTGGGTATGTATCCTAATTGTGAATAATGTGTAATTTTTTTGAAGTATAAATATCCAATAAATAAAATAGGTAGTAGGTGCAGAAGTATTAATACTATATTATTCAATTCTGTTATGAGTGCATTAGTAATTGGTAGTATTATATTTTTATTATCAATTTTAGTTATTGGAATTAATTTGCATAGAAAATATGTAGGATAAGAAAAGATAAATATACTTTATTGTATATTTATCTTTTTGTTTAGTAGGATTTATAGTCTCTTTAAACTATTATGTTAATAAAATTAAAAAACTTAATTCTTAATATCCTTATGGCTAAAGCCATCTATAAAATGACAATATAACTAAATAATTTTTTGGTATGATTTTTGGATTTTGTTTTTTATCGGAATTTTCTGATTCGAATATTTCAACTTTATGAATATAGTAGGTGAAATATTTGTGTGATAGTATTTGAGATAGAAAAAAGCCAACTTTAAAAAGGATGTGAATTGAATGTGTAAACGACTGTAAAGGGTTATATTAAGGCAACGTTTAGCTGTTATTAGTGTAAGGTAAAGATATATTTTGTAACAGTTGATATAAAAATGAAGAAATAGGTACGCTTTTGTTTGTCTGACTATTTTAAATATATGAAAAATAAGGCTGGTTTGAGTTTTGACGAAGTTAAATTCTAGGTGAGATGTTAATAATAATTAATTAGGTTTAATAAAGGGGTACCTTATACGCAAAAGCGTTTATATTAGTAACTTAAGGAGCTTGCTTTTATGAAAACTACCGATTCAAAAGGCCTATTAGGAAATAGGGTTTATTTACAAGTTTTCTCTGCCTATTCATTGCTTATGCTTGGTGTTTTTATTGATATGTTAGCGATTATGACTATAGTTGGGTTTGAATGGGAAGTAGATCCTACTATGATTGGGTTGATCCCTGTTGCATATGCACTTCCTGGAATTATTTTTGGCTCATGGGCAGGTGTTATTGCGGATCGTTTTAGAAAAATTCCAATTATGATGTTCTGTAACCTAATGGTTGGTCTAATAACAATTGCTCTTTTATTTGTACAAGATATCCACTGGCTCTTAGTGGCATTAATGATTCGTTCCATTTTTATTGTTTTCTATTATCCTGCACAGCAAACACTAACAAGACAGATTGTATCCCCGGACTTGCTTACTAAAGCAGTAAGTATCAACGGAATAGTAGAGCAGGGTACAAAGATAGTAGGCCCACTTATAGGGGGCATGTTGCTGAGCTGGTTTCAACCAGAGTTCTGCCTCATTATAAGAGCTATAAGTTGTTTATTAGCTACCTTGGTTCTGATACCCACAATAAAATTTAAAGAAACTATATCGAAAGAATTTGTTGAAAAGCAAAAACAAAGTACTTGGACCGCTTGGGTACAAGGGTGGGGTTATGTGTTATCTAATCGGATAATATTATCAACCATGATTTTCGTTACAATAGCCATGGCAGTATTACAATTAGTAGACTCACAATTCCCAACTTTATTTAAGAGCTTATTCCCACATGATAAAAGTAAAATGGGATATATCATTTCTATTATTGGTCTTGGCGGAATACTTGGTGCATTACTAACTCAGAAATTAAAACAATTTCAATATGGCTGGGTAGTATGTGGAGGTATGGTTTTAATGGGAATTGGTTTTGGGGGGATTGGTTTGATAACGCCCGGTACGGTCTTCGTTTTAGCCTATTTAATTAGTTTTATCGCTGGTATCGGAAGTGGGCTGATGCTTGTATCTAATCAAGTCATTTTACAAATAGAATCCGATCAAGATCAAGTAGGAAGAGTATTTGGTATACAAAGCAGTTTAACAAACGCAGTTCTAATTATTTCTCCTGCTATGAGTGGTCCATTAGTGCATTTGTTTGGAGTAACTCAACTCTATGTTTATGGAGGGATTGGGCTTGTTATTATTGGAGTAATTGGAGTTTCACTGCAGAAATATTTATGGGCTAAACATAAACACGAACCTATAAGAGCAAATAATTTTTGAAGGGAAGATTTTTATGACCAATGAGGAATGCTATCCATTAAGCCATCCGCAGCGAAGAATATGGTATACAGAAGTCGTTCATTCTGATAAAGGAATATGTAATTTAAGATTTTTATTTAAACTTCATCGAAAAATGAATTATTCAAAATTAAACCAAGTTGTGAATCGCGTTATCAGTGAAAATGACGGTCTGTGCATTAGGTTAAAAGAAAATGGGCATCAGGAACCGAAACAATATTTTACTAAACATGAAGAACAAGAATTTGAGTTTTTTGATTTCAGTAATGTGGAGAATATAAATTTGCTTGAGGAATGGATTGAGCAGAAAACAAAAGAAACGTTTACATTATTTAATTCAAATTTATACTATTTCGCTTTAATAAAATTAAACGATAATGAATGTGCAGTCTTTGGAAATGTTCATCATATTATTATGGATGGTTTATCAATTCAAATATTTACTGAGCAGATTGCAAAATATTATTATGATATGCATAACGAGAATGAGGAGGGTGAAATTAAAAATTCATATGTTCAATTTCTGACCAACGAACAAACATACTTGAATAGTAGTCGCTTTCAAAAAGATCAAAAATTTTGGTTAGAGGAATTTAAAACACTGCCATCTGTGACTGGATTGAAGCCTTATAATACGTACCAAGTTAGTACCAAAGCATCACGTGAGACGTTTATATTAACGGAACATTTGAAGAGAAAGATAGAAAAATTTTCTGAAGATTACAAAATTAGTTTATATACTCTTTTTGTTGCTGCTTTCTCGTTGTCCATGTATCGGTGGACCTCATCGCTTGATATTGGTTTAGGAATGGCTTACGGCAACCGTATGACTAAAATGGAACGAAAATTGATTGGAATGATGGTGAGTACAGTTCCTTTAAGAATGGATATTGATCCAGAAGAAGAAGTACTTTCATTTATTAGTAGAGTGTCCAGAAAACAAAGTAAATCATTAAGACACCAGAAATATCCATTTGATTTGTTATTAAAGCAGATTAATAAAGAGAATAACAGTAATGTGAGACTTTTCGGAACTACGATTGATTATAGGGATCGTGATGAAAGTGGTGACTCACTATGGATTCCAAACCGTGAAGAAGTACAAGATTTTGCAGTGCATATTGAAAATCTAATTGATATAGACTCTTTACATGTACATATTGATTATCGTGAGGAGCTATTTTCTAAGGAAGAGATAGAACGATTCTTTAACGTTATGCTAGTGATACTGGGAAATATTTTTGAAAACCCAAAGCAGAAGGTGGCTGAAATAGAAATCATTTCTGAGGAAGATAAAAGAAAAAGTTTAGTTGAGTTCAACAATCCTAAACTGGATGTCCCACCTCAAGTAACTATTCATGAAATGTTCGAACGGCAAGCGATGATTTATCCAAATTCTATTGCAGTTACGTATGAAAAAGAAAAAATTACTTATAAGGAGCTTAATGAACGTGCAAACCAGTTAGCTCATTATCTGCAGAAAAAGGGAGTAGGACCTGATACTTTAGTTGGACTGTGCGTTGAACGTTCCCACGAGATGATTGTAGGTATTTTAGGGATTTTGAAGGCTGGTGGGGCTTATGTCCCACTTGATCCAACATATCCAGAGCAACGACTTCAATATATTTTAGAAGATGCTAGCATTCAGTTATTCGTAACGCAAGAAAGTTTAAAAAAATTGAACTGGTTACCAGAAAATGTTGAGTCGATTTGCCTGGATCGTGATCAAGATGAGATTGGGAAAGAAAGTAAGTCTTTTCCGGTTTCTAGTGTCGGTCCCCAAAATCTGGCATATGTAATCTATACTTCGGGATCAACGGGAAATCCAAAGGGCGTTATGATAGAGCATCACAATGTTATTCGGCTATTTAAATCGACGGATTGTTGGTATCAGTTTAATGAAAAAGATACTTGGACGCTTTTTCATTCGTATGCATTTGATTTCTCAGTATGGGAAATTTGGGGAGCGTTATTATATGGTGGAAAATTAGTTGTTGTTCCGTACTGGATTAGTCGATCACCTAAGGATTTTTATCAATTATTGGTGGAGGAAGAAGTCACAGTTCTAAATCAGACACCTTCCGCATTTCGACAATTAATACGAGTGTGTGAACAAGAAGATAAGAATAAAAATTTGCAGCTGCGTTACGTAATATTTGGCGGAGAAGCGTTAGAACCTATTAGCTTGTTACCGTGGTTTCAAAGGTATGGAGAGAAAAAACCACAGTTAATTAATATGTATGGAATTACAGAAACTACAGTTCATGTTACATATTATCCAATTACTCTAGATGATGTGCAGCATGCTTCAAGAAGTAATATTGGAAAGCGGATTCCCGATTTAGAAGTGTATATACTAGACGCTTATCAACAACCTGTTCCTATAGGTGTTGATGGTGAACTTTATATTGGTGGAGCAGGATTGGCACGTGGATATTTAAATAGACCTGAATTAACAGCAGAGCGTTTTATATCTCATCCATTTAGTAGTAATTCGAAAGAAAGATTATACCGGACAGGAGACTTAGCTAGGTATTTGCCAGATGGGAATCTAGATTATCGTGGAAGAATTGATCATCAGGTTAAAATACGTGGTTTCAGAATTGAGATTGGGGAAATTGAGTCTACTTTAAATACATATGCATCTGTAACAGAGGCAGTTGTAATTGTAAGAGAAGATCAGCCGGGCGATAAAAGATTAGTAGCATATGTTGTAGGAGATGGAAATGTAGATGCGTGGAGAGAGTATCTTAAAGCGAAACTACCAAGTTATATGGTTCCTTCGGGATTTGTGGCGATGGAAGCTATTCCACTTACAGCTAACGGTAAAGTTGATCGAGAGGCCTTACCTATGCCAGAGGAAAAGCAGATTAATAGTGAATGTGTTGGCCCTCGGAATAGTAACGAACAGATACTGACTACCATTTGGAAGCGAGTATTAGGTGTTAAAAAGGTGGGAATCTATGATAATTTCTTTGAAATTGGTGGCGACTCGATTCTCAGTATTCAAATCATATCTCAAGCAAGTCAAGTGGGGTTAAAACTTACTCCAAAGCAAATGTTTGAATGCCCAACTATCGCTGAGCTGGCACAAGTGGCTATAGAAACGCAGGGAGTACAAGCGGAGCAGGGAATTGTGATAGGTGATGTGCCTCTTACTCCAATTCAGTGCTGGTTCTTCGAGCAAGAACATCCACATACAGAGCATTGGAATCAATCAATGCTTTTAAGAGTAAAAGAAAGATTGAATGTGAAATTACTAGAGGGAGCGATATTAAATTTACTGAAACATCATGATGCTTTACGTTTCCGGTACGAACAGTTACCAAACGGAACGTGGAGGCAGAGAAATGAAGGGACTGATGAGCTGTCAGTACTCCATGTTGTAAAACGTAATCAAGTTAATGAAAAAGAGTGGAATAAAATAATACAAGAAGAGATGAACATTAATCAAGCTAGTTTCAATTTAGTTACTGGTCCGTTAATGAGAGTAGTGTACTTTGAAGATAACTTGACTGGAAATGATCGAATATTCTGGGTGATTCATCATTTAGTAATAGATGGAGTGTCATGGAGGATTCTATTGGAAGATTTACAGGTGGTATATAACCAGATGAAACAAGGTCAAGAAGTTCGCTTACCTGCGAAAAGTACATCTTTTAAAGAGTGGTCTGAACGACTCCAGACATACAGTGATTCGGGTATTTCAAAAGAAGTACAAAATTATTGGAATGAACAAGTAGAAAAAGAAACGATGAAAATTCCAATGGACTATCCAATACAAGAAACAACAGAAGAATCGATTGATCAAGTGACGAGGACTTTAGGAATAGAAGAAACACAAACATTGTTACACGAAGTTCTAGTCACTCATAAGACAAGGATTGATGAGGTACTATTAACGGCATTAGGACAAGCTATCGTTGATTGTATAAATCAGCAAACCGTTTCTATTCATCTAGAAGGACACGGAAGAGAAGAGATGATTGAAGGTATTGATTTATCAAGGACAGTGGGCTGGTTCACGAGTATTTATCCCGTTCATCTCAATTTTCAAGGAACTCAGACACCTATTGAAGGGTTAAAGGCTGTCAAAGAACAATTACGTCGAATTCCAAATCGCGGAGTTGACTATGGTATTTTACGTTACTTGAATAAAGAAATACTTCCGTTTTATCAGCAAAAGCCTTCGATAAGCTTTAACTATCTGGGCCAATTTGATCAGGTGTTTTCAAAGGAATCTTTGTTTGTGCAAGAGGCAGGGTTTACATTTTTAGATCATGCTCCAGATTCCAAACCATCTCATCTAATTGAAGTTATCGGAATGGTGAAAGATGAAAAGTTACATTTTATTTGGATGTATAGTAGGGAACAGTTTTCTAAATTAAAAATTCAAGTGATAGCAGATGGTATGTTAAGGCATCTCCGTCAACTTATAAATAAACCAACAACAGAGTCTGCTTTTACGGTATCAGATTTTGCTGATGCAGAGGATCTTACGGAAGAAAGCTTAAGCAAAGTATTACTTAAATTAACAAAGAAGAGGGTGTAAAAATGGGAGACGTTATTGATATATATGGTTTATCACCTTTGCAAAAAGGAATACTGTTTCATACTTTATACGATCAAGATGATGAACATTCTTTTTCCTATATTGTACAAGTAGGTTTCTTGCTCGGGGGGCAATTGGATGTTGCTACTTTTGAAAAAGCTTGGGAATATGTTATTCAACGACATGAGGTTCTACGCTCAGTATTTGTTTGGGAAGAAGTAGAAAAACCTCTACAAGCAGTTTACGAACGTCTTCCTTTTACTATTCATCAAGAGGATTGGAGTACCTATTCGCATGAGGAGAACGAGAAGAAATTACAACAGTTTTTGACTGCAGATCGTAGGAAAGGATTTTTATTGGATGAAGCACCATTGATGAGAGTCACTGCGATTAAAGAAGCAAAAGAGGAAACGAGAATTATCTGGACACATCATCATATTTTGCTAGATGGATGGAGTGTGTCATTGATCCTTAGTGAAGTGATGGAAGTTTATCTCAAGATGATAAAGGGAGAATTGTTGAATCTTCCTAAATCTCTTCCTTATAAAAAATATATTCAATGGATAAATAAACAAGATCAAAGTCAAGCAGAGGAATTTTGGAAAGAAGAATTAAAAGGGTTCTATGCACCTACTCCATTAGCAATGGAAAGAAAGGATGAAGGACAAGAGAAGGGTTATGGAGAGTGTGCTTATCAAGTATCTGAGGAACTTACTGAGAGTTTACAAAAGTGGGTACGAAATAATCGATTAACGTTGAATACGTTAGTACAAGGTGCATGGGCTTATTTGATGAGTAGGTATAGCGGTGACAGTGACGTCGTATTTGGCGTAACTAGCGCTGGACGTCCTACTGATTTAATAGGAGCAGAGAATATGGTGGGGCTATTTATTAACACATTACCTACCAGAATTCGATTAACGGATAATACATCAGTAGTAGATTGGCTTCGTAAAATACAAATGAAAGAAATGGAACGAAGACAGTATGAGTATAATTCGTTGATAGATATTCAAGGCTGGAGTGAGGTTCCGCGAAATTGCTCCTTATTTCATACCTTGTATGTGTTTGAAAATTATCCAATTCAAGATGAGAGAAATGATGATTTAAGATTACTAGATGTTAAAAGCACGGAACAAACAAATTATCCTTTAACACTCATTGTAATGCCCGGTAAGAAAATTACTTTAAAGTTGATGTATGATCGAAGCTATTTTAATGAAGAAGCAATAAATCGGATTCAGAATCACTTATTGCAAATATTAATTCAGATGACGAAGAGCTTAGATTCAAAACTATTTGAAATTACTCATTTAACAGAAGAAGAACAAATACAGTTACTAGAGGAATGGAATCATACTCAAGTTAATTATTCGGCTGAAGGCATGATTCATACGATGTTTGAGGAGCAAGTAAAAAAAACACCGGAAGCAATCGCGGCTAGTTACGAAAATGAACAAATTACCTATAAAGAGTTGGAGAAGCGTGCAAATCAGTTAGCTCATTATTTACAAAAGCATGGTGTAGGCCCAGAGTCTCTAGTTGGGGTATATATGGAACGTTCATTACAAATGATGATAGCGTTATTAGGTATTCTAAAATCAGGAGCAGCGTATGTTCCACTTGACCCTACTTATCCAGAGAGTCGACTTCGATATATATTAGAGGATGCTGGAATCGAAGTACTAGTGACGGAAGAGAATTCTAAAAATTTGTTTGTATCTGAAAATATAGAAACGATTTGTATGAATAAAGATTACACTGCAATTGAAAAAGAAGAAACAACCCCATGTATAAGTGGTGTAACAGGAGAAAATTTAGCGTATGTTATGTATACTTCAGGATCTACAGGGAATCCAAAGGGAGTAATGATTGAGCATCATTCAGTAATTAATTATCTAGAATGGATGCAACATAAATATCCGCTTTCTGAAAAAGATGTGGTCTTGCAGAAAACGCCATTCTCATTTGATGTCTCTGTTTGGGAATTGTTTTGGGGCATTCACGTTGGTGCAAGTGTATCTTTCCTACCTCCAGGTGGAGAAAAAGATCCTTCTATTATAGCTGAAGTGATTAAACAACATCAGGTTACTATAGTTCAATTTGTACCTTCGATGTTATCTGTTTTCTTAGATTACTTCAATCATATTGAATTGAACATGAATTGTTCGTCCGTACGCCATGTATTTTCTGGTGGAGAAGAACTAAGTTCAGGGTTAGTTAGACGTTTTCAACAAAAATGGAATTATAGTGGACAAGTGAAATTAACCAACTTTTATGGGCCAACTGAAGCCACTATTTATGTCAATGCATTTGATATTCAGCCTAATCAAGAATTTGTTTCTATTGGGCAGCCAATACAGAACACGCAATTATATGTATTAGACCAAAATCAACGCTTGCAACCAATAGGAATTGAGGGTGAGTTATATATTGGTGGTGCTGGTTTAGCACGTGGATACTTAAATCGTCCGAATCTTACTGCTGAAAAATTCGTTTCGCATCCATTCCAATTGGGAGAACGACTATATCGAACAGGAGATTCAGTAAGATATCTAACTGATGGAAATATAGAATTTATAGGTAGAATGGACCATCAAGTCAAAATGCGTGGTTTTAGGATTGAATTAGGAGAAATTGAAGCCACTTTAGAAAAATGTTCGTTTATTAAAGAGGCTGTTGTATTAGTTAGAGAAGATCGTCCAGGTGATCAACGATTGGTTGCATATGTAATAAGCGATGGAAATACCCAAGAGTGGAGAGAGTATTTACAAAACCAATTACCGAATCATATGATTCCAGCGCACTTTATAGAGTTAGAACACTTCCCGCTTACTCCGAATGGGAAAATTGATCGAAAGGCCTTGCCGGCACCTGATGAGCAAGCTATTGAAGATTTAAATGTGCTACCCCGGACGCCATCAGAAGAGCTTATTGCCTCGGTTTGGAGTCAAGTGTTAGGAACAGAAAATATTGGTATTCAGGATTCCTTCTTTGAACGTGGTGGGCACTCACTACTTGCTACTCAAATCGTCTCTAGATTGCAAGAACTGTTCCAAATTAAAATTCCATTACGTGAACTTTTCAAGCACGATACAGTGGAAGCATTGGCGAAACGAGTGAATCAGTTACGAAAAGAAGATAAAAAACGAGAGGTTGCTCCTCTTGTACCTATGAAACGAGAAGAAGTTATCCCACTTTCCTATGCGCAGAAACGTCTATGGTTTATTGATCAATTAATGCCAAATAGTGCTATGTACAATATTCATGCAGCGTGTCGCTTAACAGGTAAATGGTCAATTGAAGCATTGGAGGTCGGATGGAATCAATTGTTGGAGCGTCATGAATCATTAAGGACGACAATTCTAGAACAAGAGGGTGAACCTTTTCAACAGGTTCAATCTCATGTGTTCAGACATATTCCTCAAACGAATCTAACAGATCTTTCTTTGGAAGATAGGGAAAGAGAAATGAAACGGCTCATTCAAAACGAAGCTGAGGAACCATTTCATTTTGGACAAAATCCTCTGATTCGAACACGAATATTGAAAGTGGACAGGGAAGAATGGGTTCTCATTTGTACGATGCATCATATTATTTCAGATGGATGGTCAATGGGAATCTTACTTGAAGAATGGATGGCTTTTTATGAAGGAGCACTAACCGGAAAACCAGTGGAATTGAAGGAGTTATCTATCCAATATGCAGATTTTGTCATGTGGCAGAAGGAATGGCAAAAAGAGGAGAATTTGAATCAGCACCTTCAATATTGGAAGGAAGAATTATCTGGGGAACTACCGGTTTTACAATTACCGATGGATCGTCCTCGATCTGCAGTTCAAACCCATCGTGGTGCAAGTCAGTCCTTAATAGTGGCGAATTCCCTACAGGAAAAGCTCAAAGATTTAAGTCTGCAAGAAGGGTGCACTTTATTTATGACATTGATGGCAGCGTATCAAAGCTTCCTTTCTCGTTATACAGGACAGGACGACATTATAGTTGGAAGCCCAATCGCTAATCGAAATGTGAAAGAGATTGAGGGATTAATTGGATTCTTTGCAAATACGTTGGTTTATCGAGCTGATTTCAGTGAAAATCCGACGTTCCAAGAACTTTTGTCGCAGGTAAGAAAAAAAGCGCTAAAAGCATACGAGTATCAGGACATCCCATTTGAGAAAGTGGTAGAATCCGTAAAACCTGAACGGAATACAAGTCATTCACCAATATTCCAAACTATGTTTACTTTACAGAATACGAAACAAGAGTTTCTTCAGCTATCTGAAAGACAAATGGAACTCATGGAAAGCCATGCTTCGGTTGCCAAATTTGATTTGAGTTTATTTGCTTCTGAGACGGAAGAAGGATTATCACTAACCTTTGAATATAATACTGATTTGTTTAATGATACAACCATTGAACGTATGGCAAGTCATTTTAAACATTGGTTAAATCAAATTGTCTCTCATCCAAAATGTGTACTATCAGAACTGAATATGTTATCGAAAGTAGAATATAAGCAACTACTAGAGGAATGGAATAAATCGCGTGTTATAGATATGGAAGAAAGTACGATTCATACAATGTTTGAAGAACAGGTGAAAAAAACACCAGAAGCAATTGCAGTAGTGTGCGAAGATGAAGAACTAACATATCGAGAGTTGGATGAACGCTCGAATCAGTTGGCACATTATTTACAAAAAAATGGTGTAACATGCGAATCATTAGTTGGCATTTGCGTTACACGTTCATCCGAGATGATTGTCGGTCTCTTAGGAATTATAAAGGCGGGAGGAGCATATGTCCCAATTGATCCAGCGTATCCGGAAAGTCGACTGCAGTACATTTTAGAAGATGCTCAAATAAAGGTACTGGTGACACAGGAAAAGTTACAACAAAAAATGGCTATACCTAAATTCGTCAACGTGATTTGTATTGATCGTAATCGAGCAGAAATAGAACAAGAAGTAACTACGGTATGTACGAGTGAAGTGACGGGCGATAACTTAGCCTATATTATTTATACTTCAGGTTCCACTGGAAATCCAAAGGGAGTAATGATTGAGCACAGGAATACAGTAACAATGATTCATTGGGCGCATCACACGTATTCCCGAAAGGAATTAGCGGGAGTGTTAGCTTCAACTTCGCTATCTTTTGATTTATCCGTTTTTGAAGTATTTGTTCCCTTAACGATGGGTGGTAAGGTGATTGTCACTGAAAATGCGCTACATCTAGAGAAGTTGTCTTCCAAAGGTGTGACTTTGGTTAATACTGTGCCATCGGCAGCAAAGGAACTGGTTCGAGCAAAAACAATACCTTCTTCGGTAAAGGTGATGAATTTGGCTGGAGAACCATTGCCATATTCGCTTGTTCAAGATTTATACGAGAGAAATACGATTGAAAAGGTGTACAACCTATATGGACCTTCCGAAGATACTACGTATTCCACGTATATGGAATTAGAAAAGGGTGTCATGCATAGGGTTCCACCGATTGGTAAACCAATATTCAATACAGAAGTATATGTACTAAGTGCTGAACAAAAAATGGTTCCAATTGGTGTAGTTGGTGAGTTGTACATTGGTGGATCAGGATTAGCACGTGGATATTTAAAGCGCCCTGACTTAACGAAAAATCGTTTTATACCGCATCCGTTTAAAGAAGGAGAGCGAATATACCGGACTGGAGATTTAGTAAGGTATTTGCCGGATGGAAATTTGGAGTATGTTGGACGAATCGATCATCAAGTAAAAATTCGTGGGTTCCGGATTGAACTAGGAGAAATTGAAGCGACATTACAAAGGCATACACTAGTTAACGAAGCTATTGTGATGGTGCGGGAAGATTATCCTGGCGACCCACGTTTAATTGCCTATGTTGTAGGAGACGGGGATGCTCAAAAGTGGCGTGATTATCTCAAGGATCAACTACCAAATTATATGATTCCAGCCTATTTTGTTGGATTAAATGCATTTCCACTCACTCCTAATGGGAAAATTGATAGGAAGGCCTTACCAGCGCCAGAGAGACAGGAGATAGCAAGTGGTTATATTGCTCCTCGTACGTCTACGGAAAAAACAATCGTTTCGATATGGCATGAAGTTTTAGGTAAGGAAAACATCGGAATTCAAGATTCGTTTTTTGAAATTGGTGGCCATTCACTACTCGCTACGCAAGCTGTTTCCAATCTTAAAGAGGCTTTTGGAATCGAGATACCATTGCATGATTTATTTATGTTTCATACGGTGCAGCAATTGGCAGAACAGATTGATCAATTGCTCGATAACAAAAATCAAGAAATGCAGAATGATAGTAAGGAGAATGTAAGTCTTCAAGACTATGTTCAAAAAGAAGCAGAAGTGAGTAATGATGAAGAATTACTGGAACTACTTAAGCAATTAGAGGAGCTATCAGAGGAAGAAGCACAAGGGATATTCGAGAGTAATTTGATTGAGGAAGGGGTAAAAAAATGAGAAGTGATTTACTTGCAAAGCTGAGTTCACTTTCTCCTGAGAAGAGAGCATGGCTTCAGAAGCAAATGCAAAAAAAGGAGAATAAAGAAGCACTCCCGTTGTCTTATGCACAACAACGTTTGTGGTTTATGGACAGATTTAACCCAAACAGTTCTTTATATAATATTCCAACAGTATGGCATCTAAAAGGAAATTGGATACCTGAAGCATTAGAAAAGGGATTCAATCGACTCATTGAACGCCATGAATCATTACGAACTGTTTTTAAAGAAGTAGGAGAACAACCTGTGCAACAAATTGCCGAATTCCTTCCTAGAGCATTACCTGTAAGAGATTACTCTCAACTTCCTCCAGAAGTAAAAGAAAAAGAGGTAGATAGTTTAATTGCGAGAGAAGCGCAAGAACCATTTGATTTAATGAATGGTCCTTTAATTCGTAATCAGCTTGTTCAATTAGAGAAGGATGAATGGTTATTACTGTGTACGATGCATCATATTATTTCTGATGCTTGGTCCATTGGTATATTCATGAATGAATTACTTGCTTTCTATGAAGAAGAAATGGGTGGAAATCCTGCTAAATTAAGTTCATTATCCATTCAATATGCAGACTTTGCGAAGTGGCAAAAGGAGTGGTTGCAAGGTGATGTGCTAAATCGTCAGCTTACG
Organism: Bacillus sp. MYb78; assembly: GCF_002975115.1. NCBI lineage: Bacteria > Bacillati > Bacillota > Bacilli > Caryophanales > Bacillaceae > Bacillus > Bacillus sp. MYb78. Next base: position 69,137 of record NZ_PCOB01000017.1, read on the forward strand.
TATTGGCAGGAAGAATTGTCTGGGGAGCTTCCTATCTTACAACTGCCAGTGGATCGACCTCGGCCGGTTAAGCAGACTTACTCTGGGGCTACGCATCATGTGATTTTTCCTTATAAATTGCTCAGTCAATTGAAGGATATAAGTCGACAAGAAGGATCTACTTTATTTATGACTTTAATGGCCGCATACCAGAGCTTTCTTGCTCGTTATACGGGACAAAAAGATATTCTAGTTGGTAGCCCGATTGCAAATCGGAACCATAAGGGAGTAGAAGGATTAATTGGTTTCTTTGTTAATACGTTGGTTTATCGATCAGATTTGAGTGGCACCCCTACTTTTCGGGAGATTTTGAACCAAACAAAGAAAAAGGCGTTAAAAGCATACGAATATCAAGATATCCCATTTGAAAAAGTGGTAGAAGCTGTGCAACCTGAACGAAGCATGAGTCATTCCCCTATATTTCAGACCATGTTTACGCTACAGAATATAAAACAAGAACGACTAGATTTGCCTGATAGAAGTATTGAAATGGTAGAAAGTAATATGTCTATTGCTAAATTTGATTTGAGCTTAACTGCCTATGAAGTGGAAGAAGGTCTATTCGTCTCATTTGAATACAACACGGATTTATTTGATAGTAGTACCATTGCGCGTATGGCAGTACATTTTGAGAACTGGCTAAATGAAATCACGTATCATCCAGATGAATCATATACAAAGCTGTCAATGTTATCGGATACTGAGCAAAAACAACTCCTAGAAGAATGGAATGATACGGACGTAGTTTATGGTCATGATCGTATGATTCATGAGCTATTTGAGCAGCAAGTTGCACGGACACCTGATGCAGTGGCGGTAGTTTATGAGGGTGGAAAGCTAACGTATCAAGAACTGAATGAAAAATCGAATCAATTGGCACATTTTCTACAAAAACGAGGTATCGGACCTGAATCATTGGTTGGTATATGTATTGAACGTTCTCCTGATATGATTATTGGTCTCTTTGGGATTTTGAAGGCAGGTGGGGCTTATGTCCCACTGGACCCAAGTTATCCCGAAAACCGCCTAAGATATATTTTGGAGAATTCACAAATTCAAGTGCTGTTAACAAAAGAAACACTACAGGACTGGTTACCTAAAGATATTCAAGCAATTTGTTTAGACCGGGATCAAGTGATGATTTCTAAAGAGAGTAATTTAGCTCCGGTAAGTGGAGTAACAGCAAATAACTTAGCCTATATTATATACACTTCGGGTTCGACGGGAAATCCAAAGGGGGTAATGATTGAACATCATTCTGTTATCAATCGCCTACAGTGGATGCAGAAAAAATACCCATTGTCTGAGGAGGATACAATCCTACAAAAGACACCGTTTTCGTTTGATGTTTCTGTCTGGGAATTATTTTGGTGGTCATTTGTAGGAGCACGTGTTTGTTTACTTCCACCAGGAGGAGAGAAAGATCCTGCGGTGATTGAGGAGTATATTGAACGATACCGTGTATCCACCATGCACTTTGTTCCGTCGATGTTATCTACTTTCTTAGATTATATGGAACTATATAATTCGAAAAGGGATGTCTCGTCTTTAATTCAAGTTTTTACTAGTGGAGAAGCGTTAAACACTGAGCAGGTTCGCCGGTTTAAGGGAATCTTTTACAATGCTCAGCAAACAAAGTTAATTAACTTGTATGGTCCTACTGAAGCAACTGTGGATGTGACTTATTACGATTGTGATTTAGAAAAAGAACCAATGCTTATTCCGATTGGTCGTCCGATTAATAATACAGAGTTGTATGTGTTAGATCAATATCAACAAGTGGTCCCGATTGGTGTGGCAGGGGAACTTTACCTTGGAGGAGTAGGATTAGCACGTGGCTACTTCAATCGACCGGATTTAACTACTGAACGTTTTATTCCGCATCCCTTTAAGGACGGGGAACGATTATATCGAACGGGTGACTTGGTGAGATATATGAATGATCGTAACTTAGAATATATTGGAAGAATAGATAACCAAGTTAAAATTAGAGGATTCCGAATTGAATTGGGAGAAATTGAAGCAGCTTTACATGATCACTCATCTGTAAAAGAGGCAGTCGTGTTGGTGAAGGAAGATCGACCAGGAGATAAGCAGTTAATAGCTTATGTAGTGGGTGAAGGCGATACTGGGGAGTGGCGTGAATATCTCAAGAAGCAACTGCCACATTATATGGTTCCGGCATACTTTTTCAAAATTGAAGGTATGCCACTCACTCCAAATGGTAAGGTGAATCGGAAAGCCTTACTGGAATTAGAAGAACAGTTCATAAGTGAAGATATTACTTCATCACGAACACCAGTGGAGGAGCTTATCGTTTCCGTTTGGAGCCAAGTGTTAGGAATAAAAAATATTAATGTTCAGGATTCCTTTTTTGAAATCGGTGGTCATTCACTACTAGCTACTCAAGTAGTTTCACGTTTACAGGGAATTTTTCAAATCGAATTACCAGTACGTGAACTATTTGAATATACAACGGTGGAGTCACTGGCAAAGCGACTAGATCAGTTACGTAAAGGAGATAAAAAACGAGAGATTCCGCCGCTAATACCAATGAAACGAGGAGAAGCTATCCCACTATCTTATGCCCAACAACGCTTATGGTTCATTGATCAATTTACACCTAATAGTGCCCTTTACAATATGCCAATGGTATGCCGCCTTACAGGGAATTGGCTACTTGAAGCATTGGAAACGGGATGGAATCAACTAATAGAACGTCATGAATCACTGCGGACGGTCTTTCACGAAGTGAACGGTCAACCCGTACAGCAAATTGAACCGTATGCTTTTCAATCAATTCCGAAAACGGATTTAACTATGCTTTCTTCTGAAGATCAAGAAGAAGTTAAACGTTTAATTCAACAAGAAACAGAAGTGCCATTTGATTTAACAGAAGGTCCATTAATCAGGACAAGTATTTTGCATGTGGGAGAGGAAGAATGGATACTCCTTTGTACTCTACATCATATCATTTCAGATGGATGGTCAATGGGAATCCTACTTGAAGAATGGATGGCATTTTATGAGAAAGCAACGGATGGAAAGGTAGCGGAACTTGAACCATTACCGGTTCAATATGCAGACTTTGCTCAGTGGCAAAAAGGATGGCTAAAGGAGGAGGTGCTTGATCAACAACTCCAATATTGGAGGGAAGAATTGTCTGGGGAGCTTCCTGTACTCCAACTTCCTATGGATCGCCCGCGTCCCGCAATACAAACTCATCACGGGTCGACATACACTCTGGTTCTGCCAGGCACGCTACATGATAAATTGAATGAACTTAGTCGAAAAGAAGGGGCTACACTCTTCATGACGCTTTTAGCTGCATATCAAAGTTTTCTATCTCGTTATACGGGACAAGAAGATATCCTGGTCGGAAGCCCAATTGCGAATCGGAATTATAGAGAAATTGAAGGACTAATTGGTTTCTTCGTTAACACGCTGGTTTATCGAGCTAATTTAAGTGGTAGACCGACATTTCAAGATGTACTATATCAGGTTCGTCAAAAGGCATTGAAGGCGTATGAATATCAAGATATTCCATTTGAAAAAATTGTAGAAGTTGTGCAACCGGAACGAAGTACAAGTCATTCGCCAATCTTCCAGACTATGTTCATCTTGCAAAATATGAAACAAGAGTTTCCGATGTTATCTAGTAGAAGTATTGAAATGATAGAAAGCCATAGTCCAATTGCAAAGTTTGATTTAAGTGTAATGGCAACTGAGACGGAAGAGGGATTACTTTTTACTTTTGAGTACAATAAGGATTTATTCAATGCTACTACTATTGAACGGATGGCAGGACACTTTGAGAAATGGCTACATGAAGTTTCTCATCGCCCACAAAATCCGTTGCATGACCTGAGCATGCTATCAGAACCCGAACGTACTTTGTTATTAGAAACATGGAATGACACTGTAATGGAAATGTCTCATCAGGGTCTTATTTGCGACAGATTTGAGGAGCAAGTAGCAAGGCGTCCGGATGCGATTGCGGTAGTTGATCAAACAAAACAGTGGACTTATGGTGAACTGGATACACAAGCAAATCAGTTGGCAAATGTTTTACGGCGAAAGGGAGTAGCCCCAGAGTCAGTGGTAGGAGTTTATCTTCCGAGGTCAGCTGAGCTAATGGCAAGTTTACTAGGCATTTTAAAAGCTGGTGGAGCTTATGTTGTTTTAGATCCGTTATATCCAAAATCAAGGTTAGAATACATGATTGAAGATGCAGGAATTCAATTTGTAGTGACGGCGGAAGGACAAGAAGGACATTTCGCACACGTCGAAATGGTGAGGTTAGAAGAACTAACAGTGGAAAGCGTAATCGCACCTACACGTCAAATAAATCCAGAGAACTTAGCCTATATTGTTTATACCTCTGGTTCTACAGGAAAACCGAAGGGTGTCATGGTTGAAAATCGCTCATTAATGAATATGGTTTCTTGGCATCAAGAAGTTTATCATATTTCAGCAGAGGATCGTGCGACTCAGATTGCAGGGGTTGCTTTTGATTCGGCTGTCCAGGAGATTTGGCCGTATCTAACTGCTGGCGCAGCACTCTACTTGTCAACAGAGGAACTGAGAATTAATCCAGAAGCGCTAAGGGACTGGCTCATCGATTCACAAATAACAGTTAGTTTTGCACCTACGCCTATTCTGGAAAGACTATTGAAATTATCTTGGCCAGATAAAACGGAGCTTCGTTTTATCATTACTGGTGGGGATCAATTAACGCAGTATCCATCTAACGATATTCCTTTTGCGGTAATTAATCAGTATGGTCCATCGGAAAATACCGTTGTTACCACAGATTGTTACGTACCTGTAGGAGTGACAACGGGTACGCCATCGATTGGTCGACCGATTGCGAATACAGAAGTTTATGTGTTAGATTCTCATCTTCAGCTAGTACCAATTGGTGTAATTGGAGATCTCTATATTGGAGGGAAGAGCCTTGCACGTGGATATGCTAATCGTCCGGATCTTACAAAGGAAAAATTTATTCCACATCCTTTCAAGTCAGGAGAACGTCTCTATTATACAGGAGACAAAGCAAGTTATCTTTCTGATGGTAATCTCCAGTTCCATGGACGTATAGATGACCAAGTGAAAATTCGTGGTTTCCGGATTGAATTGGGAGAAATAGAAGCTGTTTTGCAGGCGCATTCTTCTGTGAAAGAAGCTGTTGTATTGGCGCGAGAGGATAATCAAGGTGATAAGAGATTAGTAGCTTATGTAGTTGGTGAAGGAAGTGTCCATGAATGGCGAGAACATCTACAAACACATTTACCTAATTACATGGTTCCAACAAACTTTATTGAGATGGAATTTTTACCACTTACACCGAATGGAAAGCTTGATTTGAAGGCATTGCCTATACTTAGTGAACAATCCGCTGAAAATACTGTATACCCAAGAACTCCGCTGGAAGAACTTATTGCTTCAGTATGGAGTCAAGTGCTAGGAATAAGAGACATTGATGTTCAGGATTCTTTCTTTGAGCTTGGTGGTCACTCTCTACTTGCTACACAAGTGGTCTCACGCTTACAGGAAGTCTTTCAAATCAAATTGCCAGTACGTGAACTGTTCGAATATTCAACGGTCGAGGCATTATCGAAACGAATAGATCAGTTACGTAAGGGGAGCGAAAAACGAGAAATTCCACCATTGATGCCGATGGAACGAGGGGGAAATATTCCACTGTCTTATGCCCAACAGCGCTTATGGTTTATTGATCAATTTGCACCTAATAGTGCACTTTATAATATGCCAATGGCATGCCGTCTTACAGGGAATTGGTTACCTGAGGCATTGGAGTTGGGATGGAATCAGTTGATAGAGCGTCATGAATCTTTGCGGACTGTATTTTATGAAGAGGATGGCCATCCTATGCAGCAGATTCAACCGTACGTTTTCCGTCCGCTTCTGCAAATGGACTTAACTAAGCTTTCATTAGAGGAGCGAGAAAGAAAGTTGGAGCAATGGATTCAAACTGAAGTCGAATCTCCATTTGATTTAGAAAAAGGGCCATTGTTCCGTGGGAAACTCATAAGAATTTCAGAAGAAGAATGGGTTCTTCTATGTAATATGCATCATATTATCTCAGATGGATGGTCGATGGAAATCTTGCTTCAAGAATGGATGGCATTTTATGAGAATGCGATTGGTGAAAAACAAGCAGAGCTGGAACCACTACCAGTTCAATATGCCGATTTTGCTCAGTGGCAAAGAGAATGGTTGAAAGATGAAGTACTATATCAACAACTTGCGTATTGGAAGGAAGAATTATCCGGTGAGTTACCAGTCTTAATGTTGCCAATGGATCGTCCGCGTCCGCCAGTGCAAACCCACCATGGATTAACTCATAATGTTTTGTTATCGCGCTCATTACTGGATAAATTAAACGAACTAAGTCGTCAAGAAGGGGCCACACTTTTCATGACCTTATTGGCATCGTATCAAAGTTTCCTTGCTCGTTATACGGGACAAACGGATATTATTGTTGGCAGCCCAATTGCAAATCGAAATTATCGAGAAATTGAAGGGCTGATTGGTTTCTTTGTCAATACATTGGTTTATCGAGCTGATTTAAGTAATGCACCGGCATTTCAAGAGTTGTTGTCTCAAGTGAGGATAAAAGCATTGAAGGCGTATGAGTATCAAGATGTTCCGTTTGAGAAAATTGTAGAGGTTATCCAACCTGAACGAAATACAAGCCATTCTCCGATTTTCCAAACCATGTTTACTTTGCAAAATACGGGACAGAAGCTACCAGAACTACATGGAAGAAATATAGAAGTAATGGAAAGTAATGCTCCTATCGCTAAGTTTGATTTAAGTTTAACTGCTGCAGAAGTGGAAGAGGGTTTATTACTTACTTTTGTTTATAGAACTGATTTATTTGACAGCTTAACTATTGAATCCATGGCTGAACATTTTGGGAACTGGTTAAATGTAATCGTGGAGAATCCTGATAAATCATTAGCTAAGTTGCCTATATTGTCAGGATTACAGCAAAAACAGTTGGAGGAGTGGAATAATGATGCTGTAGCATATCCACAGGAAAGTACGATTCATCAGCTGTTTAAAGAGCAAGTAAATCGTACACCTGATGCGGTAGCAGTGGTAGATGAAAAACAGCAGTTAACGTATCGAGAGCTGAATGAAAAAGCTAATCAATTGGCCCACTATCTTCAGCAATGCGGGATTGGGAATGAATCATTGGTTGGACTTTGCTTTGAGCGTTCAGTTGAGATGATTGTTAGTATTATGGGGATTTGGAAGGCTGGAGCAGCCTATGTTCCATTAGACCCATCATATCCAGAAAGTCGTCTACGATATATTTTGGAGGACACTGGAATTCAAGTATTAGTTACGAACGAGTCATTGGAAGACTGGATACCTAAAGAAATCAAGATAGTTTGTCTAGATAGGGATCAAGCAATGATTTCACAAGAAAGCATTCTTTCACCAAAATGTGAAGTAACAGGAGAAAACTTAGCGTATGTTATCTATACTTCAGGATCAACGGGGAATCCAAAGGGTGTCTTGATACAGCATCATTCTGTACTAAACTTGTCGCATGGTTTACAAAAAGAAGTTTTCGAACATGAGATACCATCTAACATGCATGTCGGTTTAAATGCGTCAATTGCCTTTGATGCATCTATCCAGCAATTACAAATGCTGCTTTATGGTTCAAGTTTGTATATTATTCCGAATGAAGTACGAAGTGATCCGGAGCAGTTTGTAGCTTATATTAGGGAGAACAAGTTAGAAATCTTTGATATAACACCTTCATTGCTTCAATTACTTATAGATGCCGGATTGTTAGAAACGTGCGATGGCGTTCATGTTCCAAGTAAGGTACTGGTTGGTGGTGAAGCAATTATGCCGTCATTATGGGAACAGCTAGTAGAGACTGATAAAATACAGTTTTATAATGTATATGGTCCTACAGAATGTACGGTTGATGCAACATGCTATCATATCAAAAAAGATAGTAAGAGAGTAACAATTGGGTGTCCATTGCCTAACGTCCAAACTTATGTATTAGATAGTAATAGGTTGCCAGTTCCAGTTGGTGTGATGGGGGAACTTTATATCGGAGGAGCAGGTCTAGCAAAGGGGTACTTGAATCGTCCAGAGTTAACATCCGAACGATTTATTTCTCATCCATTCAAAGAAGGCGAGAGGTTATATAGAACAGGCGATCTTGTGAGATATCTTCCTGATGGTAATATAGACTACTTAGGAAGAATGGATAATCAAGTGAAGATTAGAGGATTTCGAATCGAACTTGGGGAGATTGAGTCGACTTTACAAGAGCATGACTTGGTAAAAGAGGTAGTTGTAATAGTTAGGGAAAATCAGTCGGGAGATAAGAGGTTAGTAGCTTATGTAGTGGGCGAAGGTAGTGTAGAAGAATGGCGAGAGTATCTTAAAACAAAACTGCCAATCCATATGATACCTTCCTACTTTGTCGAAATGAAAGAATTACCGCTAACCATAAATGGAAAGGTTGATCGGAAATCGTTACCTATACCAGATTATCAAGGAACACAAGAAGGCTACGCGGCCCCAAGAAATGAACGTGAACATAAGCTTTCTATGATTTGGGAACGTGTGCTAGGTTCAAAACGTATTGGTATTTATGATAACTTTTTTGAAATTGGTGGAGATTCAATTCTTAGCATTCAGATTGTCTCTCGCGCAAAGCAAGCTGGTTTACAGTTGACACCAAAACAACTATTTGAACACCAAACGATTGCTGAGTTGGCGCCAGTAGTCAAAGAAGAACAAGGTGTACAAGCTGAACAAGGAATTATAACTGGAGAGACGATACTTACACCTATTCAGCAAAGGTTTTTTGCACAAAATCATCCTAATCCACATCATTGGAATCAATCCATGTTCTTTAGAACGAAAGAAAAATTGGACATAGGATCACTGGAAAAGGCAGCGCGTAACCTTCTACTTCATCATGATGCCCTGCGTTTAAGATATGAACGTTTACCTAATGGGACTTGGGAACAGTGGAATGAAGGAATTGAAGAACAATTGATGCTGACTGTCATTTCATTAGACGAAGTGCCGGAAGCGGATTGGCATGAAGTTATTCAAAAAGAGATTAATGTTGCACAAGAAAGATTGAATTTACATGATGGTCCTTTAATGAGAATGGTGTATTTTGATGAAGGTGAGAAGACTGGCCGATTATTTTGGACAATTCATCATTTAGCCGTCGATGGTGTTTCTTGGCGAATTTTATTGGAAGATTTGCAAACAGCATATACGCAAGCAGTCCAAGGGCAAAAAATTCAATTACCTATGAAGAGTACATCTTTTAAAGAATGGTCGGAGAAATTACAACATTACGCTCAAACTGGAATATCAAAAGAAGTGCTACATTACTGGGAGCAGCAGGTTGAACAAGACGTAGTTATACTGCCAGTAGATGGTACTATAAGTAATCCAGTAAGCGCAGTAACTGAGGAAATTACTGTGGTGTTAAACGAGAATGAGACCCGTATGTTATTGCAAGAGACTTTAAGCACTCACCGTGTCCAAATCAATGAAGTATTATTAGCAGCATTGGTACAAGCTACAGCAGCATGTACGGGGCAGCCGATATTAAGCGTAGATTTAGAGGGACATGGTCGAGAAGAGATTATTGAAGATGTTGATTTATCGAGAACCGTGGGATGGTTTACAAGTATTTACCCAGTTCATTTAAATATTACTAATGCTAATACGCCAATTGCAGCATTAAAAGCAGTTAAAGAACAAGTTCGCAAAATTCCTAATAAGGGTGTTGATTATGGGGTGTTGCGTTACATGAACACAACAATGTGTGAGCCATTAAGCTCCCAATATACACCGTCTATTAGTTTTAACTATCTTGGACAATTTGACCAAATGTTTTCTAGCGATGCAATGTTTATTCCAGAGAACGAATTTAAGCGTTTAGATCATGCTGCCGGTTCCAAGCGATCGCATGTAATTGATGTAATTGGGGTTGTAACGGATGGAAAACTTCAGTTCACTTGGGTATACAATGTTGGACAATTTGCCAAATCAACGATTCAAAGTATTGCACAGAATATGCTATATCAACTGAGTAGATTGATTCAATCTTCAGATAGAGAATCTGCACTGACCATTTCGGATTTTGCAATGGCTAATCTTAGCCAAGAAGGTTTGACAAATGTACTAAACAAAATGCATCGTGGAAAGAACAATCAGATTACTGATTTATATCCACTATCACCTTTGCAAGAAGGTATGATTTTCCACACATTGCATGATCAAGGGGATGAACATGTTGCACCGTATATAGTGCAATTGAGTTTTATGATTCAAGGGGAAATGGATATTCCTACTTTTGAGCAGGCGTGGAAATCTGTAATTCAGCGGCATGAAATTTTTCGTACAGCATTTGTATGGGACGAAATTGAAGAACCTGTACAAGTGGTGTATGAAAATATCCCATTTAAAGTGAACAAAGAAGACTGGAGTACAATGACAAGTGAAGAGATAGAAGAAAAAAGAAAAGTCTTTTTGGAATTAGATCGAAAACAAGCCTTCCAATTTGATGAAGCACCATTGATGCGGGTAACGGTCATTCAAGAAGGTGAGGAAGAATATCGGGTTGTTTGGACACATCACCATATTTTACTGGATGGATGGAGTTTACCATTGGTCTTTAATGAATTACTTACAGTCTATCAGAAGAGAATGAATGGAGAAGCTGTAAAGTTACCTAAATCCTCACCATATAAGAAATATATCCAATGGCTCAGAGAACAAGATAAGGAGCAGGCGGAACAATTCTGGAGAGAGAAGCTAAAAGGTTTTACTGCACCAACTTTACTGGGCTTAGAAAATAAAGAGGAAGAAAAAGGTTACACAGAGAAGGTTACGTATTTATCAGAAGAGCAGACTCAAGAGTTACAAGGATGGGCGAAACGAAATAAACTTACTTTGAGTACAGTAATTCAAGGTGCATGGGCATATCTCATGAGCCGATATAGTGGAGAAAATGACATTGTCTTTGGTGTAACAAGCTCAGGGCGTTCTACGGAGATTATTGGTGTTGAAAACATCGTAGGTCCTTTCATTACAACGTCACCGACGCGAATTCAATTGATGGATGATATAAAAGTAATAGATTGGTTGCAGAAGTTACAAGAGGAAGAGATAGAAAGAAGACAATATGAGTATGCTTCTTTGACAGAGATTCAGGGGTGGAGTGAGGTTCCTAGAGGTACACCGCTGTTCAATTGTTTATATGTGTTTGAAAATTATCCAGTGAAAGAAGAATCTTCAGAAAATCTGGAAATTGGTGAATTGAAAGGGGTAGAACAAACCCACTATCCATTAGGATTGGCTGTAGTTCCAGGAATTCAGTTATCGTTAAAGTTAATGTATGACCGTAGTAAGTTTAATAGAGTAACCATTGAACGAATGCTGGGTCATTTACACAAAGTGTTAATGCAAATGCTCAAAAACATTGATCAAAATCTATCGGAGCTAGTATATATTACGGAGGCTGAACAAAGAAAGCTATTGGAAGAATGGAATAATAATGCTATATCCTATCCACGTGAGAATGTAATTCATCAACTATTCGAAGAGCAAGTAAATCGTACACCTGACGCGGTGGCAGTGGTAGATGAAAAACAGCAACTAACGTATCGAGAGCTGAATGAAAGAGCTAATCAATTAGCCCATCATTTACAGAAATGTGGAATTGGGACAGAGTCATTAGTTGGCCTCTGCTTTGATCGATCAGTTGAGATGATTGTTGGTCTCATGGGAATTTGGAAGGCTGGAGCAGCCTATGTTCCATTGGATCCATCGAATCCGGAAAGCCGCCTGCAATATATTTTACAAGACACGGGAATTAAAGTGTTAGTTACAAATGAGGTATTACTAGGATGGATACCTAAAGACATCAAGACAGTTTGCCTAGATAGGGACCAAGCAATGCTTTCTCAAGAAAGCAAACTTTCACCAATATGTGAGGTAACAGGGGAAAACTTAGCGTATGTTATCTATACTTCTGGTTCGACAGGGAATCCAAAGGGGGCTTTAGTACAGCACCATTCTGTAATAAACCTATCCTATGGTTTACAAAAAGAAGTTTTCTCACATGACATACCTAGTAATATGCGCGTCGGTTTGAATGCGTCAATTGCCTTTGATGTATCTATTCAGCAATTACAAATGTTGCTTTATGGTTCAAGTTTATATATTATCCCAAGTGAAGTTCGCACTAATCCGGAACAATTTGTGTCCTATATTAGGGAGAATAAATTGGAAATGTTTGATATGACACCTTCATTACTTCAATTACTTATAGATGGAGGGTTGCTAGAAATGAGTGCTGATGTTCATGTACCAAGTAAGATATTAGTCGGTGGTGAAGCAATCATGCCGTCATTATGGGAACAGCTAGTAGAGACCGAAAAAATTGATTTTTATAACGTATACGGTCCTACAGAATGTACGGTTGATGCAACGTGTTATCATATTCAAACAGATAGTAAGAGAGTTACGATTGGACGTCCGTTGCCGAACGTTCAAACTTATGTATTGGATAAAAATTTGCTACCTGTTCCAGTTGGTGTAACAGGTGAGCTATATATCGGTGGTGCAGGTATAGCGAGAGGATACTTGAATCGTCCAGAATTAACAGCAGAGCGATTTATCCGTCATCCATTTAATGAAGAAGAGCGTTTATATCGTACGGGAGATTTGGTTCGTTATTTACCTGATGGTAATTTAGATTACTTGAGAAGAATTGATAATCAAGTGAAAATTAGGGGCTTTCGTATTGAACTTGAAGAGATTGAAGCGAATCTAGAGGGGCATCCATTGGTAAAAGAAGCAGTAGTTTTGGTAACAGAGGATAAATTAGGAGAGCAGAGATTGGTTGCTTATGTAGTTGGAGATGGAAGTATGCATGATTGGCGTGAATATCTCAAGAGACAAGTACCGAATTATATGGTTCCTGCACACTTTATTAAGGTAGACGAGATGCCTCTTACAACGAATGGAAAAGTTGATCGAAAGGCATTGAACAATTTAACTATTCAAAGAGAAAATAACTTCTCTACACCAATCATTCCAAGGGATGAAATTGAATATCAGTTGATTAAAATCTGGCAGGATGTGTTACAGATAGAAGATGTCTATGTAAATGATGATTTCTTTAATAGAGGGGGACACTCTCTCCTTGTAATTAAACTAGTTTCAAAAATTAGGGAGAAGTTTGGAAAAGAGATTAAGGTGTCTACATTGGTTAAGAATCCAACAGTGGAAGGAATCGCATGCCTTATTCGTGATAAGTATGATATGACGAAATCAGTATCAGCGCTGGTTCCACTGCAAGAATCAGAAAAAAGACCGTTCTTCTGCATTCATCCGTTTATGGGGAATGTATTCTGTTACATTCAACTAGCAAGATTACTTAAGAACCATTGTTCATTTTATGGTTTACAGAATCCTCTTATAGAAAAGAAAGAAATTGACGAGTTGACCTTGCCGGAAGTAATTCAATTTTACATCGAAGAAATAAAAAGTGTTCAGCCAGAAGGTCCATATCGTCTTGGAGGATGGTCTTTAGGCGGTGCAATTGCTTATAAAGTCGCAACTGTACTAAGGAGTCAAGGTGAGGAAGTTGAGTTGTTGGTACTAATGGATACAAAAGTACCATCAGAGCAGGATTATAAAACAAGAGAAGAAATGCTCTCATATATATATGAGCATTTCATTCCTAGAGATTTTACTGAGCAGGAAGAAGGCCTCATCCATAAACAAGATATGCTTGTGGAGCGATTAATTATGGAAGGAGTACTCCCGCCAGATGCAGATCTTATGAATTTAAAGCAAGTTATCAATGCTCATAGGAAATGCCTGAACTTAATGGCAGAGAATGATTTGATACCATACTTTGGAAAAGTTCTCTACTTTAGTGCTGAGGAAGGAAAAGAGTTGTTTACAGATTGGGGACCTTTATTAAAAGGAAGAGTAAATATGTATTCTGTTTCTGGATCACATGAAGAGATAGTGGATTCACCTGCAGTTGAAAAAATAGCTATGTATGTACTAAATGAATTTGAAGGAATAAAAGAAACATCCCTTTCATTAACGGAAAAGTAGAGAGCACAAAAGATGTAACGCTTATGAATGAAAAGGGCAGCCCAATAACTGCAAACAAGTGTAGGCAATGATGAATATATCAAGAGCATTATTTTTTAAGGGGATAGTGCAAAAATTACTTGATAGATACATATAAACCTATATGAGTTGCTCAAAGTATGATGTAAATGCTCTGAATTCTTTGTAATAGAAGAGAATACCTTGATGATATAACTGAGGAAAGGTGTATATTTTCATTGATATGTAAATATGCACCTTTCCTATTGTATATGAAAGTTAATAAAGTTAATTTGAATTTCTGTAACGTACATATACGAAGCCATTCTTTAAAAAAGGACGTGATTTATCATACAAATTCACGCTGTGAAAATACCAAAGAATATTGAAAGTCATTTGTTTAAGAAACTTAGTAACTTGGTTTCAAATGGGAAGAAAGAGCGAATGAAGCGATTATTAAATTCATGCGACATTAATAGGACCCTGATAGGGGATTTACTAATCCGATCTCTAATCTGCCAAAAGTATAAAATTAATAATGAAGAAATTAGATTTATATATAATGAGTATGGAAAACCTTTTGTTGAAAACTTTTCTGACTTTCATTTTAATGTGTCTCATTCAGGAGAATGGGTGGTTTGTACTACTGCTAATTTTAATGTGGGTATTGATATAGAAAAAGTTTCAGAAATAGAGGCTTTTAAATTAGCAAAAGAATTTTTTTCAGCGGAAGAATTTTATGATATATCTAATATGAATTCTGATGAACAAATTAATTATTTTTATGATTTATGGACATTAAAAGAAAGCTATATAAAAACGATTGGAAAAGGGCTTTATACCCCATTAAATTCATTCTCTATAAAAAAAGAATCACGAACTTCAATTTCATACAAGCATATACCTAAAAACTTTTACTTTAAACAATATAACATTGATCCAAATTATAAGTTATCTGCTTGTGCAACAAGAGATGAATTTCCGCAAGAGATAATAATTAAAGACATTTATACAATTTGCCAAACTATATACAAATTTGAAAGTAAGGAGAAAATCAATGCAGAAGACTAAACTTTTTTGCTTTCCACATGCTGGGGGATCTGCGTTTAACTACGCAAAATGGAAAAATTACTTTAATCCATATATTGAAGTAGTCCCGATAGAATTAGCTGGCAGAGGATATAGAATTGAAGAAAGCTTGTACCAAGGTATGGAAGAGGCCGTAAATGATGCCTACACTAGTATAGTTAAGCAAATAGATGCTTCGCCGTACATTCTATTCGGGCATAGCATGGGGAGTTTGATTGCCTATGAAGTAGCCAGGAAAATACAGGATTCTAATAACGAATTACCTGAATTTCTTGTTTTGTCCGGTAGAAACCATCCAAATAGTATAATAAAAAATATCCGATATAATCTTCCTAATGAACAATTTAAAAGAGAAGTTATTGCAATGGGAGGTACACCATCTGGGGTACTTCAATCAGAAGAATTAATGGAGATTTTTCTCCCTATTTTAAGAGCAGATTTTAAGATTGTCGAGACATACATTCATGATAATAATATACAACCATGTGATATTGATTTTCTTATATTTAATGGGAAAAATGATGAATTTACTACATCTGATCAAGTAATAAAATGGAAGCAATATACAAGTAAAACGTGTACTTTTCATTCTTTTGAAGGTAGTCATTTCTTTCTAAATGAAAATATTGAAGAAATAGCAAAGAGTATTATAGGAAAGTTAAATTCTAAAAGATTATCAACTAGTTTTTAGAGGTTTTCTTTCATCATCAGACAGTCGTTGGATAACTGGTGAGTTAATTGATGCAATTTGTGGATCTTGCTTATAATGCTAATTGTAAGTATTATGTACTTTAAAACCAAAACTTTCTCAATTTAATGTTGAGAAAGTTTTGGTTTTTATTATTCTAGTAGTAATCACTTTTTAAAGTTATAGAAATTTAAAAATAAAGTATTGTATACATGTAAGTATGATTAAAAATGAAAAGTTGTAAATGCTAAATTTAATTAAATACGCCTTACTCTCTTTAACATTGGCCTGAATGAATAGTTTATAGGAGATTACACTGGCTAAAGATGCGATAATTGTTCCAAGCCCTCCAATATTTACTCCTAGTAATAAAGCTTTCCAATCAGAAGTAAAGTTTGATAGAAGAATTGAAGTAGGAAAATTGCTAATCAATTGACTCAAAAATATGGAACTAAAGAAGACTGAAGTATCACCTCTTAAATTAGTGCGAGCAAATGTCTCCAGCGCATCCGAATGGGAAATGTTTCCGATAAAAATAAAAAAACAGACAAAGGTTATTAGAAGAAAGTAATCAATCTTAAATAGTAAGTTTCTATCTAACGTAAATGCTGCTATCAATGTGACTATTAGTGCAATGTAATAATTAATGACACCAAAAATAGATGCAATGATAGTGATAAGTATCAAAATCCAGACGGTAGCTTTTTTTCGATTTTTCACGGTAATAACAGGTAGTTCTATTTTCAAATCTGTTTTTTGAAGTTTTTGAGTAAATATAAATAACAAACTAATTCCAAGTACAGCTAAAAGCAGGATTGAACCTAAAAATGGGATGAGCTTAATTCCATAGTAAGAATATAGGTATAAATTTTGTGGGTTTCCCATAGGCATCAAGCTACTACCGATGTTTGCCGCAATTGTCTGCAGGATGATTGTATCCATCATGTTCATTTGTGTTTTTTTACTAATGACAAGTGTTATTGGTACAAAAGTGAGGAGAGCGACATCATTTGTTACAAACATGGAGCAAATAAAGCATAACAAAATTAGAATAATAGATATTGACCTGCTGTTATTGCATTTATTTAAAATCACAACGGCAAGTTTGTCTAATATCTTTAGCTGTTCAAAGGCCTTAATGGCCACCATTAGATTAAATAAGCTAATTAACACTTCAAAGTTAATATATTCGATCTTTGGTGAATGTATTAAGCAGCTTACAATTGCTAGTATCAGTGAAATGGTAAGTATTAAATCCTTTTTTAAAAATTTGAATTTCATAAGGAGTCTTTTTTTATTTTGAACGAATACTATTTCTTTCACAATACACCACCTGTAATCTATGTTAGTAGAATGAAAAGCAAAGGAAATATACATTTAATGATAGATATTCAACAAATCCTCTTATATTGCAATAAAATTAATAGCTTTTCTTATCAATTGGTTGTTCTAAAATTTGAAACTTAAATGGAATAATATTAATAACGTTTTCAAAAAAATAATAATATGAGTAGTTTTTTATTTGTGGAGCTGTCAAAATCATATTTTTGGATAACTCGATATTGCTAGAAAAGAGGATGACATAAGGTCCTAAATAAGAGTTTTGTAATGTTTCATCCCTTCAACAAAATCCTTTTTTGCTAAGTGTCTGTAATGTTGTAAATATGTGCAATATAGAGGAATGATTAATTGATAAAACAAATGTTTTTTGTATGATACCATAAATAAATTAAATGTTTTATTTTTTAAATATTCTTATAATATTCCGTTGATTCTTGATTTCAAATCCTTTATATGAACTTCTAAAAGAGAAAAGTATGCATGTTTTTATGAAGAAAATAGAGGCTTGTCAAAGGTTAGGTAGAACGGAATCTGCGACGTTTGGATACTGTATAAAATTCACAAAATCTCAGTGTTTTTTAGATGAAAAAAAACTTAAAATATTTTTTTGTTTTTATAAAAATCTGTACTTTTTCGTAACATTCTGTACTTTTAATTATAAATTAAAGACAAGGTTTTCTTAGTTGAATAGTGAAAGCGCTTTATAGGTTTTTCGCGAAGTTTTTACCTAGCCTATTCTTGAGATTAGTAGCGAGAAAGGAGATATTTCCATGTTCTTGAGACAATTAACAAAAAAACACTTAATCACTATTGATTATTATGATTTAAATCACCGGTAAACGAAACAAACATAATAGTACAACAATGTTAGTGGATAAAAATATTAGTTTGCAGAAAGGGGTAGAGCATCCGTTTGTATAAGCGTTAAGTACTTCAAAATTTCAGTTTTACGGTTACATGTTGTGATGTTTGCTTAAACAGGCCAATCCGATTAATATAGAAAATTTTTATCCTTGTTGTATTTGAATATGAAAGAGGTATTTGTACCAGGAAATATAGGTGATTTTATATATATTATGATATACAAATTTTGGCATGGGGTGATGGTATGGAAAGGCTTTTTGTAGACTTAGTCGGATCAACAAATGATTTTTTATGGTCTAAATTGTTAATTATTATGCTTGTTATTTGCGGAATTTATTTTACATTTAAATTGAATTTTGTACAGTTTCGAATGTTAAAAGAGATGGTCCGTGTATTAATGGAGGGGAAAAGTGGTTCTAAAGATCAAATCTCTCCTTTTCAAGCGTTTTGTATTGGTATGGCAGCCCGCGTTGGAACAGGGAATATCACAGGAATTGCGATTGCAATTGCATTAGGTGGTCCTGGAGCTGTATTTTGGATGTGGATTATTTCTATTATTAGCTCGGCCTCCAGTTTTGTCGAAAGCACATTAGCACAGATATATAAAGTAAAAGATAAAACTGGTTTCCGCGGTGGTCCATCCTATTATATGGAAAAAGGGTTGAATAAACGTTGGATGGGAGTATTATTCTCTATTTTAATCACAATTACTTTTGGTCTTGTATTCAATTCAGTACAATCAAATACAGTTACAATTGCTTTTCAAAACTCATTTGGTACAGATCGTCTAACAGTTGGGATAATCATGGCCATTGCTTTCGCTGCGATTATTTTTGGTGGTGTACAACGTATTGCAAAAATGGCTGAATACAAGGTGGTATTTTTAGCGGTATTATACATTGGAGTTGCATTATTTGTTGTAGTTACCAACATATCAAAAATGCCGGAAGTTCTTTCTCTTATTGTTCAAAACGCATTTGGTTTTAAACAAATAGCAGGCGGTTCAATTGGTGCAGCACTTATGAATGGAGTTAAACGTGGTTTATTTTCAAATGAAGCTGGTATGGGAAGTGCACCAAACGTTGCCGCAACAGCAACAACAAGTCATCCGGTGAAACAAGGACTGATTCAAGCATTTGGTGTATTAACGGATACACTGATCATTTGTACTAGCACTGCCTTTATTATTTTGCTGTCTGATGCATATAAACAACCGGGGTTAAATGGTATTGCACTTACACAAGCAGCATTAAGTGAACACATAGGTCCTTGGGCATCGGGTTGTCTTGCTATCTTTGTTTTTTTATTTGGATTTGGTGCGTTAATTGGCAACTATTATTATGGTGAAACAAATATTCGCTTCTTACATACAAGTAAAGTGTGGTTAATGATATACAGAATAAGTGTGTTGGCTATGATTGTATTTGGTTCTGTTGCCAAGATTCAAATTGTATGGGATTTAGCGGACTTATTTATGGGCTTTATGGTTATTATTAATTTAATTGCTATTACCTTACTTTCAAAAGTAGCATTTGCGGCGTTACAAGATTATATAAACCAGAAAAAAGTTGGTAAAGATCCTATTTTTTATAAAGAAAACATTAAAGGACTTGAAAATATTGAATGTTGGGATAGTTATGAGAAAACTTCAAAAAAGAAAAGTGTGTAATAAGAAGGATATTCAGACTGCAATATGTCTGAATATTTTTCTTGGTTCTAGTGCAAATAGTATTGATTATAGTAAAGAAAAAATCATTCTATATAAAGTTAATAGTACGGGGGAATATGATTAAATGATAAAGGATTCTAGCGTTCAAGTTGAGGGTCAAGAAAAAGTTTGCTTAGATCAATGGGTAGCTCATTATCGAACGTATGCAGCTAAGGGACGAAGCGCCAGTTATATTCCTGCTCTGGGGGAAATAGATGTATCGCAGTTAGGTATTTGTATAGTAAAGCCAGATGGAACAATGATAAAATCAGGAGATTGGGAGATACCTTTCACATTACAAAGTATATCAAAAGTAATCGGTTTTATAGCCGCTTGTTTAAGTCGCGGTATTTCTTATGTATTAGAACGAGTTGACGTAGAGCCAACTGGAGATGCCTTTAATTCAATTATTCGTTTAGAGATACATAAACCAGGAAAACCTTTTAATCCTATGATTAATGCTGGAGCAATTACGATAGCTTCACTTTTGCCAGGGACATCGGTGCAAGAAAAATTAGAATCTCTATACGTATTAATTGAAAAAATGATAGAGAAGCGTCCCGCTATTAATGAAATAGTATTTCAATCAGAATGGGAAACGGCTCATCGTAATAGAGCATTAGCATACTATTTAAAGGAGAATGGTTTTCTAGAATCAGATGTGGAGGAGACACTAGAGGTTTACCTAAAACAATGTTCGATTGAAATAAATACAGAAGATATTGCCTTAATAGGGCTTATACTAGCACATGATGGATATCATCCTATTCGCAAAGAACAAGTGCTCCCTAAAGAAGTAGCTAGGTTAACAAAAGCTTTAATGCTTACTTGTGGAATGTACAATGCTTCCGGAAAATTTGCTGCTTTCATTGGATTACCAGCTAAGAGTGGGGTATCCGGCGGAATTATGACACTTGTTCCCTCAAAATCTAGGAAGGATTTATCGTTTCAAGATGGATGTGGTATTGGTATTTACGGACCAGCCATTGATGAGTATGGGAATAGTTTACCAGGAATTATGTTGTTAGAACATATTGCAAAAGAATGGGATTTAAGTATATTTTAAAAAGGAGCACAGATATTTTGGTGTTAGAGCGAGTCCAAAAGTGTTCAGACCTTATATTGTGTCTGAACATTTTTGAGTTATAAAGTATCTTTCTAAAGTAGAAGAGTGTAATGAATACTCACAATCTATAATGCTTTCGTTTATAACTTATTTATCAGTTTTTGAAAAAAATAGAGTAAGTATTGTATTAATGCAAATAGGTTTGTATACTGACTGTTAGGCGAAAGTGAGAAGTGATTATTTTGAATCTTAGTAATTTAGTAAAAAAAGACATCTATATTCTCGTTTTAATGATACTTACAGTACCCTTAGTAGGTGAAATAAAGTCATTTCCCTTAAATGAAACATTTAGAATGAGCTTTGGTGCACCAACATTTTTCTTTTTTTTGTTATTGTTTCGACGAGTTCCAGCATTTTTACCGGGTTTTTTAACAGCGATAGTCGTGGTAGTATTTCGTATCTCAATGGATGTCATTATAAAGGAAAATATGGATTGGCTAGCCGCTTTTCATACTCACTATCCTAGTTTTTTCTTTTATTTTACTTATTCGTATCTCTTTCATTTAGCAAAAATCAAACGTTTTTATCATCAACCACTAATGATTGGTTTTATTGGTTGCATGATTGAAATACTGTCAGACTGTGTGGAATTAATGATTCAATATTTCGTATTAAAAACATCGATCACATCCGAGGCAATAAATGAGATCATTGTTATCGCATGTTCCCATAGTTTTATAGTTCTAAGCTTTTTCAATATGATGAAATTGTATGAAGCACAATCAAGGGAGCGACATATAAAGAAACAAAATGAACATATGCTCATGCTCATCTCTAATTTATATGAAGATGCTGTTCATTTAAAAAAAACATTACAAGATGCTGAGAATATAACAAAAAAATCCTATGATTTATATAAAACTTTGGACTCTTTTGAGCATAAACAGATGGATTTTCAGTTTGAGGATTTAAGGCAACAGGCATTACAAATTGCTGGTGAGGTCCATGACGTTAAAAAGGATAACCAACGTATTTTTGCGGGACTTTCAAAATTAATTTCAGATGAAAGTTTTACAGATTATATGTCTGTACATGAACTAGTAAATATCATTATACGGGCAAATACGAAATATGCTCAGTTGTTAGAGAAAGATATCCAATTTGTGTATAAAATTGATGGTGTGCATCCTCATTATCATATTTATACAATCTTATCTATTATAAATAATATCGTTACAAACGCTGTAGAAGCTATCCAAGGTATGGGAACCATCACAATTGACATTAATAAAGACCACCATTTTGTTGAATTTCAAATAGGCGATAATGGTCCTGGTATTTCTTCAAAATATAAAGATTCAATTTTTGAGCCTGGGTTTACTTCTAAATATGATGATTTAGGCAATCCATCGACAGGTATCGGATTATCGTATGTTAAAGAAATGGTCGCACAACTTGAAGGTGATGTTACGCTTGAGGACAGAACCGAAGGAAAAGGATCAATTTTTATAATTAAATTAGGGATTGATCATATAATTTCGAAAGGGTGATTCTATGTATTTTTATATAGTAGATGATGAAAAAGCGGTTCGCTCAATGTTGGCTCAAATTATCGAGGATGAAGATCTTGGGGAGGTTATAGGAGAAGCTGAGGATGGTTTATCTTTAGAGCAACAAATGGTAATCCTTAAAAATATAGACATTTTATTTATCGATTTGTTAATGCCGAATCAAGATGGAATAAAAACAATTCGTCAAATAAAGCCTTCGTTTAAAGGGAAAATCATCATGGTCTCTCAAGTAGAATCAAAAGAATTAATTGCTGAGGCTTATTCGCTTGGTGTTGAATACTATATTATTAAGCCAATTAACCGGATTGAAGTATTAACAGTTGTTCGGAAAGTCATTGAACGAATTCGTTTGGAAAAATCAATAAAAAACATTCAAGAATCGCTTAATATGGTACTAAAATTGGATAGTAATTCAAGTGTGCAAGAAAAATACCGTAATGAAAAACATTTAAATACTTTCAATCATTTTCAAAATTCCATTCATTTTCTTTTGTCTGAATTAGGAATAGCCAGTGAAAGTGGAAGTAAAGATTTAATGGATATGCTAGATTATTTATATAAATATGAACAAGATAACACGTTGGAACAAGGCTTTCCCTCACTAAAAGAGATTTTTATGAATTTGGCTCAAAAAAAACTTGGGGATTCAGCTGAAGATGCCGAATTAAAAAGGTTCATAGAAGCTTCCAAACAACGGATTCGGAGAGCAATTTATCAATCATTAAACCATTTAGCATCCCTTGGACTTACTGATTTTTTAAACCCGAAGTTCGAAAATTATGCTTCTAGATTTTTTGATTTTACTACCGTAAGGAGAAAGATGACAGAATTGAATAATGAACCAACATTACCTGCTCGTATTGATACGAAAAAATTTATTCAAGTTCTTTATTTTGAAGCAAAACGAATACACCTGGAGTTAAGATGATAAACTCTTGCTAATAATTATTTTCAATTGATAGATTGATAATAATTTTTCTTTTTATTCTCTTTTATTTCATATTAGTTTTAAAATCAGAAAATTCCGTATCGATTCGGTAGAAGTGTATGAACTTAGAACAAAAGAATATGTATTTTTATTTTTTTAAACATTAATATTCATTAAAAAAACGAGTATTTTCACAATAAAATATAAATACATAGTAAGTTGAATTTAAAAAAAGATGCTATCTTCTAGCATCTTTTTTTCTTTAAGAGGAAATATCATTGATCCTTATATTATTTGAAATTCAAATGCGGGCATATAAATAAGGGAAAAGGAGATAATATTTAACAAATTATAATTGGAAATGGTATTTTAGGTCAGAAATGTTTTTATACTAATTAGGTTATTGGTACTAAATAAGCATAATGTCTCGCTTTTCTGCTCTTTAATCTTATCGTTATTTTTTATTAAGTACATATCGTTTTTTAAAAATCTCAATCCTAGCAGAGTATATAAATTGGGTGATAAAAATGTGGAACGTAATTACTTCTTATCTTCCAGATTGGAAAGTCTTTGTACAAGCTTTTATCTTGTTTTTAATTCCGTATACTATCTCAAGATTTTTTCATTGGGTTCGTATGGCAGAGAAAGAGTGGGAAGAATGAGTTGGTGGAAGTCAAGAGACAAACAAGTGAAAAAAAATAATATTCAAAGTAAAACGAAACAAGATCATAAACCATCTCAAAATGCAAACGTTCATTTCACAAATGATTTTGCCTCAAACTTAGAACTTATAAAGCAACAAATCGGACATAATTCTGATGTTCGCTTTCGGAAGTTTAATATTGGACGCACAGATATTCAAGCTGGGATCGTTTTTGTTGATGGTCTATCAGATAAAGAGATAATTGACAAACATATTATGAAATTACTAATGGATGATTTTTCTGATGAATATAAAAATGAATCTTCTTATGTGGAGGGGACTGTTTCAAAAGAATATATTAAAAATAAAGTTCTTACAATTAGTGAAGTAGCAGAAGTCCATTACATAAAAGATTTAATACCCAAAGTATTGATAGGTTCAACAGCTCTTTTAATTGATGGTTTAGCAGATGTGTTTATTCTTGGTACAACAAAAGCAAATAAACGAAACATTGAAGAACCAGTATCGGAGGCATTAGTCAGAGGGCCACGGGTCGGTTTTACTGAAGTATTAAGTGATAATACCTCACTTTTGCGACGACACTGTGCGGATGAGAGCTTATCATTAGTAAAGCTACCAGTAGGAGAACGTGCAAAGAAAGAGTTAGTCGTCGCATTTATTAAAGATCTTGCTAGTACAGAATTGGTGGATGAAATAAAAAACAGAATTCAGAAAATTGACATAGACAGTGTACTCGAATCTGGTTATATAGAGCAACTCATTGAAGATAATTATCTCAGTCCCTTTCCGCAGATTCAAAATACAGAACGACCTGATCGTGTTATTAGTGCTTTGATGGAAGGTCGAGTAGCTATTTTGTTAGATGGAACACCATTTGTTTTAATTGCTCCAGTTACATTTAGCATGCTGCTGCAATCACCAGAAGATTATTATGAAAGGTGGCTTCCTGGTACGCTTCTCCGCTTATTACGCTTCATGACAGCTTTTGTTTCATTATTTGCTCCAGCACTGTATATTTCTTTTATTTCATTTCATCCAGGATTAATTCCCACTAAGCTCGCTATTTCTATTATCGGATCGCGAGAAGGAGTTCCTTTTCCCGCTTTAATAGAAGCGTTAATTATGGAAGTAGCTATCGAAGTTTTGCGAGAAGCAGGTTTACGTCTGCCTAAACCGATTGGACCTGCAATGGGAATTGTGGGCGGTTTAATAATTGGTCAGGCTGCCGTAGAAGCAGGAATTGTTAGTCCAATAATGGTTATCGTTGTTGCGGTAACAGCTATTTCTTCTTTTACTATTCCGCAATATAGTGTGGGAATTACGTTACGCATTCTTCGTTTTGTAGCTATGTTTTGTGCTGCGATATTTGGCTTGTATGGTGTTATTCTCTTCTTTCTTTTACTTTGCAGTCATTTAGTGAAACTGAAAAGTTTTGGCGTTCCTTATACTAGCCCTGCTGTTCCGTATCGATTTAGTGATTGGAAAGATTTTATGGTTCGCATGCCATTAAAAATAATGAGACGTCGACCGAAAATAATGCATACAAAAAAAACTATCCGCAAAAGGTAGCTGATGACGAAAGGAAGTGGCCTTCAGTGATTACGAAACCTAAAGACCGAATAACAACTTCGCAAGCAGTTGTTATTATTGTAAATTACATACTTGGGACAGGAATTCTCACTTTGCCTAGAGCATCTGTGGAAAAAGTGAAAACACCAGATGTATGGCTAAGTGTTATATTAGGTGGGATACTCGCAATGGTTTCAGGAGTAATTATGGTCAAATTAAGTCAGCAGTTTCCAAATAAAACATTTTATCAATACAGTCAAGATATTGTAGGGAAATGGATAGGCAGGTTGCTTAGTTTTCTTATTATAGGGTATTTTCTTACAACTTCAGCATTTCAAATTCGTTCAATGGCAGAAGTAATAAACTTTTTTTTGCTAGAAGGAACCCCCACATGGGCTATTGTTATGCCTTTTATGTGGATAGGTCTCTATTTGATTATGAGTGGTATTAATTCAATTGCACGGATGTTTGAAATAATATTTCCTATTACTGTTTTTATTTTTTTAATCATTTCCTTTATGAGTATCGGAATATTCGAGATAGATAATCTCCGTCCCGTATTAGGTTTGGGAATTAAACCAGTATTAGATGGGATAAAAACAACGTCTCTCGCATATACAGGTCCTGAAATTATGTTAATTCTTTTGGTATTTATGGAACAACGAAATAAAGCAGTAAAAGCTATTTTAGTTGGAATTTCTATTCCGTTAATCTTTTATGTAATAACTGTTGTAATGGTCATTGGTGCATTATCAATTGATGGAGTTGTAACAAGAACATGGCCGACAATTGACCTTATGCGCAGTTTTGAAATTTCTGGATTGATATTTGAACGTTTTGAATCTTTACTGCTTGTAATATGGATTATGCAAATATTTGCTACCTATACGATTAGTTATTATGCAGCTGCATTAGGATTAGCACAACTCTTTAAAAAGAGTATTCATCCGTTTATTTTTGCTTTAATTCCAATCATTTACATCATTGCTATGACTTCGAAAAATATAAATGACTTGCTTAAATTGGGGGATATGCTCG
This sequence comes from Bacillus sp. MYb78, assembly GCF_002975115.1. NCBI lineage: Bacteria > Bacillati > Bacillota > Bacilli > Caryophanales > Bacillaceae > Bacillus > Bacillus sp. MYb78. The sequence continues at coordinate 95,868 of NZ_PCOB01000017.1, forward strand.
GTAATGCTGCTTTATTTTTATTTGGTTTACTGCCACTGCTTCTTCTTATTATTACGCGATTAAAAGGAGGAGTAGTGTGAAACATAAATTTAATTATATGCGGTTCTATTTGGCTTTGTTATGGACGCTTTTGCTTCTATTTTTAACAGGATGTTGGAGCAGTAAAGAAGTAGAAGAGTTGAGCTTAACTGCAGGTATAGCACTAGATAAAGGGAAGGATTCAACAATTGAGAAAGAGGATGAGGAAGGAGGTTATCCTAAAAGAAATCTTATAACAGCTACTTATCAAATTGTTAGTTCGCAAGCACAAAGTAAAGGAAATGGACAACAAAAACGTTATATAAATGTTTCTGAGACCGGTGATTCCATTCATCAAATTGTTCGTGAGTTTTCATTGAAAAGAGAGAGCACAATGTTCAGCCCACATTTAAAAAACATTGTTATTAGTGATAGTCTTGTACGTACATACAGTTTAGAACAATTACTTGAACAGTATCTCCGTGACAATGAAGTTCGGCTTAGCTGTATGCTCTTAATTAGCAAGGGTCTAGCGAAGGAGGTACTGGAATCAAACAAAAAAGGAGAAATCCCAGCATTTCGTTTGTCTGGAATTGCAGATAATAGAAATAGAACAACAAGGATTTTACCTCCTGTATCGCTCGCTAAATTGGAAGGAAAGATGCGGTCAGGGTCCAGTTTTCTTTTGCAAAATGTAATCTCGATAAAAGGAGAAACAAAATTTGCAGGAGCTGCTGTAATTAAAGGAAAGACAAAAAAGTTGATGGGCTTTTTAAATGAACAGGAATTGGAAGGAGTAGTATGGATAAACGGAAAAAGGAATGGTGGTGTGGTAAAAACTTTTGATAAAGAATCAAAGAAACTCATTATATACGAAATAAAGTCAATAAAAAGCAAAATCATACCACATGTTAACGGAAATAATATTTCCTTTGATGTAAACATTGAATCAGAAGGGCGTTTGTCTGAAAATTGGATGCAATCAGGAAAAGATTTTGAAAATGAATTTTTAAAAAGGGAAGAAAACGCTATTGAAAAAGAAGTAAAGCACTTAGTACATCATGTTACAAAAAAAATACAAAAAGAATACCAAGTCGATATTGCGGGTTTTGGCAACCAATTAAGAATTAAACACCCGAGAACATGGGAGAAAGTCAAAAAAAATTGGGATCAAACATTTAGTAAGGTACCGATTAAATATCATATAAATGTAACTATACAAGATTATGGAGCGTCAAGTTTAAAACGGTGAGATACCTTAATTGAAATTATATTTGCATCAAAACAAAAAGTTACAAAAATTTTAATTTAAAAATTTTTGTAACTTTTTGTTTTTTTATGTCCTTCTTATTATAGATTAAAGAAATGATTTTATCCGGCTATTTGCCGGGCAGTAAGACCCCCACCTCAAAATTCAGCGAAAGCAAAGAAGTTATTAGAGGTATATGTAAGCTCTATATAGGAAGGAGAATTTTGAAATTCTATTGATAAACCAAGTAATTGTAATAGTCCTTATTTAGAATAATAATTTCAAAATCAATAAAATTTAGAGTAGAAGGAGCAAGAGCAAATTATTATGAATAAACAAATAGGATTCATCGGATGTGGAAACATGGGTATTGCTATGATAGGTGGGATGATTAAAAAAAATATAGTTTCTCCGGATCAAATAATTTGTTCAGATTTAAACGTCATTAATTTAAAAAATGCTAGTAATGAATATGGCATAACTATAACTACTAACAATAATGAAGTCGCTAACAGTGTTGATATTTTAATTTTATCAATCAAACCAGATTTATACTCATCGGTAATTAACCAAATAAAAGATCAAATAAAAAATGATGTAATCGTTGTAACTATTGCTGCAGGAAAAAGTATTAAGAGCACTGAGAATGAATTTGGTAGAAAGTTAAAGGTTGTTAGAGTAATGCCTAATACACCGGCACTTGTTGGAGAAGGAATGTCTGCGTTATGTTTTAATGAAATGGTTACAGAAAAAGATATAAAAGAGGTACTTAACATATTTAATATTTTCGGCCAGACGGAGGTCGTAAATGAAAAACTAATGGATGTTGTTACATCTATTAGTGGTTCTTCTCCAGCATATGTGTATATGTTTATAGAAGCCATGGCAGATGCTGCTGTACTTGGCGGTATGCCGAGAAAACAAGCTTATAAATTTGCGGCTCAGGCTGTATTAGGTTCTGCAAAAATGGTATTGGAAACAGGAATACATCCAGGTGAATTGAAGGATATGGTTTGTTCTCCAGGTGGAACGACGATAGAAGCTGTAGTAACGCTAGAAGAAAAAGGTTTAAGAACAGCTATCATTTCAGCTATGAAACGTTGTACGCAAAAATCTATGGAAATGTCTAGTTTAACTAGTAAGTGAGAAGCGAATTTATATAATATTTCAAATCTATTTAATGTAAAAGAAATATTATGAGGCTAGTTAATAACTAAGTAAATTTATATACAACACTAAAGAGAAAAACAAACCTTATTTTAAAGGGGATACAGAAAATATGAGTAATTTACTAAAAAAGAAATCCGTTACACAATTGCTAGAGCATAATCAAAGCAAGACTTTAACGAAAACATTAGGAGCATTTGATTTAATTATGTTAGGGATAGGCTCAATAGTTGGAACGGGTGTTCTTGTGTTAACTGGATTAGTAGCAGCAAGAGATGCTGGTCCAGCAGTTATTTTTTCATTTGTACTTGCAGCAATTATATGTGGATTTATAGCATTATGTTACGCAGAAATTGCTTCCACACTCCCGGCATCTGGTAGTGTATATACGTACTCATATGCAACAATTGGTGAGTTTGTTGCTCATCTAGTAGGTTGGTCATTGCTGTTAATATATATCGTGGCAACAGCGGCTGTCGCTGCTGGATGGACAGGCTATTTTCACAATTTAATAAAGGGGTTTGGATTAGAGATACCTAAAGCTCTAGTAACGATTCCTTCGCATGGTGGTATTGTGAATCTACCAGCAGTAATCATTACATTGATATTAGCATGGATGTTATCCCGTGGTACGAGGGAAAGCAAACGAATCAATAATATAATGGTATTGATTAAAATTGGAATGATTTTGTTGTTTATTACGGTTGGTATATTCTATGTAAAACCAATGAACTGGATACCAATTGCACCATACGGCTTAAGTGGAGTTTTTACGGGTGGAGCAGCTATTTTATTCGCTTTTACGGGTTTTGATATATTAGCAACTTCAGCAGAAGAAGTAAAAGATCCGAAACGTAATCTTCCGATTGGTATTATTGCATCATTAATCATATGTACAATTATTTATGTTATGGTATGCCTTGTTATGACAGGAATGGTTTCCTATAAAGAATTAAATGTTCCTGAGGCAATGGCGTATGTAATGGAAGTTGTAGGACAAGGAAAAGTCGCTGGTGCAATTGCTGCAGGTGCTGTAATTGGCCTTATGGCTGTTATTTTTTCCAATATGTATGCGGCAACACGAGTATTCTTTGCAATGAGTCGTGATGGATTGTTACCGAAATCATTTGCGAAAGTTAATAAGAAAACTGGAGCACCGACTTTTATAACTGGATTGGCAGGAATAGGGAGCTCTATAATAGCTGGGTTTATTGATTTGAAAGAATTAGTTAATTTAGTTAATATCGGTAGTTTGGTGACGTTTGCGTTAGTTTGTCTATCAGTTATTATCCTTCGTAAATCACACCCAAATTTAAAACGTGGATTTATGGTACCTTTTGTACCTGTATTACCATGCGTTGCAATTGTATGCTGTGTGTTTTTAATGCTAAATTTACCGTTAAGGACATGGTTGTACTTTAGCATTTGGATTACTATTGGGGTAGTAATATATTTCCTTTATTCGATAAAACACAGTAATTTAAATGAGGAAACGATCTCGAAATTACATGATAAAATTGCGAGATAATAACGATTGAAAATTTTATTAATAATCATATTGATAGTTGAGTAACATAGAAACAGTTTTTTGACATTTAGCAAGAGATAAAATAAGAGATGCTAGGGCAGCTAAGTACTTTTTTAGAAACCTTGCTTGTTTTTTACGATTTAAAACTGCTAAGGAGAGAGAAGTATGAGTGAATTGCATTTTATGAGTATAGAAGAATTGGATAATAAATTAAAAAAATCTGACAGTGGTATTTATTTCATTAAAGATTATAATGACAATATTATTTATGTAGGCAAGGCTTTTAGTATAAAAAGTAGAGTATTAGCTCATTTTAATAGTTATTCCAATATTGAGGAATATGTACATTTATTTTATAAAGTAGCGTATCTCATTGAAGATAGTTTGTTAAAACGCTCTTTGTTACAAGTTACTTATATGATTAAATATAAACCAGTATTAAACAAAGAAGTACAAAAAGAATTCCCAGAGTTGTATACTCAATACATTAAGCAGACAAATAAAAAATCTATGTTGTTAGAAATTGATGAAGCTAAAGAAAAAAGGGATAAGTTAAAGAATAAATTAGTAAAATTAGTGGGTGGAAAAACTATGTTTTATGACATAATTTCTCTGTTAAACAATGGATATAACTATCATGTCCTCGCAAAAGTATTGAGCATAGAACTTCAAACTTTAATTATAATAAAAGAACACCGAAATAAATTCCCGATACCACATAATTATAAGAGGACAATAAAACATCAAGATATAATGTATGCTTTATCTGGAAAAAAGAATTTAAGTACTTCAAGGTTAAACACTTAACTTTAAAGTAGTAAATTCGTTGCTTTTGTAGCTTTTATTGTTATATTGAAATGCAATGTACATTTGTGTTTCAAATTTAATTGGTGGAATAAGGGGAGGGAAAGGGTTCCTATAAAAATACTGGAATAAATTAGGTTACTTATGCGAAAGTAATACAAATGAAATTCTTATTTCTGCTACTACAAGTACTATTGAGCAAATGAAGTATGAAAGTGCTTTTGAACTAGGGGTCACACTGGGACCTGATACATCACATCATCTGCAAATGGTTCGGATCGTTGGAGAGATTACAAAACGCTTAGTTTGAATGGCTGAAAAACAGTTAACAGGTCAATACAGACTACACTAAGAAAATAATCCGTATATATACGGATTATTTTTCCTTTAATTTACAAAAAAATAAATTTCTAAATTGAAAAAACCTCTCAGATTCCTTTGTAACAATCTTTTTTAGTTGTGCTAATGACATAGGTATCAAAAGGTTATAAATTCGATATGAACGATGTATAAGCCTTTAAAAGGGTTTTGGTGTTATTTATAATTTTAATTCCATAATACTTAAGCCGATATAATAAAATGTTTTATGTCTAAATCGATATAAAGGAATAGTTTTTAAGTGATATTTCTTTTTTATAGAATAAGCAAAACCTGATATTGTAGTAATTATTGTTTTGAGGTCAATTTACTGTGCACCTTGGTTATTGAAGTTTTTTGTTGATTAACAACTATTGTATTTGGAAATTAATAATAAGTTTATCTCGCTGTTTGCTGGGCAGTAAGACCCCCACCTCAAAATTCAGCGGAAGCAAAGAAGTTAGGTGGGGGATCAACTGTCCGTAAAAGCCCGATTGGTGTGGGCTAATAATCAGTGGGGATGAACAAAACCCCCACTGATTAAAGTTTCACTTTATGTGATGCGGTAATAAAACTATCTAGTTTGCTATTTTTAGTATTTGTAAAGTCTATATATTTTCCTCTTTTGTGGAAAGTAAAACTAATGTTGCGACCAGTAATATAGTGTCATTTTTTGAATATTCCATTCGTTTTTTTATGTTTAGTTGAGTACTTGAATTTCCTCCACCTTGTACTTTTCAAAGCATAGTGCTTCAAAAATAACCGTATCGCTTTCATCTGTTTCCAATTTCACAACTTCTTTATTATCTTTTTTTAAAATTTGGAGCAAAATAGTTTTTCAGTTTCATATTTAAATTAGCAGTATTTATTTTTTTGAATTCAATTTGTATAAGTGATTGAATTGGAACTTTGACTGTTGTTTCTTGCGGTGGTACAGTATCTCCTGTTACTTTCGCTGTATTTTAAATCTTTTTCCAGCTTGGTCCTCGCATTGACTACCACTGTATTTTGTAGTACTTCACTATTTTCTCAAGTTCAATAATTATATTTTGTAGAATTAAGAAAAGAACTTAGCTTATTTCCTTTACTTTACTTATCTACTCTGATATTTAGATGCTAACTACAATTAAATAATATATGATTTTTATAAAAAAGATATAGTAATATTTTGTTGTGAATTGTACTAATTTGATATTTTATAGTATTATTTGTCGTGAATTATATATAACAGAATATATTTTATGGATCTATAAAGGAGAATGTAATGAATACTTCTATCGATATACAACACTTGTGTGATCTTGCACATAAAGCATTTAATGCCCCTGTACATATTTTATCTGCAGACAAAAAAATTTTATATCATTCTACATCTGATAATGTTTGTAGTCCTTTTTATTCTTCAAAAGAAGAACATCTTACTGATATTTATCAAGAAAACGATCCCTTTAACTTGCCACTTTTCCGAAGTAACAACTATCTTGAAAATTTTGTTCTAATTCATATAGAAAATCATGATGATATTAAAGGGACTATCATAATCGGTCCTACTATACATCCAAAAGATTCAGATGATATGATCATAAAATTTCAGAAAGAATTTAAATCAAATGATAACATTCAAGAAAGACTTGCCTATTATCAGTGTTTATCTGAGATTAAAAAAACTACATTAATTGATATGGGAATTTTATTACATTACATGATTTTCAATGAAAAGTTAGATGTAGATATTGTCTTGGAAAAAAATAAAGTACTAGAGGAAATTCCTAATAAAAATGTGAAACCTGATTTATATATTTTAAAACGCCGACAAAACAAACCTAAAACGCACAATATGGCATTAGTAAATGATTTCTTTTCGACTATTAAAGAAGGGAATAAAAAAAAGTTAATACAGTATATGTATGCGGTTTCGCAAGAAGATGTTGAACTTATGCTAATAGAGGATCCGCTCAGGAATCAAAAAAACCTTGGAATTATTGCGATTACCTTAGCCACTCGATATGCAATAGAAGGAAACCTGCCACCAGATATTGCTTTTGCCCATAGTATTTTATATATACAAACCCTAGAACAATTAGATAATGTAGAATCTGTAAAGCGATTGTCAGGGGACGCTTTACGTACCTTTGCAGATCGTGTGAAAGAATACAATGCAAAAAAGTATTCTTACGCGGTTACTACATGTATAAAACATATTAATAAAAATGTTTACGATGGAATATCTCTGAATGAACTTGCTAATCATTTAGAAATTACGCCTACTTATCTGTCTAAACTATTTAAAAAAGAAATGGGAATTACTTTAAGCGAATATATTCAAAGGGAAAGAGTGGAAGAAGCAAAAAAATTATTAACACTCACTACTTATTCGTTATCAGATATCTGTGCGTGGCTTAACTTTAATGACCAAAGTTATTTTATAAGAGTTTTCAAAAAAATCACTAGTATGACTCCTAGGCAGTACCGTGAAAAATATACAGTAATATAAGCTTGTTATCTGCTGTCTTCAATGTAAAGACTTAAACATGGGTATAAGTATCCCAAAAAATGAAAATACACTAACCATTATTTTGCTAAAGAAAACAAAAAGACAGAAGGCTGCAAAGTGTTTCAAGTAAGCTTTGCAGCTTTTTTGTAATTTAAAACCTATGTTTATAACGATGATAAGTTTATAGACTAATATCTTCATACTAAATATTTATTAATAATGATATTAGGATGTTTTGTGAAAAAATCAACAATATAACATATATTACTAAATATATCTACATTTTATGCAATTATACATAACTAAATAAAGGTAAAAAAGTATAAAAAGACCTATTATATTATTCTATAAGTATTTTTTCTAAAATAAAATTTCTTGGTTGAGCTAAAATAGTTATTTTTAACCGTATACACATTAATTTGTAATCATTACAATTACAGAAATGAAATTTACGGATAACTATATTTATATAATTTTTTCGGTTCATATTTTTATTTAACAGTAAATTATCGATCGTAATCGACAAAATTTTTCTATTTACGCATTAAAAATTTAATGTTTTAATGAACAACATAACTGGTATGACCAGACAGAAAGGATAAGGTTACGCTAATAGGAATTATAGTGAAGTTGTAAGTAACATTATGTCGTTAATAATTTTATGAATAGTCAATTTATTTACAAGAGGTCAAGAATCAAATTTGTAATAAACCTGTTCTAAGTTTCTGCATAACAAAAGTGAAGTTATTCCGCAATAAAAGTATAAGCGATGTACAGTATAATTTCACCTTTTGTAGTCTAGTAAGGAGCTTGCTGATAAAACTAAGAGTAATATTATTAAATTTAAATTAAACAATGTTATGACAAGATTAACTGTAAGCATTGGTTTATTGATTCTCGCAGTTCTGTAAGTTAAACCGCAATTCTAGGGAAGAATTACTCATTTACTATTCATAGGGTGCTTGATTCAAATATAGTTAATAAATTTTTGTTATTTATATTTGAAAAAATAAAGTATCGAAGTGAGAAGTAAGTAAAATCCTTACATCCTATTAGAAGTAAAAAATAACGATATTATCCTATCTGAAAGATTTCTCCTTCTTAATCAGTTTACAAAGAGAGAGGTCGTACAAGTTATATGAATTAAGTTATAAAAACAATGGTAAAGGAGTGTACGGAATGAAAACTAAAATAATTACAGGATTATTAGTCACATCCATTGTAACTGGAGGAAATATTCCTATCAATACTCTCGCAACACCAACCGTTCAAGCGGAAACTCAACAGGAAGGCATGGATATTTCCTCTTCATTACGAAAATTAGGTGCGCAATCTAAATTAATCCAAACGTATATTGATCAATCTTTAATGAGTCCTAATGTACAGTTAGAGGAAGTCACAGCTTTAAATACAAATCAATTCCTAATCAAACAAGATATGAAGGAATGGTCATCGGAACTCTATCCACAGTTAATTCTATTAAATTCAAAAAGTAAAGGATTTGTAACAAAATTTAATAGCTATTACCCGACATTAAAATCGTTTGTAGACAATAAAGAAGATAGAGAAGGGTTTTCGGATAGACTTGAAGTACTTCAAGAAATGGCTATGACGAATCAAGAAAATACGCAACGGCAAATCAATGAATTAACAGATCTTAAATTACAGCTTGATAAAAAATTAAAAGATTTTGATACCAATGTGGCAACTGCTCAAGGCATACTAAGTACAGATGGAACAGGAAAAATAGACCAGTTAAAAAATGAAATATTAAATACCAAAAAAGCAATTCAAAATGATTTACAGCAAATTGCATTAATACCAGGGGCTTTAAATGAACAGGGATTTGCTATATTCAAAGAAGTTTATAGTCTTTCAAAAGAAATTATTGAACCAGCTGCTCAAGCAGGGGTGGCAGCGTATAACAAAGGAAAAGAAATTAAGAACTCTATTCTAGAAGCTGAGAAAAAAGCAGTGCAAGAAGCAACAGAGCAAGGTAAAACTGCTCTAGAGATTGAATCAGCAAAAAAAGCAGCTCGTGAAGCAATTGAGAAAAGCAAACAAGGTGAAATAGCAGCCGCAGCCGCAGCAAAAACACAAGAGTATGACCTGATGAAGGTCATTGATACCGAAAAGATTAAGAAAACATTTGGCGTTTTTGCTGAAGTAAATAAATTAACAGCAGAGCAGCGAGCATATTTAGATGATTTAGAGAAACAAAATCAAAAAATATATGATTTAACAACGAAATTATCAATAGCTGATTTACAAAAATCAATGCTTCTTCTTACACAAAATGATTTGCATACGTTTGCAAATCAAGTAGATGTAGAACTTGATCTACTAAAGCGCTATAAAGAAGATTTAAATCTAATAAAAAATAGCATTACAAAATTATCTACTAATGTTGATACAACTAACGAGCAGTCTCAAAAAGATACATTAAGACAATTAAAAAATGTAATAAGTTACCTTGAAGAGCAAGTATATAAATTTTGATATTACGTTTTTGGAAATCCATAAAGAGTATAAGCATTTAGCGAAAGAAGGAGAATAGTCATGAAAAAATTTCCATTCAAAGTACTAACTTTAGCTACATTAGCAACTGTTATAACTGCTACTACCGGTAACACTATTCATGCATTTGCACAAGAAACGACCGCTCAAGAACAAAAAGTAGGCAATTATGCATTAGGCCCCGAAGGACTGAAGAAAGCATTAGCTGAAACAGGGTCTCATATTCTAGTAATGGATTTATACGCAAAAACAATGATTAAGCAACCAAATGTAAATTTATCTAATATCGATTTAGGCTCAGAGGGGGGAGAGTTGCTCAAAAATATTCACCTTAATCAAGAGCTATCACGAATCAATGCGAATTACTGGTTAGATACAGCGAAGCCACAGATTCAAAAAACTGCTCGTAATATTGTAAATTACGATGAACAATTTCAAAATTATTACGACACATTAGTAGAAACTGTACAAAAGAAAGATAAGGCAGGTCTAAAAGAGGGTATAAATGATTTAATTACTACAATCAATACAAATTCAAACGAAGTTACAGATGTGATTAAGATGCTACAAGACTTCAAAGGGAAACTATATCAAAATTCTACAGATTTTAAAAATAATGTTGGTGGTCCAGATGGGAAAGGTGGATTAACTGCAATATTAGCAGGTCAACAGGCAACGATTCCACAACTTCAAGCTGAAATTGAGCAACTTCGTTCTACTCAGAAAAAACATTTTGATGATGTATTAGCATGGTCAATTGGTGGTGGATTGGGAGCAGCTATTTTAGTTATTGCAGCTATTGGAGGAGCGGTAGTTATTGTTGTAACTGGCGGTACAGCAACACCGGCTGTTGTTGGTGGACTCTCGGCTCTTGGCGCAGCTGGTATTGGTTTAGGAACAGCGGCTGGTGTCACAGCATCTAAGCATATGGACTCCTATAATGAAATTTCTAACAAAATCGGAGAATTAAGTATGAAAGCAGATCGTGCTAATCAAGCAGTTCTTTCGCTTACTAACGCGAAAGAAACATTGGCATATTTATATCAGACTGTAGATCAAGCGATATTGTCTCTAACAAATATTCAAAAGCAATGGAATACAATGGGCGCAAATTATACAGATTTACTGGATAATATCGATTCTATGCAAGACCACAAATTCTCTTTAATACCAGATGATTTAAAAGCCGCTAAAGAAAGTTGGAATGATATTCATAAAGATGCAGAATTCATTTCAAAAGATATTGCTTTTAAACAGGAGTAGAACTGAAATTTAAAACCTAAATTGGAGGAAAATGAAATGATAAAAAAAATCCCTTATAAATTACTAGCTGTATCGACGCTATTAACTATTACAACTGCTAATGTAGTTTCACCAGTAACAACTTTTGCAAGTGAAATTGAACAAACGAACAATGGAGATACGGCTCTTTCTGCAAATGAAGCGAGAATGAAAGAGACTTTGCAAAAGGCTGGATTATTTGCAAAATCTATGAATGCCTATTCTTATATGTTAATTAAGAATCCTGATGTGAATTTTGAGGGAATTACCATTAATGGATATGTAGATTTACCTGGTAGAATCGTACAAGATCAAAAGAATGCAAGGGCACATGCTGTTACTTGGGATACGAAAGTAAAAAAACAGCTTTTAGATACATTGAATGGTATTGTTGAATACGATACAACATTTGACAATTATTATGAAACAATGGTAGAAGCGATTAATACAGGGGATGGAGAAACTTTAAAAGAAGGGATTACAGATTTGCGAGGTGAAATTCAACAAAATCAAAAGTATGCACAACAACTAATAGAAGAATTAACTAAATTAAGAGACTCTATTGGACATGATGTTAGAGCTTTTGGAGGTAATAAAGAGCTCTTGCAGTCAATTTTAAAAAATCAAGGTGCAGATGTTGATGCCGATCAAAAGCGTCTAGAAGAAGTATTAGGATCAGTAAACTATTATAAACAATTAGAATCTGATGGGTTTAATGTAATGAAGGGTGCTATTTTGGGTCTACCAATAATTGGCGGTATTATAGTGGGAGTAGCAAGGGAGAATTTAGGTAAGTTAGAGCCTTTATTAGCAGAATTACGTCAGACCGTGGATTATAAAGTAACCTTAAATCGTGTAGTTGGAGTTGCTTACAGTAATATTAATGAAATGCACAAGGCGCTTGATGATGCTATTAACGCTCTTACTTATATGTCCACGCAGTGGCATGATTTAGATTCTCAATATTCGGGCGTTCTAGGGCATATTGAGAATGCAGCTCAAAAAGCCGATCAAAATAAATTTAAATTCTTAAAACCTAATTTAAATGCAGCGAAAGACAGTTGGAAAACATTACGAACAGATGCTGTTACATTAAAAGAAGGAATAAAGGAATTAAAAGTGGAAACTGTTACTCCACAAAAATAGGGAAATATTAATTCTGCGTAAAGTGAACTAAAACATAGAAAGTCTATGATTACACTGTTAAACAGAAAAGTAATAATTAATAAATCCTTATATAACAGAAAGGCGGAGTCTCATTAAAGACTTCGCCTTTCAATTATATATAAGTATGATTCGAATAAAAAATAACCTTGTAGTTTAATTGCTTTTTTAAAATTTGCAACAGAATCGGTTAATTTGAAGCAGATTATATACATTTTCTTTAATACTTAATGATTTGAAGGCTGCTAAAGAAAGTTCAAACGATACTGATAAAAGATGTAGAACTCATTTTGAAAGACATCGCTTTTTAATAAGATTAGAACTTGAAACCATACCTTATATAGGAGGAATACGAAATGATGAAAAAAATCCCTAATAAACTACTCGCTGTATCAGCGTTTTTAACTATAACAACTACTTATGCAGTCATACCACTAGAAACTTTTGCGATTGAAATTGAACAAACGAACAATGAAAATATATCTCTTTCAGCAAATGAAGAACAGATGAAAAAAGCTTTGCAAGATGCTGGTTTATTTGCAAAAGCTATGAATGAATATTCTTATTTGCTAATTCATAATCCAGATGTGAGTTTTGAAGGAATAACTATTAATGGAAATGCAGATTTACCTAGTAAAATTGTACAAGATCAAAAGAATGCAAGAGCACATGCTGTTACATGGAATACACAAGTAAAAAAACAACTTTTTGATACATTGACAGGCATTATAGAATACGATACAAAATTTGAAAATCATTATGAAACATTAGTAGAGGCGATCAATACTGGAAATGGAGATACTTTAAAAAAAGGGATTAAAGATCTACAGGGAGGAATTCAACAAAATCAAAAGTCTGCAAAAGCATTAATAGAAGAATTAATTCAATTAAAAAATGCTATTGGAGAAGATGTTAGAACATTTGGAAGTCATAAAGAGACATTGCAATCGATTTTAAAAAACCAAGGTGCTGATGTGGAGGCGGACCAAAAGCGTCTAGAGGACCTTTTAGGACAAGTAAAATATCAGAAAGACATAGAATCTAAGGGGTTAGACATGGTGAAAATCCCCTTTATTCCAACCTTGATTGCTGGTGGCATAATGATAGGTGATGCAAGAGGTAAGTTAGGTTGGCTAGAACCTGAATTAGCAAAATTGCGTCAGACTGTAGATTATAAAATAACATTGAATCGTGTAGTTGGAGTTGCATTTCATAATATTAGTGATATGCATAGTATGCTTGATAGTGCTATCACTGCTCTTACTTATATGTCTACGCAATGGGAGGATTTAGATTCTCAATATTCGGGTGTACTGGGACATATTGATAAAGCTGATCAAAAAGCTGATCAAAATAAATATAAATTCTTAACCCCTAGCTTGAATGCAGCGAAAAACAGTTGGAAAACATTAAAAACAGATGTTGTCACTTTGCAAGAAGGGATAAAAATTGCAGAGAAAAAAGAACAGGATTTTTTGAATCAGCTTCGTCCATCAAACGTTTTCTACTTTTATAAAAAAATTCATAACGCATACACTTTTGAAATAAAGACTGGAACAAATGCGCCAAATGCGTCTTATAAAGTTATGAATTTAACGAAAAACACTGTTCATAATATGTGGAGTGGAGGGGCTAATACTAACATGTGGGCTGATTGGCTTTCATTCAATCCAAATGATGAATTTGCGGTAGTAGCAGTAGTGGATGGTAAAGAATATGTTGTGTATAAAGACAAAGTACAAAATATAATGAACTGAATCTGAAAGTAACGAAGTAATTGGAGCTGGAGAATAAACTAGACACCAAGTTAATCGAAAAATCTCCTTATATCCTAGAATATTTTGCTCAAGAAAAAGAATTTGTTCAGCGAAAAAGTAAATATTGAACCAAGGAGTTAGTTGTATTATGTGTATGGTTTTACCGAAAGGTTTCAAGTACATTACCCATACAATTATGTAGTTATCCTGAAGCATCTACAGGTGTTCTTATCGACCTTGAAGAACTACTTCGCTTCCTAAGTGGAGTAATTTTATGCAAAATTAAGTGAACGTTTTTGTACATAGATTAGTTGACATTTATATAGGTTTTTTCCATTTTCAAAGATAGTTTTGTTTTTTGTGTTATTTTTTAAAAATTACGGCTGAAATTTCTATATTTATGACTCGGCATATAATCATTGTTCGATGAAATGACATACCACGTCCCTTAAAGTATCAGACATATTACGATAACTTAAAGAAAAAAGATAATAGTATTTAACGGTTGCTATTATCTTTTTTAAACTATTTTTCATTAAAATATCTTATCTGCTGTTCGCCTTATTTTCTTTTCTAGATTTTATCCTAGTTTAAATTTTATGCATTTGAACTGTTTATACTATTTGTAGGATTTTTAGTTTTTTTGTCGAATACACTTAATGCAAGGAGGGACATTACATGATTATTAAAGATTATTTCATCAACCTTTCTATTTTTTCTTTATTAGTTAGCGCAGCAATATTTATTCAAGTGTTTACAATTAATTCTAGTCGATATTTCGAAAAGCTCTATGGAGGGATTATTGCAGTTACGTTAATGTTCTTTTCTTTTCCATACATGGGATTTTCCTACGATCTTCGAGTTGTTCCTCTTATTCTATCTTTTATTTACTTTGGTCGTATTGCTGGTTGGATTACGTTAATTAGCATAATTGTAATGCGTATCTTTTACACTGGAGGGTATTGGGAACCTCCTGTGATTGCTTATTTAGGTATGGGGATTCTATTTTCTACTTTTAAAACTTATTTTAAAAAACTACATCCTTTTAAAAGTGCATCGTTATATTTTTCTGTTTTTATTGGAATAAAGTGGTTAGTTGGCGTATTATTTAATACTACATTACTTTACACAGGAGGCCTATTATATATAGCGTTAGGACTTTTAATTGGGCTATTTCTTATGGAAGCCTACCAGAGATTGTATTATTTAACACAGGACTTATCTAAAATGAATCGAGAATTAAAAAAATCGAAGCAAGAACTTGCAGATACCGTACATGAGCTTCAAGGAGGAATTTTTAAATTTAAAAAAGTGGATAAGCACTTTATACACACTTTATGTGATGGACAGTTTTATTATCAAAACGGATTTTATTCTGAACAGGTGGTAGGAAAAAGCTTACGTACTATTGATGCTTCTATTGTTCCTCCGCATTTAGTTCCACAATTGATGAAGTACTATCTTCAGGCATGGGAAGGAAAAGAAATTATATTTGAATTACCTTGGCCAAATGATAAAACTATTATTCTTATTGCGCTTAGGCCGATTAAACGAAATGGACAAGTTATTGAAGTTGTTGGTTCTACAGTTGATATAACCGAAAGGAAAAAGGTAGAATCAGAATTAAGCGCTACCAAAGAATTATTGGAATCATTTATAAAGCACAATCTAGATGCTATTACCATTTCTGATCGAGAAGGGCATATTTTACAAGCCAATAAAGCTTATGAAAAGATATTTGGGTGGTCATCACAAGAAATCATAGGTAAGAGATTACCTTGTGTACCAGATTTTTTAATGGAAGAATCACTTAAAAATATTCAGAAAATTCTAACAGGAGAATCGGTGGTTACTAGATTAGAAACTGTTAGACAACGGAGTGATGGGAGTCTTCTTGATATCAGTCTGACAGTTTCTCCTATACTAGATGTAAGAGGAAATGTGATAGCTTTATCAGCAATATGTAGAGACATCTCTGAAAGAAAACAAGCAGAAAGAGAACGGCATCGATTACACCAGCAATTAAGAGATAGTGAAATGAAGTACCGTGCACTAATCGAACAAGCAACTGATGCGGTATATGTAGTAGAGCTGAATGAAGATAATGCTCCAAGTCGATTTATTGAGGTAAACCCTGTTGGGTGTAGAAGATTTGGATATAGTAGAGAAGAGTTGCTCTCATTATCATTTTCAAATATAGTACCACAAGATTCTAAAATAACCGTAAGGTTATTAGAAAAAATTAAAAAGGGACAAACTTCCTTCACTTTGCAAGATGAATATGTTTTTCCAACAGGAAAAGTAATAACAACTGAGTTTAGTGTTCGTGTTTTTAACTTAAATGGTAAAAAAGTTTTTCTAAGTATTTCTCGTGATATCACTGAACGGCTAAAAACAGAAGAATTATTACGAAAATCTGAAAAACTTGCTGTTGTAGGACAATTAGCGACTGTAATGGCTCATGAGATTAATAATCCATTAACTGCAATGAAAGGGTTCATGCAATTACTAAAATCAACGGAAAATGAGAATAATCAGGGTTATATTAATATAGTATCATCAGAGATTGAGCGTATAGAGAGCATAACAACTGAATTTATGGCGGTAGCCAAACCACAGGTAGTAAAAATGCAACCTAATAACATTAGTGTGCTAATGGATCAAGTTTTAATGCTACTACAACCTCAATCAATGATGCATAATATAAAATTTAGAATCGATCTTAACCCTGGTATTCCATTGATTTCATGTGAAGGAAATCAATTAAAACAAGTATTTGTTAATATATTAAAAAATGCAATTGAATCTATGCCGATGGGAGGGGAAATTCTGATTCAAATAAATATACTTGATAATAATCAAGTAAGCATTCGTTTTATCGATCAAGGGTGTGGGATTCCAAAAGAACGTATACCATACCTCGGAGAACCTTTTTATAGTATTAAAGAAGAGGGGATTGGCTTAGGATTAATGATCTGTTATAAAATCATTGAAACACATCAGGGAAAGATATTTATTAAGAGTGAAATGAATAAGGGGACTACAGTTGAAGTCACTCTCCCTATTTGTACACTTCAAAATTAAGATATTCTCTTACTGAAATTTTTTAAGAAACCATACAGAATGTAATGCCAATGTTACTTAATGAAATAATAAAGAGAAGAACACTGGTAAATGTACCCTATAGAATAGACACTTGAAAAAGCCTGTTATAAAAACATCCTTTCTTTAGAACCAAAAGAAAGGATGTTTTTAATATTGTAATTTTTCTTGGGGACATTTCAAATTTTTACTTGTAATACATTTTTTAACTAATTTTGGTTAAGTTAGTTAAAAAGGTATTATTTTTAATGAGCATATTGACATATAAATATCCCTCATTTTTAAAATAGAAATTTCTAAAAACTATATATAGGTTCTTTTTGAAAGGAAGGGTATTATCAATTGAAACCACATGAAAAAGTACCTGTTCACTCTATAAAATCTTTGCAGGAATTAATGCAATTACTAAAAAAATCTAAAGATTTTATAACGTTGGAGATCGCTTCAAACAAATCCTCTATAGTCATTTCATATTTTAGAACCTTGATCGATGTAAATATATTTCATGAAGAGGTTTTAACTTATATAAAAGAGAAGAGCTTCGATTCATTACAAGATATTCGGTCTGTCTTACCCTTTGAAAATTCAAAAATAACAAATCAAATGGAAGATATTCAGGATAGTATTTTAAACGGCTATATACTTATTCAGTTCGATACAGATAAATTAAATGGCTTGTTAATCAATGTGGCAAAGAAAGAAAAAAGAGATATTACAAAAGCTGAAATTGAATACAATATCGTGGGTCCACAAATCGCGTTTGTTGAAGATTTAGATGTAAACTTAAATTTAGTACGTAGAAAGCTTCCAACACCTTATTTACAAATGAAGGAATTGAAAGTAGGCTCTCTATCTAACACAACCGTTGCGATTGTATATGTAACGCGAATTTCATGAATCATTATTTGTAGTCGAACTGTTCCTTAGGGCAATTTAGAGTAGACTTGAAACAGCATAGATTCACTTAAGCTGAATATCTTATTGTAGAGGCAATCTTTATTACATGGGGGAGTCTGCATGGGATACTTAATACCTGTTGAATCTGATGTAAGAATTTTTGTAGAAGATATAAATCCGAAAGGTAAGAAAACAATACTTTTTATACATGGGTGGCCATTAAACCATAAGCAATTCGAATATCAGTACAATGTACTTCCAGCAATGGGATATCGATGTATAGGCATTGATTGGAGGGGGTACGGCAATTCAGACAAACCATACAGTGGATACAATTTTGATAGATTGGCAGATGATATAGCAGTAGTAATTAAAGCGTTACAGCTTAAAGATGTCACACTAGCAGGACACTCCACAGGTGGTGCAATTTCAATTCGTTATATGGCTCGTTATCAAGGATTTGGAGTATCCAAATTAGTCCTAATTGGTGCTGCATCTCCAACTAGTGTGGAAAAAGGGATTGCGAATAAGTTCATTACAGACACACTGAACGATCGCCCTAATATGTTGCAGGGTGTAACAGATCAATTTTTCTTTCAGAAAATCACTGGACCATTTTTCGAATGGTTTCTACAGTTAGGATTGGAAGCGGCTAGTTGGTCGACAGCTGCGATTATGAGAACATTGAGAGATGAAAATGTGTATAGCGATCTTGGTAAAATAAATGTACAGACGCTAATTATTCACGGTATTCACGATAAAATTGTTCCATTTACTAAGGGAGAAGAGACGCAAAAATTATTGGGAAATGCACAACTTGTACCTTTTCAATTCAGTGGTCACGGCACATTCTGGGAAGAGCGGGAAAAGTTTAACCAGGTTTTAATCCAATTTATTGGATAAAAAAATACACTATGTAATATGTACGTAGGCTAAATAGTAAGTAATAAAAGGAACGCACTTGATTAAAAACTTTATTCTGAGAGTTCCTTTTATTTTCAGCTATTCACTTCATCCAAAGTTGTATGAGAAGGCGATAAGCCTTACCGATACACAATTACTAAAGGTATAAAGGAACAATAAAGGATAAGTATGGCATAAGAAGGGGAAAGTTGTTCTGCTTTATCCACGAATGGCTCTAGTTTTGAACCAAATAGCGAGGCGTTAAGATGATGGAATTGATTATATTATTTTGATATATTGAAGAATAGACACGTAAAGAATTAGCAGGTACAATGGCGTACGATAAAATTGAGTATGAACTATCCAAAAAGTATCAGCGGTTTACTAAGGATTATGAACAGTATAGATTACAAAACCCCTGTATTAAGGGGATTTTGTTTTTTTACATGACGAAATGCTTAAAAACATAATATAAAATAAACATGTTTGATTTTCATTCATGTTTAATTTTTATAAACATCCATTACTTTAAACGTTTGACAAACGAGCATTAAGTCTGGAGTAAAAGTAAGTCCATACCGACTTAATTCCCAAGTGAAAAATTTAACGTGCTCACTATACCAATAATCATAGCTTAAATCGCCTTCACCCTCAGATCTTGCAAAATTACTTGTTACTTCATTCATTTTTAGTAAATCGATCTTTGTATATTTTATAATTGCTAATGGATTATTGTCTCCATCCAATACAATATCGTACTGACCAACTTTTTGAATTTCTTCCCCTTCAAGCTCATAAACACAATGTGCAGCGCATGTTCCTGTTTTGATTCCTTTAACTACTAAACTTCCTAATTCATCTCCCATTTCTTTGGAACCATCTCCAAACATCCATGCATCTGGAACACTCATGTTTAACTCATTTTCTTTAGCGTACATATACCAATATTCTTCTATCTTATTAACTGACATCTGTCACTCATCTCCTTAATATTTAAACGTTTTGAATTTAACACACGGCATATTATCTGTCAATATTTTAGAAGAACTTGCAATACAACTACATCGATAAATTTTTTTGTAAAATAAAACTCTTCATAATCATATTTCACATTCTGTAAACTCATGCAAATAAAGAAAACTTGTACTGTTATTATGCTGAAATTGTAATGGGAAAGTAAAATGGTTGAAAAGTACACGTTATAAATGGATTTATTTACTAATAATATTTTCTTTGTTTCGTAGCATATTAAACGTACAGGAGGTGATATGTGATGGCAAACAATCGTAACAACTCTTTAGTGGTTGCAGGTGCAGAAAGCGCACTGGATCAAATGAAATATGAAATTGCACAAGAATTCGGCGTACAATTAGGTGCGGATTCAACTGCAAGAGCGAACGGCTCTGTAGGTGGAGAAATCACAAAACGTCTCGTTGCTATGGCAGAACAGCAACTTGGTGGATATAACAAATAATGCTAGGTATAAAGTAGAAAAAGGAGAGATTATTTCTCTCCTTTTTTGTTTTGTATTCAATTATAAATAGTATATTTGTTATCTTTTTTGTCTCTCATTATTTGTTTGTTCCAGCCACTTAGAAACGGATTCTTGCATACGAGATTCTAATGATTGTATTATTTTATTTGATATAGCAAGTGCTTGATCCGCATACTTATTCGGGAACATGTTGCGCAAAGTAGGTTCATTTTCAGCACCATCTCCTGGTTCACGGTAATCTTCAATGATGTAATCATCCCCATTTTTTGTGACTGTCACACGGACTGGAAGTAAATGTCCTGCTTGAGGAACTGTCTGTGTTTCGCGGTTATATCCTTGCATGAGGGAATGGAGGTAGACATACATTTTTTCATCCTTCATCTCAGTTCCATAGATTACATGCGTCTCAAATTGTTTTTCTGTATGATTTAATTTGTCTTGATTCCAGGCAATGATACTTTCTGAAATAAGGGAATCTAGTTTGCTGTTAAGCGGAATGTCCGTTACATCCTTTGCCTCATTTTGGACAGAATCACACCCTGTTGCAATGAAAACGAGAAAGATAATGCTTACGGTAATCATTATCTTTCTCAAAATCTTATTTTCATATGTTAATGCAAAACGTCTGCTCATCAATTCACTCCATTTCTCTTCGTGCTAATCATCCACTGACATAAATATTTTATATAACAATAGTAAAATCGTCTTCAAACTAGAAACTTATTCTATCCAAGGAAATATATTGCATTATATAATACATACTATACCATTCTTACACATAACGGGAGAGACTCTATGAGAAAAGTTATAATGTATTGTGGGATCTTTATTATGATTCTTTTAAGCGGTTGTATCCGATTCGGACAAGACACTACAGATACCATTTATCTCATTCCAGAAGCATACGAAGGAGACCTATTGGTACTATATAATGTTCCAGGAGCTGAGTTGTTGCCAGAAGAAGATGGATTTCGTGTCGTCACTTTTTCTGCAGACGGGACCGCAGTTACATCTACAGCCGATATGAAATATGGGGAAGTCAATGACACGTATTACACGGTTAACAAGGAAGATAAGCGCACCAAACTTGATGAAAGCTGTATACGCGTTGGTTCAAATGGAAGCACTACTGAAAACATTGGTAAAGAAAATGAGCATACATTCTCATACGCGAAATTGGAAGTTACAACTAGTGCTTGCTCACAAAGCTTTTCATCATACGGGAGAGAAGTATCTGAAAATCAAGAACATCCTGTAGAGAAGAAATTGAGGGAATTATTGGTGCTCGTAAAAGAGCAGTATATGAAAGTGAAATACTAAATTTTCAAAAGGATGAATGGATGATGTTAGGGATAGGGTTAATTGT
The DNA here is from genome assembly GCF_002975115.1 of Bacillus sp. MYb78. Classification (NCBI taxonomy): domain Bacteria; kingdom Bacillati; phylum Bacillota; class Bacilli; order Caryophanales; family Bacillaceae; genus Bacillus; species Bacillus sp. MYb78. The sequence continues at coordinate 117,967 of NZ_PCOB01000017.1, forward strand.
AGTAGGCGTTTTACTTGTCAGCGTTGTATCTTACCGAGAAATAAAGAAAGCAGGGGGCGTAACCTGGATTGAAATTCTAGTATATCCCTTTTTATTATTAATAGGCGCGTTACTCGAACATTTTGATCTGCCAGATTTTTTAATATTTTTAGGTTTGGTATGTATTGTTTTTGGTAGCTGTATGGTCATGGGCGTCAATATTCTATAACATTAAGAGCAAAGCATCTAGTTCAGATGCTTTTTTATTTTGTAGTTTTTATTTTTAATGTCTATCACACTAGTTACCCAGACATACAGGGTTCCAAGTGCTGGTAAAAAACTTAGCAAGTTGAATGTATTCTCTATAATATAGAATGAAATAAAAATGGAGGAAAAATAAATAGACAATGGAAGAAAAATGTATACGTCACGTTTTAAAGGTTTTAAAATTTGCACTTTATTCACCTCAGCTTTTCTGGCATTATGTTTTAAATAAGAACCCGTAAATTTGCAGATTCTCCTGTTGATGATTTTAAAATATGTAACTCAGTTTTAATCATATAATGTATTGAGTCACTATAAAAATCAAATATTAATTTTCTAAAGAGTCCTATACAAATCTTATTGCGTTAGAAATACAGACCTAATTATAACCGTTGTAAATGGATCCAATTAGATTTCGGCCATCCCAGTATCCGCATCATAACTAGTAACACATCCTGTCATCCCTTTTAAAATACCAACATGGACTGTTGCATCCGCATTAACTGTTACAATTTTCGTCACATTCAGCTCCGTTTCGATAATATGCTTTGACTTCCCGCATGATCATTTATTCGTTAGATAACAAAAACGCACCGTAACCCAGTGCGTTTCAGACAAATATACCTATATGTTTTACTTTGTAATTTGGAAGGAGCCACCATAATAATATGAATTATCTACTTTTAGTACTGCCACATATGTACCTGGTGTGTAAACCGTTGTAATTGGTGTTTTGAACCTAGAATAGTAGTGGTGTCCAGCCTCACCTGCAGAAATGGTTTTGTAGCGTTGCAATTTACCTTCTCCGTTCAATCGATAAATCTTTACAACACCTACATCTTTTCCGCCTATATATACCGTCGTATCAAACGTATCACCTTGTTTTAACGTACCAGGGGCTAATTCTTGTAGATAGTCCACGTTGTGATGCAATAAGAAATACGTCTGCCATGGCCAATCATCCACAACAGCTGAAGCTTGCTTAATCGTATTTACTTCAGCGCGCGCTTTATCAGGTAGCGTACTGTCTAAAACGATAAAACCCGAAAAGGTTAAGGCACTGATTAAAGCAAATGAACATAATTTTTTCATATTAAATTCCTCCCGTTTATCTGACATTGTCATAGTCCACTTACAGGTATCAGGTTGTCATCCATTAATTGGATTATTATTCTAAAATCAATATATCATTTTCTTTTAATTTAATCAAATTAGAATTTTCTAACAAGTGATGAGGATAGATAAAATTCCATCTTTCTCCGTTTTTTCTATCATACAGAAGAAAGAACAGAGGCGATAAAGAAATTTTATTCCGCTCTCTTTTCAAATTAACAACATTTCCCGTTTATACGGTACGAGACTATATTAAACATAAAATAGACACGAAAGGGGATTGGAATTAGCGAATATTTACATGGAATCTAGGAGATGCAAGCTCAACATTTCATAACGGATCGATGGTTCCATTTCAACAAACTCCGAATCCGACAGTAATTTTGTTCTGTTTACTCATGAGGTAACGGAAGAGAATTTAGAAAAACTTGCTACAATTGCTCATCAGTATATAGAGGAGACCATTCATTGTTACAATCACGGCATTGTAGAAGAAATAGGTTAAAAGAATAAAACATACTGTTCCAAATTAATATTCCGTGTGTTTTTTTGAACATACATCCCTCAATTTAATGTATATATTGAATATATGGATATATTGTGTTATGATGTGAATTAGAAACTCGCGTGTTTCAAATACAACATTTTTATCTTCTTGATGACCTCTTATCTTTCCGTAAGAGGTCTTTTTTTATCCCTCCTCATTTGCATAGCCGTTAAAATACTATAAAAAGATACTAGGAGACTACTACACTGTGATATTCTCTAGTATTTTTTCTTTATCCATATTATCTATTGTTGAGTAAATGATTAATTGTTAATTTTTGTATGATTTTTATAAAATAATAAAGGGGTATATATGAATAGGTATGTCCTTTTTATGTAATGATAATGCGAATTGAAGCGTAATACTGAAACGGTAAACGAGAAGAATCAGGGCCGAAACAGATAGTAAGGAAAGTAAAGCAGTAACAGCAGACAATACTTATAATGAAAACGTTCATAATGGACTGTCTATGGATGGAGAAAAAATACGAAAAGATAAAAGGGGCAAATGAATATGAACAGAGCCTTTAAAGGTATCGTATTAGCAGAGCTAAGTGTGAGTTTCTTGCTAGCGGGTTGTACAATAGAAACATATGTCCTAACGCAGTCCAGAATATAAGCATGTAGATAAAGTATTCTAAGCTGATAAAATGGTAGAAGACAAGAAGACTATAGCGATGAAGAAATTGAAAGAGAACTAAGAGGTTTAGCATCCTGACTTTCTAAATAACATGAGTGTTTCTATAGGATGAATCCTTAGGAGGGCTATTGTGGAACCTTTAATCAATGGTATTTTATACTTTGTATTTTTTTTTGGAGCACTGTTTCTTATACTGGGTACTGCATTGGTTTTATTTATCGTGGCTGCATTACCAATAACCTGGAAGGAGAATCTATCATTTCTAATGATTAGTTTAGGTATAAATATACTTGTCATTCCATTGTCTTTTTTTATTGGCGGGATGGCAACAGATTCCCCTGGTAGTACGATGCACGATTTTTGGAAAGTATTTTTCTTTATTCAGGTAATTCCGTTCCCTCTAGTACTGCTATCTTTAGTTTGGTGGCTTATTCGTCGAAAAAAGCAAAAGTTTATGTGTAGCGTTTTTAATGCAAATAAGCTGTCCGTTTGGGCAGCTTATTGTATTTATTACTAAGTGTGATTATTTCCAAAATGAATGTAATCCCACAATACAGTTAAATTGAAGGTGAAACATATTGAAATCTTATCAAAAGTTATCCCACTTGTATGCATTAGGACTAGGCTGCGGGCTTTGGAATAGAGAGACCTGCGGTAGTATGTCAACTGAGAAATAACAAAGTTTAAAGTTGTCAAAGGT